>JBHLKP010000165.1:0-8866 GCA_048886525.1 Candidatus Hodarchaeota archaeon | reverse complement strand
TCTCGTGCTTCTTCGTATTTTTTTGTTGTTTCCCGTGAAAATCTATGGGGACTTCGGCCTGCGCATGCAGTGAATTTAGTATAATAATCAACGAGTGTATTTATAACTGGAGTAGGTTTAAGAGCCATACACGCAGAATCTGCATAGATTATTGGTTTTCCATCTTTTGTTTGTTTTAATACTGGAAAATCCTCTCTAACCTTTTTTACATCAAACATCGTCTGTTTTTCCCTTATTTTTTTGAACTACAGTGATCCATGAGAACCAACTCTTTATACTTTGCAGGATTTTTGAGTTTGGAAAGCCAAATATCCCAATCTATTGAATTAGTGTGATTTGGTTTCATATACGGCGTTTAATAGGAAACTTGTAAAATTTATGCATCACTCAATTTTCAAAAAACTATTGAGGCGTGTATTTTCTCACACCTTTGGTTATTTTTACTAAATCTTTGAATGGCAAAAAATACAAAATATAGAACATAATCTCATATTAAATATTACTTATTCTTAATCCTCCTTTAGGAGAGATGCGTCTGAAAACAGTTCATAAGATATTCTTCAAAGATTCAAAGAATATGAGTACAATTTTATCTGATTCTATAGATTTAGTAGTAACTAGTCCACCGTATCCTATGATAGAGATGTGGGACCTATTATTCGAAGATCAGAATCACAAAATCAAAAAAGCACTTACAGATCAACAAGGTCTCTTAGCGTTTGAATTAATGCATCTAGAACTCGATAAAGTATGGAATGAAATTTATCGCGTTTTACGAGATGGAGGGATTGCGTGTATTAACATTGGTGATGCAACTAGAAAGATAGGTAACAATTTTCAACTCTATTCGAATCATACTCGTGTATTAAACTATTGTTTAAAACTTGGTTTTCAAGTCCTACCAAATATATTATGGCGAAAACCTACAAATGCTCCTAATAAATTTATGGGATCAGGAATGTTACCCTCAGGCGCTTATGTGACCTTAGAACATGAACATATATTGATCCTTAGAAAAAATGGGATACGAAAATTTAAATCGGTAAAAGAAAAAGAAATTAGGAGAAATAGCGCCTATTTTTGGGAAGAACGTAATCTTTGGTTTTCTGATGTTTGGGTTGACTTGAAGGGAATTGGCCAGAATATAAGAGAAACGAATTCTTTGAGGAAAAGAAGTGCAGCTTTTCCTTTTGATTTACCATATCGTCTGATAAACATGTTCTCAGTTAAATGTGATACAGTTCTAGATCCATTCTTAGGTACAGGAACGACAACTCTTGCAGCAATGGTCGCAGGTAGAAATAGTATTGGATATGAGATTAATCCTAATTTTATTGGAGTAATTACGTCCCGAATTAATACTGGAATAAAACTCTCAAAAGAACAGGTAGATCGAAGATTAAAATCACATATATCATTTATCTCCAAAAAATCCGAAGAAAAGAAAGAAATTAAATATATAAATGAATATTATATTTTTCCAGTGATTACAAAACAGGAAACAGAGTTAACATTCAATAAAATTAAAACTATTCAAAAACAAACAGATTTTGAATTTGTAGTGACCTATCAAAACAAAAATTGAGAGAATTATTTTTTCCAAAGAAGGATATAGTATCAACATCTAAATAAAGAAGTCACATTTTTAAGAAAATTAAAGAAAGCCATCCTATCATCACAAGAGAGTGAGAAACTTGAGTTCTAATGAATATAAAGAAAAAAAGAAAAGAAATAGGAAATTTAACTTTTTAACTACCGATTTTCTACGAACAAAAACCATTCAACAAAAATATAGAAATATGGTTGCTATTGGCTTATATGCTTTTATGGGGGCCTTAGTTCTCGCCTTAATTCTCACTCATTATAATCGATTGTATTTACAAACATATTTAGGATTAGCTAAAACGGAAGCAGATATATTATTTAGCTATTCGACAGCTTCGGGGTCAATTGGCCTATTATTGACTGCTATTGTGGGAGGAGCTGTTAGTGACGATTATAGATCCAAATATGGAGCACGAGCACCCTTTATATTATTAGGATGCTGTCTAACTGGGTTATTACTCATGGCAATTCCAATTTTTGGCTCTATTACTGGAGTAACGGGATTAATGTTACCAGTTTGTTTTTTCCTGATGTATGTTGGAATGGGATTAGGTTATAGCCCCACTAATGCATTATTATCTGAACTCTTTACGAAAGAACAAAGAGGTTGGATGGGACTTATAGTTGCTCTATTTGCAACCGTTGGTACTTTTCTTGGAGTTATCATATTACAAATTATTGCTGAAACCTCAATTATTAGTATGTTTGTGTTCGCTGGTGTTGTATCAATTCTCACAGGTATTTTGATATTTTTCTTAGTAGAAAAGGCAAATCCTACTTTTCCACCAATCGATGATACTTTAACTGATATTCTATTAACTCCTAGATATTTAGTTTCATTTGGAGGGGGTGATTTCACTAAAATGATGGTTGTACAAAGTATGTGGGGATTTGCATTTGGTGTGGCCTCATTATATTTAATTCCACATTTACAAACAAACAAAGGAATCGCAGCTCTTGGCGCTGGAAATGAAGGAATAGTGTTAATAATTACTGGAATAGTTGCTGGAATAATGGCTATACCTGCAGGATTAATAATTAAGAAGCTAGGGAAAATAAAAACTGCTATGGTTGGATCCTTCATATATGGAATATATTGCGTTGGGTTTGCCTTTATGGAGGTTGGAAACTATTATCATCTTATCTTAGTTCTATCAGCTATTGCAGGTTTCGGTGCTGTGTTTATAGAATCTGTTAGATTATCATTACCAGCTGACCTTGTACCAGAAGGAAAAGAAGCTCAATTTATGGGGATTAATAAATTCGCGTCTGCTTGGACACAACCATTAGTTTCCTTTGCTGGAGCGCAAGTGTTAATAATCTTTGCTACAAGCCTAGGCGGGAATTCACCAACCCTTATAATATTCTTACTCGCGGGTGCAGCTAGCTTCCTTGCAACTGGAGTACTATTTTTAATAAAATATGAGAAAATGATTGTTGAAGAATATCATAAGTTCTATAAGAGATATCTCACAGCGAAGGGTATTCTTGAGGATAAATTAGATAAAATTGTAGATAAGGTGGTTTAACAGTATTGGGTCTTAATAATTATCACATGTCCTTAGGAATTAAACCCTTTTGATAAAACTGAACTAATTTTATCTATACAATCTTCAATATCCTCTTCAGTTATTCCATAATGTGTAACAAAACGTACTTTATTATTTGTACTCAAACACAAAATTCCTTCGTCTTCAAGAGAAGAAATGAGCTTATTCATGTTCACATTTAAAGGAAATTCAACGAATATTATGTTTGATTCTGGAATTGTTATTTTTAATGGAATAGGGATTCCATGAAGTCCATCAGCTAATAACTGAGCATTTTTATGATCCTCTTCAAGTCGTTTAATCCACTTGCTTTCTAACGCTATTAAACCCATTGACGCAATTATTCCTGCTTGTCGCATCCCCCCTCCAAGCATTTTTCGGTATTTTCGTGCCTTTGTGATAAAATCCTTTGATCCAACTACCAATGAACCAATGGGACAAGATAGGCCTTTTGAAAGACAAAATGTAAGACTATCGACGGATTTACTAAATTTATTTACGGGTTGATTAAGAGAAATAGCTGCATTAAAAATACGTGCACCATCCATGTGAAACTTCAAGGCATTTTCTAGAGTGAATTTATACAGGTCTGAAAGAATATCAGGAGAGCATACTGTTCCACCATGTCTATTGTGAGTATTTTCTATACAAAGTAGAGTTGTCCAAGGTTGATGATCGTCATTTCTGACACGAATTAGTTTTCTGAGCTCATCGGATCTAGGGAAACCTTTTTTTGTCTTATAAACTCTTGGCGTAAGGCCTGCGATCCGCGCACAACCACCTACTTCATACCAGAATATGTGACTCTCAGCTTCCAACAAAATTTCTTGCCCAGGAGTCGTAGAGCTTAACAAAGAAACAAGATTTCCCTGAGTTCCTGAGGTTACTAGTAAAGCGGCTTCTTTATTCATTAATTTCGCAGCTTTTTCCTCCAATGCGTTAACGGTTGGATCTTCTTTAAAAACATCATCGCCAATTTTGGAATTATTTAGAGATTTAAAGGCCTCCCACATCTCTGGGGATGGTTTAGTAACTGTATCTGATCTTAAATCAATGATATGTTCATTCATTTCTTTCACTTTAATAATTCAAGGTTTTTACTGTTAATTTTATTTTGGTTTGAAGAGGATACAAGTCAAATTAAGCAATGAACCTTCAAAGATATGTAAAGATCTAATAGCTTTTAAATTCAGTCTAAGGGTGAAATAAAGGTGTGATAACCATGAGAGAAATAAGAAGAAAAGAAAAAAATATAGATAATCAGAATGAAATTAAAGAAATAATCCAATCAACCAAATATGTAACGTTAGCTATGACTAAAGCCAATATTCCATATCTTGTAACAATAAGCCATGCATATGATTATGATAACAATTGTATATATTTCCATTGCGCCAGTGAAGGAAAAAAAATTGATTATTTAAATGAGAATAATTTAGTTTGGGGTCAAGCAATCCATGATTTGGGTTACCATGAAGGAGAGTGTAATCACGCGTTTAAAACAGCACAATTTAAAGGTAAAGTAAAATTCATTGAAAAATACGACGAAAAAAAGAAAGCTTTGACGATTATGATTAATCAGCTTGAAGATAACCCCGAAAAGGTAATAAGTAAGCAATTAAAGGAATCAGCGATAAAAAGAGTCAGAGTTGGGAGGATTGACATTGAATATTTATCTGGTAAAATAAATCAAAAATAAGATTATATGAAAGCATTTATCATGAATCATAATATTAGTATAGGCAGTTTATATGGTACAGTAAACATAATAACAAATATAATTGAAAAATATAAAGATCCAACAAGAAGATAATAGATAATTAAGTTATTACTTCAAAGTTATTATCAAGATTATTTTAAATCAAACGAAAAGTGATAGATTATGAAAGATTTTCCAATTGAAGAATATGTAGAGTCACAATTCGATAAGTTAGTTCGTGATAGGTTATCTCAATCTGAACGAGTACAGGCATCGTATTCAAAAGCCAAATTGTTACGAAGTTTGCCGTTAGAGGAACGGAGATTTATAGATAAATTGGAAGATAAGATTGGGGTATTATTTACATGGGAGGAAGCAGAGACGTATTATAGTGAGCATGGGGGTTGGGATATAGGTAGTTTTTTTGATGTAAATGATAATCATATCGTCAAATTACGGATAAATACTACAAGACACAGGTACTTTGCTGATAAAGACAATGTACTAAATATTGGTGGATTACTTACTAACATTAATTGTTTAACCCATTTAGAGGAATTCACTTTTACTTTCGCACCCCACTTCTTCCCCGAAGGTACTCCTAAAGGAAAAAAAGGAAAATTTTACTCTGATCTGAAAGATATTATCCGTGATAGTTTCGAGGATAGATTCGTAATAAGGATTGGTGAATTCTTCCCATATATATGGCTCTTGATTGTGGATATATGCTTTTTTTTAGATAATGAGCAAAAAACACCACCATCTAAGTATTGGCGAGATATGACTCCAGAGATTCAACACTACAGCAGGGAATACTCTGACTCATTCTAGTTACTGTTACATCATTTTGAATAGATGATTAGATGATCATGGGTATTTATAAGTAAGTACGTGACTATATTATCGGTGAGTTTTTTGGATCATTTAGATCAAAAGTGTAAGAACAACGATTGTGACGGAAGAGAGAATGATAAGTTTGGTCATTGTAAAAAGGAAGAATGTTGCGTTTTTGGTTCTTTTTTCTCTTGCGCTAGTGAAGGAAAAAAAATCGATTATTTGAATGAAAATAGTTTAATTTGGGGCCAAGCAATCCATGATTTGGGTTATCGTGAAGGAGAATGTAATCACAGTTTTAAAACGGCACAATTTAAAGGTAAGGTTAATTTCATGTAAAATTATGATGAGAAAAAGAAGGCACTGATGATTATGATTAACCAGCTCGAAAGGAATCCCAGCACAGTTATTAAGAAACAATTAAAGGAATCAGCGATAAAAAAAGTCATTATTGGTAGGATTAATATTGAATATCTATCAGGAAAAATGAATCTAGTCTAGGGATTAGGTAGGAATTATTTTGGAATATTGACTTTTTACCTCCAAATCTTCATCATGATTATTTTAAATCAAAACAAATAAAGGATTTTTTTGAATCTTTTTTTTATTAACAGAAAAATACACTTAGATTTCAGAGGTTAAGAATGTTGATTCAAAATGTAGAATTCTTGGAGAAGATGTGTAATGCTTTTGGACCCCCAGGTCACGAGATCGAAGTATCGCGTATTGTAAAGGATCATGTGAAGAATTTTTGTGATGAGGTGTTCAATGACAAGACTGGTTCCTTAATATTCAAGATTGGTAATAGTGGGCCCAAAATTATGCTTGCAGGCCATATTGATGAAATCGGATTTTTGGTAACAGGTATTGACAAACAAGGATATATTACATTTCATCAAATTGGAGGTTGGTGGGATCAGAGTTTATTAACGCAACGGGTTCTTATTCGCACAAAAAAAGGTGATACTTATCGTGGTATTATTTCAGCAGCACCACCTCATGTTATTCCCGAGGAAGCTAGAAAAAAGGTCGTTACTAAAGATAAAATGTTTATTGATGTTGGTTGTAAGAGCAAAAAAGAAATTGAAGAACTAGGAATTGCAATAGGAGATCCAATCATTCCTGATTCCAAATTTGAGATCATTAAACGAACCCAAATAGAAAAAAAAGACGAAAAAGAAAAACGAAAAGAAGTTTCTTTAGCTGTTGGCAAAGCTTTCGATGATAGGATTGGCGCTTTTATCGCTGCTGAAGTCATCAGGCAACTAAGAAATGAAAATATCTCATATCCAAGCCAAGTGTATGGCGTTGCCACTGTACAGGAAGAAGTAGGTTCACGTGGAGCACAAACTGCAGCTCAAGCAATTAAACCAGATATTGCTATTGCACTAGAAGTAGATATCTCAGGAGATGTCCCTGGTGTTTCAAAATTGAAAGCACCTTCAGAAATGTCAAAAGGTATATCTATATTAGCAGGTGACGCTTCTATGATCCCAAATCCGAGATTTCGTAATTTTGTTATAGATCTAGCTAAAGAGCTCAAGATTGAATATCAGGACTCAGTTGTAATGGGAGGTGGAACTGATGCAGGTAGAATCCACTTAACTGGTTCAGGGTGTCCATCATTAGTTTTGGGTATTCCAACGCGCCACATCCACTCTCATAATGGTATTTTAGATCTTGGTGATGTCGAAAAGGCGATTAAGCTGATTAAAGAAGTCATTAAGAGACTAGATAAGAGTACTATAGAAAGTTTCACTGAAATTTAGGAATTATATCCTTTTTTCTATCTTTTTCACTGCTCTGGTTTAAAAGCGATTGTCTCATCTAATTTTGAAAAAAAAATACTCCAAGCCAAATATTAATATTCAGCTTTGAATATTAAAAGGGAACATCTTGAAACCCAACGAAATAACTTCCAAGGTTTAGAAGTATGTGAAGAGTTAGAGTTATAGGTATTAGAAAAACTAACCAATAAAACGGCCAAGGAATAACTGGATAGACAAATATTAGTGCCATAAATAAGAAACCTAATTGATCCATTAGAGGAAAAGACTCTCCTCTTTGAAGTCCATAACGTCTTTTTATGAAACTACCTGTTAAATCACCAATGAGGGAACCACAACCAAGTAAGAAACCAATGATTAAGCCTAAGAGTACTTTATTGGTCCAAAAAGTAATACCTAACGGTTCTAAAATAGTATAAAGAAGTCCTTGCTCTAAACTAGTCATAAAACTGAATGAATACGAAATTTGGCTAACTAGAATCAAAATTGCTACAGAAACAATCATACCACAGATAGTTCCGCCAATGAATCCTCGGATTGTTTTACCATTTCCTAGAACTCTTCTACCATCCTTCCAAACTTTCCCACCATCTATAGGCGCATTAAAGCGTTTACCTCTACCTAAAAATACAGGAGAAGCATTAGATACGAATGCAGGAAAGATGAAGATGATACTTTCAATAATCAATGTTATTAACTCAACCATTTGTTATACACATCCTATATTCTTGTTTAGCAATATTTTTTTGTACCTCACCACTTACTTGATTTTTGTAGTCTAAGATGCATAACTGCAGAATGAAAGCTACAATATGTACAAAGAAGACCAATGTAAAGATCGATTCAAAACTCATTATCAAGCAAAGGAAAAGTGAAATTCTTTTTAATCCAGGGTCAAATTTAGCCTTATCTCTCAATGATGTCATTAAGAGAATAGAATAAATAACTAAGAAAACTAATCTATAATCTATGCCAAACATTGAAGCAAGAGCCAAGAATAAAAGCGCTTCAAGGGATCGATCAAAAATCAACTCTAGAATTTCTCCAGTTTCACTTTCTAACTCATAAACTCTAGCAATATTTCCATCAATCCCATCAAAAAAAAGGGAAATAGCCATTAAAATCAAACCTAATTGCCAATATGATAGAAGGATTAATCCTACTGACATAAGTCCAATAATAAAACCAATCACAGAAACATGATTAGGTTCTAGTTTTAACTTCAAATGAAAAAATTCACTTATCGGTCTCATAATCTTATCATACTTTGATTTTATATAAGGAATAACAACATACATCCTATTACCACCGCCGTAAATACTCCAAGGTAATCATCAATTTTTACTTTCTTTTTTTGTATCTTATATTCCAAAAACGGATAAAAAGGCTGT
>JBHLKP010000164.1:0-8873 GCA_048886525.1 Candidatus Hodarchaeota archaeon | reverse complement strand
ATTCGAATTTAGACGCTTTATAGTGATAGTCTTTTCAAGTTAAAGTCAAATTAGGATTTCCTAGGAGGATAATTGTTAATAACAATTTGGACTACCACCACTAATTGCAAACCCCGCATCTGTAGTTTGGACCAGATTATTCACTCCATTTTAGAAAAGCTTCCTTTTTTAAAGTGTAATGATAACTAATAACGTTGTTTATGTTTTTTAGGAAGAACTATTGCTTACTACTTATATTCAGAAGCTATATCTTTGGCTTTTATGAGATAACTCTGCATTTGTTGGTTCCTTTCTAATTCGGTAAGTGGAGCGAATTGACTTCCTTTTAATCGTTCTTTCAACATCCGATCAATAATATCCTCTAGTTGAGCTTGCTCGGCTCGTTCTCTAAGAGGAGTTTGTGATGTTACCAATTGATTCCAGTGTTGAGTTTGCTGGTTTTCATTCATTAATAGTTTCATTAATGGTTGAATATTTGTTTCCTCAGCCAGGAGTTGGGCTTTCCCAAGTGAGGTTTTCGCTTGATCAATATTCAATTCCATAAGCGCGATTTTTGACTGGAGAAGATGGATTTCTGCCTGTAATGGATAGGATCGTTGAATTTTGGCAATTTCATTGAGCTGAGAGATTAAATCTTTCAATTCTGTCAAAACTTTTTCATTTCCTGTCATTCTCAGTTCGAATAATAGAATTTTACATAATTTTAGAGTAGCTTCGATTTTAAAGACGTGATAGATCATTTTTCCAGTAGCTACTTCTTGTAAAAGCTGCTGTGCTCCAAACTTGTCCTTCATCCGGTCGCTTTTCATTAGGTAACTGGCCTTGGCAAGCTGATACGCTTGTTTTCCTCCAGGTAAACTTGTAATTTTTTCCATTTGTGCTAGATAAGCTTCCGTTTCATAGGGGAGATCGTTATCATTAATGGTTGTAACCAACCGGTAAAGGAAAAAAGCATTTGAATAATTGTACTTTCCCGTCATTGATTCGTTGATTGCTAAAGCTTGCTTATAAGACCGAATGGCTAATTCAAAGTTATTACTTAATTGATCTACATTTCCAATGTGCCATAATGTCCATTTTTGTCCATTTTTATCTATATGCTTTTCAAAAATGGTTAGGATTTGTTCTAATTGCTTTTTTGCTTTTTCATACTTCCCTTGCTCTTCATAGATAATCGCGATCATAAGATTCATCCAAGCAATTTGCACTTCATTCTCGTGCTCTTCAGGCAAAGCTAAAGCTTTTTGATAATATTCTAATGCCAAATCTAATTCTCCTTGGGATCGATAATAGCTTCCTAGCCTACCTAGACCTGAAGAGATTAGATCGGTATGATTTATTTCTTTAGCGAGCGCGATCGCTTCTTGAAAGTTCTCTAATGCTTCTTTTGGCCGTCCAATTTCCTGATAAAAGATACCGAGATTTTTAAGACTCCAGAAAATATTTCTATGATGTCCTAATTTCCGACTCTCTTCCACCATTTTCTGAAACATAGTTAAAGCGGAATTAATCTCTCCTTGAGCAAAATAAATTGCTCCAATACTATATAAGTCATGCCAAATACCTAAATTTTGATTTAATTCTTTATTAAGTTCCATTGCTCTTTTTATATAGTCCAAAGCTATTTTGAATTCTCCTCGACTTGTATATATATCTCCTACATTGGCTAGTATCATTGCTATCCCCGCTTTATCCTTATTTTGTTCTGCATATTTTAAAGCTTTGTTTAAATAATTCAAACCTTGTTTTTGTTCTCCCATACTTTGAATACACAATCCAATATGGTTTAGAAGTCGGATAATATAATAAGGATCACCTATGTCTTCATAGAGACGCAAGCTTTCTTGATACAGATCCATCGCTGATCGAAATTCTTCTTTCAACTCATGTAGTAATGCTTTTGATCTTAGGAAGGGGGCCTTTCTCTTCATCACTTCCACGGGATCTGCGGGTTCTAATTTTTTCATCGATCCTTCTATTGCCTCTATGAGACGAGTAATTTCATTAGTTTCAGATCCTAATCTAAATAAAACTTCTAGCTTTTTATTTTGCGCATCAATATTAATAAAAAGATTCTGATGGGATTGACTTTCCTTGAAAACTTTATTTGCAATAGCTAGCGCGTCATTATAGGATCCTTTTCTATAGTGAACTTCCCCTTGGAGTAATTGGATTTCCCATTGCTGTATCTTGGTTAGATTTTCATTTTTCTCGTATAATTCGATTGTTTTGAGCACTTCATCATATTTTGAGTGAGCAAGTAATTGCTTTGCTTGTTGTATTCGTTCCTTGTATTCCTCCTCGATACTCATCCATAATCATTCCTGATTCCAGTGCTATGGATTTTTTATTTTCCTTACTACATAAAAAACTATTCTTGAGTCAATAATAAGATGAGCCTAATCTAGCCTTTCAACCTTTTATGTTGCTGATCAAATCCTATTCATCACTTCTCGCGTGAAGGCGTATTAAAGGAATTTTAATTGAAACTTACAACTCGTACTCAATTACTTGACCCAGATCACTTGGTCAACTACCAAGAAGAAACTCAGAGGAACGTCTTAGGCTATTCAAACTCCGTTTTTAATTAAGCCTCACACTTTTCATTTAATTTTGACGTCTCTTGTATGCGCAAGAGAATAATAGCTAGCATTATCACCCATAACAGATAAATATAGGCAATAATGCGCTCAATAAGCCCAACCCACGGTGTAGATTGTCCTGTAACAATTTGAGCTGCCTCTAAGAAAGGTAGAACACCCAGCATGAGAAGTATCAAGAGTGTTCCAGCAGAATATAGGCGAAACTTCTTCCCATATGCAGTCGCTCCAGATTCAATCGTTCCTGATCCAATAGCCAGCAGAATGAATAGCACAGTTACACCCGCGATAATTTGATGTATAGTATCAGTAAATGTTGCTTCGACTCCACGTGGGTGCATTGGGAAGAATAATCCCACAAAGCCAACGCCCGCAAATCCAATCAGTAGACCTCCCGTTAAATGTAGAGCATGTTTCCGATTAGCTGCTATCAAGACACCCAATCCGAATGCGATCATAAGAATATCATATGCGATATAAAGCGGAATGACGAGTGATCTCGAGGGCACGCCGATAGCACTCAGCTCACTGATGTAATGAGAGACAAAATCATAGTCCTCCAATAATATACCTCCAAGTAAATCAGTACTAACATATAGTAGTGAAGAGAGGATACCGCAGATGAATAAAAACTTTTGCAACATCTTTAAATTTTCTACCATTTCGAATCCCACCAATTACTAGTACTGAATTATTCTCTTCACTTATGGGATGGGATTGTTTTACCAATCGAACTAGATATTTGCTGTGCGTAAAGCTAACTCTCTTGGATCCTCAATAGCGGTAATAAGAATTATTTTTTAAAATAATTAAATTCTATTTTCTTAAAGCATTTTGGTGAAATTTTCGGCAAATTCTGTTATTTGTTTCCAATTCCGAAAGTCATTTTTACCGTCTTCCTCATAGTTAAATGAACCTTCAGACTCATTTTTCAGCTCCTTAGCCCAAACTTGAAGTCCTTTTTTATCAAAAAAGCCAATTTTTGAGGTCTTAGTAAAATCCATAACACCTCCAAATGCATCATAAATTACATGATTGGCATCATCAGGAATTCCAACTTTGACGAGGTTTGGTCTTAAAAAATTATTTACTGCTTCCTGATAATTCGTAACAGCCAGAATTGAACAAACAAATAACCCAAAAATTCTCTTTTGATCTCCTAGCTGTTTCTTATACTTATTAATATAATTGTTAGATTCTTTCGTCCATTCACTGCATCTTATTCCCGAAGCTATTATTACCCCATCAAATTCTTGAGGTGAAGGAGGATTTTTATTCTTCTTCAAGTCTTCCACTTGAACCTGATTATTAGCTTGACGAATAATTTCAGCTATTCGGTTAGCGACCTCTTCTGTTGCCCCATATCGAGTTCCATATCCTATAAATACTTTTTTTCCTGTCAATTGCCTCATTATCCTAGAATTTCTGAGAAAAGATTAGATTAATTCGATTTTTATATTAATCCCTTTATAGATACATAACCATTACTAGATCATCAATATTTAGTCCCTACGCGAAATGTCATCAAAGTGGTCGAGTCGAGAAAAACTAGAAAATTAGGGTTTTACTAAAACTAATAAGCTGAATTATCGTCTCCTGAAACGATATTTGAATTAATTCTGCTTTATTAGCTTAATGGTTCTATTCATTATTTTGTCCTAATTCCCAATCAAAATTCTCAATAACCTTTTTTACCGCGGTTTCTCGTCTTTCTCTAAAGAATTCAGGAATAAAAATCAATAACCATCCCACTAAACCTACTATAATGACACAGATACCTACAGAGATCCAGCCAATCATCCAAAGAATTATCGATATGCCCAATAAGTTCGGTGGGTTTATCACAGAATAAAACGGTACTGGACCGAAAGCAATTAGACAAAAGACTGGTCCCATGATAATATTTTTGGTCGATTGACCCTTTAATTCACACTGAGTAGTACAATAATAATAGAGCTTACCATAATATCTACGTTCCCTCGTTGTTGGAGCACGACACCATCCACAGGCATGTTTTTTCAAAGGTTTTGACTTCAATTATGTATCTATCCACTACTCAATATGTCTTTGTTAAATATAGGAATGAGTTAGAATTTAAGGAAATAAAAAGTTATGCAACTCTAATTAGATCTTGTGAAAAATATCACAAGTAGAAGGCAAGATGAATATTGGAAAAAAACAAAAAAAAGAGTAAAACCAACGATAATCTAAATAGTCCGATAAGAGGATCAGAACCATGTAATTCTGATCCCCTACGGCATTAGATGCTTGAAAGGAGAAATAAAGTGATTATTTCACTAAGAACGCAGGTAAGCTAGCAAAGAAACGGTTCTTAAGACCTTCTGACGCTGACTTCAAAATAATATCATGCTAAATTGCTTGATAGGAAAGGTTGGACCACCTTTTTTTCTCTCTCGCCACTTTAATTGAATGTTCACTACAAATATCACCACCCGTTTTACAAAAATTGTAAGAGGATTTCTTGAAGGTCGCTCTCTCTCTTCCACGAATTTTTACGATTAATAAATTTAATAGCTAAAACAAAACTTGGAAAAAAAGAGATAGACAAAATTTATGAGGAAGATGGTGAGAATTTTGAAATTAGGTCTCAGATATTGCAGATAACGTCGCGTTGAGGCGCGATAGATAGGAATCGTTTGACACTGGCATTTTGGGTCGCTCTAAGTCATTCATTAATGCTAATAATTCATAAATCGCAGCACAAGTAGCTTGTTTCGTTAAGCATAACTTACAGAAGTATCTCCTAGGGTATATAATTTTCTTGTTTAAATGTTGGTTGTATGATTAAAATACCCGGTATTATTACATGGTTTATCTGATATCTAGTTTTTATAAAAGATTAAGAAATATGTTGGAAAAATGGCAGTGCCTAAAAACAAAGGAATTTGAAATAATTAATAAAAGTCATGAAAAGGAGAATGATGAATAATGGAATGTACATTGTGTGAAGAACAAATCGAAAATTATACCCCTGAATTCAATCAACTCAAGATCAATGAATCACATAGTGTTCATATCTGTCAATCATGTGTTGATAAATTTGTTAAATGGCAAAAAAGAAAATATGCTAAATTATTTCCTACTAAAAGACTAAAAAAGTTGTTTAAAGAATAAAACAAGCTAAGATAGAATAAATAAAGGCTATACGAAAATTTTACCTAAAAACACTTATTTCTGATTCAATTATCAGGTTAGCAGATAATGTACGGTTTGCTATAGGGATGAGTAAGAAGGAAAATATTAGGAGCAGTAATGGAAGTTTTTTCATAGTTGATCAACTGGTAAATCGTTTCTTATCGATAAGTAAAAATCCAGAAAATTCATTTAATCTTATTGTACGATTTTTTGTCCAGGATAAACTAACGTTAGAACACTAGAAACTAACGTTAGAACACTGGAAAGAGAAGGAAGGGTTTAAATAACTGCATTTTCATCAATTTCCCGCATGGAAGCTCAATAATTGAAGAGTTCGATTATATACTAAAGAAATAAATCAAAGATGTGACTAAAATGAAGAAAGTAGAACTATTTCAATTATCAGTATTTGTCATTTTAACTTTTGTATTATCTTCTTCTATAATGATTCCTTATTCAAATACATTCATTGATATAGAGAGTGAATTTCCATTACAACAACGAGCTCAGGCAGCTGTAACTAATGCTGAAAGCACTTTGTCAACGTTAACGATTGGACATTATGGAGATCCTTATGTTAATTATGACCCTGCAATACTAGCTGATTTTGACCAATGGAGAAGACTCTCATTAATTTTTGATACATTAGTCAATTACGATCCTGAAACAAGAACATTATCACCTGGTTTAGCAAAACAATGGATTGTCTCAAATGACAGTAAATACTGGTTATTCACTCTTAAACAAAACATTTTATTCCATGATGGGTCTAAATTTAATGCTTCTTCGGTAAAATTCACTTTTAGTAGATTATTCGACCCAGAAAATGAAACCTAATTAGCTGGAGAAGAAAAGAATTTATGCAATAGTAGAGGAATTAAAAATAAGAATTGGTGTAAAAAATGTATAGATTGCAAATATACTCTGTAAAGAGAAAAATTAATGAAAATATGGAGAGAAAAAGATGGTTGAGATTATCCTTTCTTGCAATAATAAAGGAATTTAGGTATGCCAAAAGTATTATTATTATTACACTTACAGTAGTTGCAGTCATTCCGTTTAATTTTGTTGTAGCAACAACAACTGATGTAGAAGATACGAAGACTATCACTTCATATGAAATAGAATGGAGTCAATCATATGGTGATACTGGTAGTGATTTAGCTGGATCAGTTATTCAAACGATTGATTCAGGATATGCCTTCGCAGGAGTTTATGGACTGCCAGAGGAACAGGAACAACTTTCTGCTATTCTTTGGCTTATGAAAACAAATTCCTCAGGTTACCATGTTTGGAATGAAACTTTCTGGTGCAGATATGGATGGGGTATTCAAGGATTAATTCAAACAACCGATGGAGGCTTTGCAATCGCTGGATTTGCGATAGAAGGGGGCGACGTTATATTAGTAAAAACTGATGTTAATGGTAATCATGAATGGAACCGAACCATAGGTGGCAATAAAACGGCAGAACAGGCTTTATCAATAATCCAAACAGTTGATGAAGGTTATGTGCTCTCAGGATATAGTTTTTCGTATGGTACAGGTAGTCAAGATTTCTGGTTGGTGAAAGTAAATAGTACTGGTTACCATGAATGGAATCGGACATTTGGTGGTAACGGTGACGAAGTTGCTTGGTCAATTGTTCATACAACCGATGGAGGTTTTGTTCTTACTGGAGGTACACAGTCCTATGGTGCGGGTGAAAGCGATATCTGGTTGCTAAAAGTAAACAGTAGTGGTCACCATGAATGGAATCATACCTTTGGTGGTATTAGGGATGATAATAGTTACTCGTTAGTCCAAACGGCTGATGGAGGTTTTGCCATAGCTGGAACGACTACTACACTAGAATATCTTACAGAAAACACCTTTAAGGTGGTAGGAATGGACTTCTGGCTGGTAAAGACTGATAAAAATGGTATCCAAGAATGGAATCGGTCCTTTCATCATTCAGGTGACGAATCATGTTTTGTAATGATTCAAACAAGCGATCATGGTTTTGCTTTGGCAGGAGATATACGTGATAGTGATACTTGGTTTGTGAAAACAAATAGTACCGGTCACCAGGTGTGGAGTCATATCTTTCCTGAAACGGGTATTCGATCAATGATTCAAACATCTGACGGAGGAATTGTACTTGGAGGATCAACGTTTTCTAGTGCTGGAGATGGGGATGCATTGCTTTTAAAGCTCGGTAAGTCAACCAAAACAACTACTACTGCTTCTAGCTTTATGCTTGAACTCTTATTTCTTAGTCTTCTTGTATTAGTGGTTTTTTCACGCAAACGAAGACCTTAGGTCTTCTTTTTTTCTTTTTCAATGCTACTTTCGGAGGTAATGAGAAAAGCTGTTGTTCTTACATTACACGTTGGTTAGTGGAACAAACGTTCCGAACAAATGTTTCCTTTGATTTTAGACTTCTGGTTTTATAAAAAGAAAGTAACTTTTTAACTTGAATTTTTGTGCGATTTTTGAATTAACAATTTCTCCTCCGTTCACTACAAACATTTATAAAGCCACTGATCTATAAGGAGATCAGCGCGCTTACATTATTTAATCTTTTGCATGATAGAATGATATAGTCGGGTGTATGAAGTCAACACCTATAGCTCAGACATGTAAATCAAAAATCCAGCTGCACTTTTTCTGTGCGCGTTTCATATTTTCTATATCCACCAAATTTGTGATGATGATGATTTATCATTTGGGTATGCATTTTGGAAAAGTTGACTGTTATGATGAAAAATGATTGTCTTCATTTTCAAAATAACGGTTTCTACGGGGTTTATTTAACCAATCCGACCGACATAATTAATATTATTTTTGTCGGCTTAAAACATATAAAAGAAAGCAGTAGACGGAAGATAAAAATTTTGAATCAAAACTTTCACTATTTCACTCACTTTTGATCGAAGAACGAAAAACACCAAAAACTTAACTCAAAAATGATACAATAATTGAACGGTGAAAAATGGCGTCTTTGTACAAATGTTTCAAATGATACAGCATTCTTTATTAAGACACGAATTTGATTTACTTATTAGACATCAGAATTGAACAATTTCTTATGGTTCAATATCAATTGAATCGTGAAGGAAATGAATAGTATTTTCAC
>JBHLKP010000163.1:0-8941 GCA_048886525.1 Candidatus Hodarchaeota archaeon | reverse complement strand
AAATCTTGGTGGTTCCCTGAAGGTAACTTCAGTATACAAGAAGAAAATTTAGCTGAAAAATATGGTAAGATAGAAAGAAGACTTTATGGTTCAATAGAGGGAATAAGTATAGAAACTAAACTAAGAAAGGTTATTTTTTCCCTAGAGATAGGAATTTTTGATGATGTTAAATCTTGGTGGCAACAGAGATATGTAGGATTACGAATCAACTCTTATTAAAATATATATAAAATTTTAATTGAATAAGTTAGAAGAGTTGAAATAATAAACATTTTTCTAGTCAAAAAAATTTTCTCCAAAAGAACTAGTCTTGCAGAACGAAGAATGATAAAGATAATTTTCAGTGAAAAGAGTGCATCAAAAAATATTAAATGAACGTAGGAATGATTAGCATAGTAACAAAGAGAAACAAAAATACCAAAATTAATTCGGTCCACAAACCAGATTATTTATAATAATAGTTGTTCTATCGGTTTTAATCTAATACAATAGAACTCGTAGTCATTCCATAAGATTTAGTAAAATCATTAGAGAGAGTTAATGGATACCACATTCTTCTATTTATAGTTGTTTTCCAAAAATTCTTTCAATATAGCCAAAAGTCTTCAAACAATCTTTTTAAGAAAAGGAGAAATTCAGATCATTTCAAGCAATCTAGCAGATTATAAGTTAATCAGATCATGTACATCTGGATTAACTCTACAGAGGATCAATAAATGAATATTTTATTACTCGCAATGCCCAATACAGCATATTTTTTTCAACATTTTGCGATCCTTCCAAACCTAGCTATTTCTTCTATAGCGGGTAATCTCAACGAGGAGCATGATGTTACTGTTGCTGATCTAGTTCTTAAAAGGCGAAATTTCAAGGAATATCTTGAAATTAGAATATTAAAACATCCCCCTGATCTTATTGGGCTTTCCTCTATGAGTTTTCAAAGTAAAACCGCACGATATATCGCTAGATTCATTAAAAATATTGATCCAGAGATCAAAATAGCTTTTGGTGGATATCATCCCTCTATGTTACCTGAAGAAGTGGCTAATTCTTGGGGGAAAGACATAGATTTCATCATTAAAGGAGAAGGTGAATATACTTTTAGAGAATTAGTTCATTCCCTCGATAACAATGAGAAAAACTTGCGAAACATTAAAGGGTTGTCTTTCTGGCATAATGGAAAATTTATTCATAATCCTTGGAGGTCCCTATCAGATTTAACTACACTAAACCTACCAAATCGGGATGTTCGACTACTAAAAAGAGGATTTCATATACTAGGACGGAAAGCTGATGTAGTTGAAACATCTCGTGGATGTAAATATACTTGTAATTACTGTTCCATAAATAAAATGTATGGCCGGAGTCTTAGAACATATGAAATAGACCGAGTGTTAATTGATATTGAGAATTGTAAAAAAAATGGAACCAAAGCGATATTTTTCACTGATGATAATATTAGTTTGGATTCTAAGCATTTCCTTAACCTTTGTGAAGGGATTATTGAGCGAGATCTTAATGACATACATTATTCAACCCAAGCCCATGTAGGAAGTTTATATAAGAAGCCAGAACTACTTAAAAAAGCCTTAGAAGCTAATTTTAAAGCATTCTTCTTAGGAATAGAGAATCCAAGTCAAAATAAATTGCAAAAATTAGGGAAAACTGTTTCAAGAATGGCTGATAAAGCAAAAGTAGTTGTGGCTCAAATAAGAAGCCATGGAGCAATAGCAATTGGTGGATTTATTGTAGGAAATCCAGGTGATAATACTCGAGATTTTTATAATATTTTGAAGTATGTAAAACAAATAAAATTAGATGCACCAATATTCTTTGTCCTTACTCCCTATCCCAACACACGAATTCGTGAAATTATGCTTGAAAAAAAATTAGTAACAAACATTGATGACTATAGTAATTATGATGCGCTATCAGCTAATAACAAAACCTCTTATTTGGAGACGGAAGAAGTAGAAATCTTAACTGAATATTTATATGATAAATTTAAAGATTTAAACTGGCTCTTAAATAACAATATTAGAAGGAATTACCCCACTTACTTTATCAAACTTCTGATACGTCTTGCTCCTTTATCTTTACACAAAAACTATTATAGAATTAAAAAGAAAAAATATTCTTACTTCTTAAAAGACATGGCTAAAATAAAAAAAGACTTTAGGAATCTCAAAAGGTAATGAATCATTCAAAAGCTGAAAAAGTAATAAATTGGATAGAAAAGGAAGAAATGAATTGAAGGAATACCTTAGAAGGATTAGAACAACATTCAATTTTCTTTTCATAATTCGAAATAAATTCAATTCAAAATTGAGGAGAATTTAGTGTCCCTACCTTTTTTCAAATATCATCCTGATCCTATAAAAACAGGAGCTATAAAGAAATCACCTAAGATTTGTGTGTGTTGTAGAAAAAAAAGAGGCTATCTGTACATAGGTCCAGTATACAGTGAAGAGCCATTAAAAAAAGGATTATGTCCTTGGTGTATTGCAGACGGATCTGCTCATAAGAAGTTTAAAGCAGAATATATCGACGTCGAAGCGATTGGTAATTATGGTCGTTGGAGTAGAATTCCTCAAGAAAGAATTGAAGAAATTGCTTTTAAAACTCCTGGATTTAGAGGATGGCAACAAGAAAAATGGTGGACTCATTGCGGTGAAGGTGCGGAATTTATTGGTTATGCGGGGAAAAAAGAAATAGAAAAATTAGGATTAGATTTTATTAATTTTATTCGATCTGACTCAGAATTGATAGGTATAGATGAATGGAATTCTTATTTAAATTCATTAGATAAAGAAAAAGGGCCTACTGTCTATGTTTTTCGTTGTAGAAAATGTAAAAAATTTGGAGGCTATTCAGATAGCCCTTGAAACATCAAATTAAGTTTTTCTTTAATGGTAAAGATAATATCCTAAGTAGAAGTCGTATCACAGTTTTTGCAACTATTTGTTCCATTATTATTGTCCTGAAATTCTACCAATCAAACTTTTGCAATGTATAAACCTTTTTAATCGGTTCAAGAACAGTCCAAGTACATTTTAATTCTTTAGGAAATTGAACTAACTGGCCTCCTTTAATTTCAACCTCCTCTGTAGGCGTATTTACTAATACTTTGCCTTCAAAGACATAAGCTGTTTCTTCTTCATCATATTCCCAATCTGAGGTGATTCTTCCTCTGAAACAGATTTGAAAGCCCGTCTATATGACTAGATCCTACTATTTTAGAACGCGCTTTTTTCAGAACGCAAATAAATACCAGTGTCAACTAGATTTTGCAATTTTTTTACTTTTAAATTGATCTTAGCATATCCAATTGGTATTTCATAAGAAGTAAATATCATAACAGTCTCACCATCTCCAAATTTCCTTATCTCTTCTTGTAATATTTTTGAACGAACATCAATATCTTTTCCATAAATGAACTTTCTAGCATTTTGAGTATTTAACCGAATTTTCTTCTTAGTTAGAGGAGCTAAGTATGAGAGGGATTCAATTCCAACACGAAACAAATTACGAATAAAGAAACCAAGTTTTATACGTACATAAACCAATTTACAGTCAGGAATAGATTGAATCTGGGTTAATAGCTGCAAATCTGATATTGAAATTAAAAAAATTTCCTTCCTTGAACCATTTAGCGAGATTAACATCTTCTCTTTAAGAATATCAGTCATAATAGATGAACCAAGTATCTTGTTGATTTCTACTTCAACTTGATTCTTTTCTTTCGTTGTTAAGGTAGTGTAAGACATTAATGCAACCTCTTTTGTAATAAAGCTATAAAAAATCCATCAAAACCAATTTTTGGAAGAATACGACGTGTTTCTTTCAATTGAGGGTGAACTGAATTATCCCACTTGGTATCCTCACCTGAAATACCACTTGTGATAGATAAAGGTAAGAGAGTTGCTTCATGTTCGTGATTTAGTAGAAAATCAAGGATCTGTTTTTCTCCTTCTTCAGGCTCTAAACTGCAAGTTGAGTAAATTAAAGTTCCCCTTGGCTTTAATAGTTTCCAAGCGATTTCAAGTAAAGTTTCTTGTTGTTTTGCATGACGAAAAATATCATTCAAAGTTTTAGGCTCTAATCTTTTATTTTTACTCATTTTTAAGCCTGTCCCGGAACAAGGAGCGTCCAGTAGAACATGGTCTACTTGTATGTTTAATTTATAAAGATTAGTTGCGTCAAAATTAAGCATAATTGTATTAGATATACCCATTCTTGCAATATTCGCCTTTAATGCAGATAATCTTGATTTTGATTTTTCGATTGCTATAATTAAACCTTGATTTTTCATCTCTTGAGCAAGAAGACAGGTTTTTATTCCAGGAGAAGCGGTCATATCAAGAATAACGCTATCTTGAGAAGGTTTGAGAATCTTAGGTGGAAAAATGCTTGTTAACGCTTGAATAGAGAATAAACCACCTAAATACTCAGGTGTGGACACAATACTAAATGGTTCATCTTCTACAATTAAGCCATTAAACTCCTTAATATAAGTAAATTTAAAATTCTTATCTTCTAATTGGTTTTTTAGTGTAGATAAGTCAATCTTAAGGGAATTTGGAAAGATAATGCGAGGATCTAATTTCCTGAGATTAGTTACGATAATATTAGCACGTTCTTTTCCATAAAAAGATTCCCACCGTTCAATGAATTCTTTTGAAATAGAATCTTTACTCATGGAATTAATTTCCTTACTCATTATTTTCCTTGATATTTAATAGCTCTAAATAGGAACGTCTTTCTTCCATGCCAGTCCATTTGGGAATAATCTCTTTTGCTATTCTACTAATTTTTTCTTTGCTTCCAGTGACTTCTTTTGGCTCTCCTGTTGATGAAAGTTCAATTTCTAAATAAGAACCCAAATTCTCAACTATATCATATGAGATAATCGCGTCATATCGACGCCAGTTAAGCCGTTTCTTTTTAACAATCGCGAAATCTTGAAATCCAATTTTTCGTAGAATATAAACTAAATTCTCCTTATTTGATACTTCAACCGAGATTTCTTCCCTGATTTTCATCGTTTTCCCCTTTTTTGGCCCTTTATAAGTGAACTCAACTTTTTCTGGAACGTCTTTAGAATGGATTTCACGTATTCTAAGGGCTTCATCAGATAGCCATAAGTTTCTGATCGGACTTTGAAAATAAGTATCAATTTGAATAATTTCTGCATAAGGGGTACCAAGGTTCTCAATAAGATGTGATAGAATATTATTAGGTGGAAAAAAAGGGTCTAAGGGAATTTTCATTTCAATTTCCATTCACACAAACACCATTCAAGGTACTATTATCGAATCTGATTTGTGAGTGAAAGTATTTTTAAACAACTGTACATAGATAATTTTGAGAAGTTGAAAAGTAGATATTAATCCTCATTAAGGAGATATACTATGCCTCCCCCAAAAGGAAAAAAAGAGAAACTAAAAGATCTACCCGAACCTCCATTATTTGATACCATAATCGAACCTCCAAATAATCTTCCCCCTCCACCAGGTTTTTCACGTCAGATTGTTCAACGTCCTCCATTTCCTGAGCCACAAGTAAGACAAAAATCAAATAAAACTGATTCTATGGCAATAGCTGACGATTTAACAGGTGATCTCCTTGATGAAATACGAGAATTGGGATTTGGTGCCTTTTTAGATCCAATTCCTTTGGAAAAAACTCCCGAACCATCTTTTGACGAAAGAATAAGTGCCCGTTACTTAGAAGCTAAAGAAGTGTATCTAGATGCTGGAAGAAAACATCAAGAACTCGATTTCACCCAAAATGCTGCAATGAACTATAGTTGTGCTATTCTATGTGCCTTTTTAGGAAAAGATGTCTTCGAAGCATCCCATATAATAAAAGACTTGGCTTCTACATTACCCCCACCTATCATTAACAACTTCGCTTTTCAAGGAGTAAAAATGCTTTTAAAAGCTAACCTATTAAATGATTTTTCTCTTCTAGACCACGCTAGAAACTGGCTTTTGAAAGACAGTGATCATTTATACAAGGAAGATAAAGACGTAATTCTTCGCGCCATAAAGCTGAGCGTGAAAAATATAACTAGTAACTTACAAAAATATAGAAGGAAATAACACCACCTCGTATGAAGACGTAGGGGTTAAGTTGAAATAATACGGCTAGCTAATCTTACCTAGAATTGTTGAAGGCATCCCAAATAAGGACTTGATTTGATACATATCCATGGGAGATTGCTTACCCTCTTGGATGGCGTCTGCTAACCAATAAATCCCTTTGTGAATCCCTTCACCAGTTTTAGCAGAAGTTTTGAATATATTAAGAACACGACTCATCTTTGATGTGACACCCATGAAGTTTGCTAAATCTTCTTCCGTACAATCTACTTTCAAATCTACCTTATTTGCAAAAATGGCAAGTGGTATATCCTTTAAATGGTTCATTTTCAGCATCCGCCAGAGATTGTTTCTAGCTTCAGGATATCTTGCTGGATCACTGACATCTACAACGTAGATCAATCCAGCACTGTTTTTCGTATACATCTCCCACAATGCCTTTCGGAATTGTAATTGTCCCCCTAAATCCCAAGCTGAGAAAGTAACGTCACCAATCTGAATTGTTTCAGCATTCATACCGATTGTTGGTGTTGTATCGGGAATCCATCTCCCTGTCTTTAGTCGTTGTAGCATGGTAGTTTTTCCAGCTCGGTCCAATCCCAAAACACTTATTTTAGCATTTTTTTTCGACATTCTATTATTTTCCCTGCATTCTATTCTCGGCTTTGTATATTAATATGTAAGCTTGTATTGCATGGATTTAAAAAATTTCTGAAAAGGTTCTAAAGCATGATTTCGAAAGAGTATTATTACTCTTTTCTTGGTGAAAGATATGCTGGATGAAGCAGGTATTGTTTGGAGTAATCGTTACACTGAATTTAATTTGGGAGATTCTCATCCCATGAATCCCAAGCGATTACTTGTTCCATATGAGCTTTTTAACTGTCTGGGTATTTTAAATGCTACTAGTCTTCGGATTTTTACCCCCTCACCCGCTAGTGACTCTGAAATTTTGTTATTCCACAATCCAGAATATTTAGAAGCGATGAAAGAATTATCAGCTGAAGAAGGGGGGTATCAGCTTAACATGGGCCTAGGAACGGGAGATTGTCCAGTATTTCCTGAAATGCATGAGTCTTCACGATTAGTAGTAGGCGGAGCCTTAGAGGGAGCTAGAAGAATCCAAAATGGAGACGTTAAGCTAGCTTTTTCATTGCTTGGGGGATTACATCATGCTTTTGCTAATCGTGCTGCTGGTTTTTGTTACTACAATGACGTAGCTATAACTATTAGATATCTTCAGAAAGAATATAGTATAAATCGAATTTTATACATAGATACTGATGTTCATGCTGGAGATGGTGTTTTAGATGCGTTTTATAATGAAAATAGCGTACTGGGAATATCATTTCATGAATCACCACAATTTATTTTCCCAGGAACAGGTTTTTCCAATGAGATCGGTGAAGGCGATGGCATTGGATATACCATTAATTTCCCGCTATATCCTGGAACATGGGATGACCTCTATATTCGATTATTTGAACAGATAATTCCTTGCATTTGGGAAACATATAATCCTGAATTCGTAATTTGGCAATGTGGAGCGGATGGCCATTTTAGAGATATACTTGGTCATTTAACTTTGACTACGCAGTTATATCTCTATCTAGGGAGGCGAATAATGGAACTATCAAAAAAGAGTACAGCTAAAGGCAAAATATTGATGTTAGGAGGAGGTGGTTATAATCCTGATTCAGTTGCACGTGTGTGGTTAGCCTCATTCGCAGGAGTAACTGGATTTGAATTACCCAAAGAATCTCCAATTGGATGGATTGATTATTGCCAGAGAGAATTTGGTATAAAAGCTAGTTTACAAATTCAAGATGATCCAATCGATCCAAGAAGAATTGAACAGCATACTCTAATTGAAGAGGCAAATAATCAATATCTTCAAGTATTAAAAGAAGAACTAAAAAACACTTCAACTTGGAGTCAATGTAATAAGTTCCTTCAGGAATGAAAAATCATCAATAAATAAAACTTATCCAAAAAGATCGGGAGGATAAAAAGGAAAGACATAATACATTCATAGGATACATTAGTTGAAGATCAATGAAGCTCTAGAGTAAAAGAAGAAGTAAGGAAAAAATCACTAGATGTTGAACTCTGTGAACCTAATAACTGAATTTATCTATTTCAATGAAAGTCCAAACCTGTCGTTATATTAATCGTTTATATAATAAAAATATTTATTGTGGATTGTAAATAACTTAAGGGCTAAATCAATTAGAATCCGTGATATATTTAAAGTAGGTTTATAATAAGAGGAATAGTTTATTTGTCATTGAATTCAAGAAACTAGTATTATATGTAATTCATGAGGGTTTGAAATTTATGAATGATAAAAAATCTGTTGACATTATTCAAGATGCGTTATTTTCCTCATCAGTCTTTAAGGAAGGAGGAGAAAGAACCCTTAACCAATCATATATACCTAATAACCTCAAGTACAGAGAAGAAAATATTCGTCGGATATCACAGAATTTTAGGCCATTATTTTTAACTCAAAAGGGAGGTACAGAAGGATTTTCAACAAATATCGCGCTTACTGGACCTGCTGGTGTTGGAAAAACTGTTACTGCAAGATACACGGTGGAAAGTATACAAACAATGGCCGAGAAGTACCATATTAAACTTTACACTGATTATAAAAATTGTTGGACCACAAGAACAAAAACTTCAATACTTCGGAGTTTCTTAAGGGATAGATTTGGAGTGGCCTCCAGAGGATTCAGTGATGAGGAATCCACTGACATTCTAATCCGTCGTCTAAATTCAGAACAAGCTTATCTAATTTTGATTTTAGATGAAGTAAGTGTATTACCTCAAAGAGA
>JBHLKP010000162.1:0-9074 GCA_048886525.1 Candidatus Hodarchaeota archaeon | reverse complement strand
TTAATCATTCCAATTTGGGTTACACTTAGGAAGATCGATTTGATATAAAGGGATGAATACAATTTCATAGCTTGGTAGCACAAGTCTAAGATTATTATAAGAAAGAACATTAAAAGAAATTATCTTTTCTTACTCAAATTAAGTTACACTTGGTAGAATTATATCTATGATTTTTAATAAAATATAAAGAATTATTGTTGTGAAAATCCCTATTATCAGTGCAAAGAACCCAGTTAAAATATCATTTTCGCTAAAAGACACAATAATAGAGACTAAGGGAAAAATCCAGATTAAAATAATCCCTGCTAGTAAAAAAATACCTTTTCTTGTCAATTTAAATGGAAGATTCATTAAATCATCTCTGTGGAGTGATTTGGGGGGAATATAAATAGCTTGCTTATTCGTAAAGTAAATCCCTCATAGCTTTTTAAGTTTTATATTTATGAAGAGAGGTCTTCACTTGTTTAAAATCTCAAAAAACTTATCTAATTGAAAATTCGCCTTTTTTGCTTTGTCTAACCACTTCATTGATATTTTTGTTAAATGGATAACATTCTTTATAATACTCTCTATATCATCACTTTTATTTGAAATAACATTGATTATCCCAATTATATACAAATTCCTAATTAATCTTTCAAAATTTTCTTTGTTGAACCAAAGTATATTTTTATAGCGATTAACATGGATAAGAATCTGTACTTCTGGATCAGATATCACTGTTTTTATAGTCTGTTCTGATGTATAATTCTCGGATAACAATGGCAATACCCAATTTTGATGGGATGTCATGATCTTAACAAGAAGAACTGCTTCAGTACTTTCATGTTCTTGGTCCCTTATTTCCTTTATTATCCATTCAATACTTCTGTTTAGAGCCCATTCATCGATCCAAGAGCGAGTGAGAAATTCATAATCCATATCTTCATCATCACACTTACCAAGTAAATGAATAAATATCCATGATAATATTACTCCCCAATTCCAAGGTACTATCGGTAAAGAATCATTGAAGAAATTAATGTATTTCCTATTAAACGTTTTCAAATTCTCATTAAAACTTTTCAGGTTAATAAAAGATGCATATTTATGTATTATCTCCTTCTTAACAGAATCTTTAATACAGTCCATCCCAGAGAAAATATTTACTTCATTTAATAAAGATGTAAGTTTAGAGTCTAACTCTTTACAAGTAGCTGTAATAATTTCTTCTTTTGGCTCTGAAATAAAGCCAATGAAATCATCTTTTAAAGTAACAAGCACTAATTCTCTAAACGCCTTATGCAATTTTTGATAGATAATAGTTTGTAGAGCTTCTTCAATGCTCGGAACACCATTTCCTCCAAGAAAATCATGTAGATGAGCGTAATGATTCCATTCATTATCCTTAATTTCTCTAAATTCAATATATGCAACACATTGGTAAGCTCTCAATTCAAAAAATAATCCTCTTTCATGAATTTCCTGATTCCTGCGAATGTACTCAAGTCCATCGAAATAATTTCTGAAAATGCAGAAATAATTATCTTTTCGTTCAAGAGCTAATCCTTCACCTAAATTTCGTTGAATTAGTCTTTCATTATCATTAATCTTGGCAATAAAGGCCACAGATCTATTTATCCACCCAGATGTTTCATTATATTTATTATGATAAATAATCAGTGCTTTTTCTCTGCCCGAACGATTTGAGAAAGCAAAAACATCTTCATTTACAATACCTTGAGGAGTGAAGAAGTCATACAATAGAAAATTTTCTACTTCAGAGAATAAATATCGCTTTTTCAAAAGCGGAAAAATAACTCTTTTATGATGTACAATAAGATCTAAATCCGAATCTTCATTCCAATAAGAACGTCTGTATTCCATACCGTACTTCTCTGAAAACCCCTCAATTTGGCCATGGCCAAACATTGGTAAGCCTGGTAATGTAACCAACAGTATGCAGATTCCAAAATATTTATCACCTTTCCCAAATTGATTAACAGCAGTATCTTCATCAGGATTATTCATAAAATTAACAAAGCGCTTGAGGATTAACGGATCAAATTCAAGAGTATTTTTCAATACAGAACGATATTTTGCATTATCTTCATCCCGTAACATATTCATAAAAGCACTGTTATAGACTCGATGCATTCCTAACGTACGCACAAAGAATCCCTCGAGTAACCAGAAAGCTTCAGCAAGTAGTAGTGTATCAGGCATTTCTTGATTTATTCGTTCCACGACTTCTCGCCAGAATTCCTTTGGCATAGCTTTATGAAACTCACTTTTTGACATACTATATTCAGCTCGAGAGGGTATGTCACCGCCAGTACCAGGTTCAGGAAACCAAAGACGCTGGTAATGCCTACGTGTAAGTGTCATAGCAGCATCAAAACGAATTATTGAAAATTTTCTTGCTACATCTAATATAGATTGAATCACAGCTTCACGAACTTCTGGTTTAAGATAATTTAATTGAGCTGTGTCATTCCAAGGCATGCTAGTACCATCATTTCCATGATAAATATAGTGGATGTCTCCAGTTACATGATCGACTCGCTTAAAGGTAACAGCAGCATCTGTTCGTGAAAAGTAATGATCCTCAAGATAGATACCTATGCGAGGATTATGCTTTGATAAGCTCTCTCCGCTATAAGTGTAAGAAGGAAATGGACTGTATGGCAACGATATAAACCAATCAGGACGTTCCATTATCCACTTAGAATCAATGCCAGTATGATTGGGAACCATATCGGATGCTAGACGAATTCGTCGCTTCCAAGTCCTCTCTTTTAGGTTATAAAATGCCTTATCTCCTCCTAAATCATTTGCAATAATGTAATCATAAAGTGAGTAAGCAGAAGCTTCTGCTTCTGGATTTCCACACCAGCGTTTAACTATTTTTGATGCCTTAGATCGTTCCCAGAGGCCAATTAACCAAATTGCATTGAAACCCCATCTAGCTAATTGATCTAACTCCTCGTCTGGTATTTGATCTAGCGTATGAATATCTCTTTGATATTTCGTTGAAAGCTGATCTAACCACACATAGGTATTCTTCGCAATCATTACAACATTAGGCATCCAATCTCGATCTTCGGTATAATTTTCTTCTAAATAGTCATACTCATATATTTGAGCTTCTCCAGGGCCTAACCCTCTCATTTTTTCTTCCTCTCGAAACAGATCAAGTGCTGAAAGGATCTTATAATAGTAGGAAGGCTCAATAATAGAACCCCATTTTTCATTAATCATCTCTAGTTGCTTCTTGATGGAATGTGGTTCTTTTATAGAGGGATATAAGAGAAAATTTACAAGATTCTCATTGTCAGGGCCAAATTTAGGATTTTGATCAAAAAACAATTTTATTGAATCAACTAATGCCAGGTAGTCTTGTTTCTTTTTTTCAAATTCAGAGTCATCAAAAAGCTCTAAATGATTAGAAAAAGCAGGATTATTATTGATTAGCCATAAATTTAAAATATCATTAATTATAATGTGTTTATTTTGGGTTCCTTCTGTATCTGCCTGGATATATTCTTCAATTTCAGCTTCATCATGAACTCTTGTAAGAGGAGGAAATTTTCTAATAAATTCTTTCAGATTTTCGTTAACCTTTGGCGCTCCTAAATCTTTATTTAGTGAGTTTAACAGTCGTTGAAATAACTCTTTATCTATCTGCTTTTTGTAAATTTGTATAATGTGCGAAAAAATTTCACTTATCAATCCTATACCATAGATTTCGCTAGACTTGACTGCTAGTTCAGGAAAATTGATTAAGTCTTTTTTACTATTGATTTTTTGAGTGAATAACCGTACAGAATATATTGTTGGAAAAATAACAGATCCATTTGACGTGAAAAAAGAGTCGTCAAACCTATATTGGTTTCGTGCTTTCTCTGATATTTTCATCTATTAGATTCCTTCCGTACTTCTTATTATTTGGTGGTATAGATCTCTAAAAATTCATAATAATGAAAAATCTTTTGGAAAAATAAATGAAGAACATTACCAATAAAAGGTTTATAATCAAATAAAATTAATATTTTGCTAGTTTTTGCGAGAATAATTAGAACTAATTTATAAGGAAATATAAAATGTCTGCTGGCAAAGATTTAGGAATTGTTTATACTCCTAAAGAGCTTACGAAATTTCTTTGTACACACACAATAATTCCTTATATACTTGAGAAGATCAATCAAAAATTTCAAACAGATTATTTTTTTAATGGTAACAAGGATTTTGAAAATATTTTTGACGAGATGCCCCTTGAATATCTAATTTTTACATATGATTTAGTTAAAGATATAAAAATTCTCGACCCAGCAGTAGGTATCGGTTATTTTTTACTTGAATCAATCCATATATTGATAAGACTATATAATATATTCATAAAAAACTATATTGTTAAATTAGATGAATTCAGTGTCATTGAATGGCTAATTACACAAAATATCTATGGTGTCGATATTTCACAAGAAGCTGTTGAAAAAAGCAAGAAGAATTTAGAGGATATATTAAGAAAACAAGAGAAACAAAACAATAGATTTTTAGAAAAAATTGATCATAATATTAAATCTGGAAATGCATTAATCGGAAAAGTTTCAGACACAGATGAATTCTACTCTAAGCATTTTTTAGAGGAAGTTTCGCTATTTCATTGGAGTGAAGAATTTCCTAAGATTATGAAGAATGGTGGATTTGACATAATTCTTGGAAATCCGCCATGGAATATATTGAAACCACAAGAAAAGGAATTTTTTTCTAGATATGATCCAAGTTTAACAAAATATAATTTTGATAAAAGAGAAGCAACTCTTATTATCGAAAAATTACTAGAAAATGAGGAGATTAGGATCGAATGGAATAATTATAGGGATTCTATTCAAAACCAAGCATTATTCTTTAGAAAGACTTACAGATATCAATCTGATCAATTAGTTATTAATGGAAAAACCAAAAAAGTGGGTGGAGACCTTAATCTTTATAAATTGTTTATAGAAAGGATCTATCAAATATTAAAACCATTTGGGTATTGTGGTCTTGTAGTTCCTTCTGGAGTCCATACTGATGCTGGAACAAAGGGTTTAAGAAGATTATTATTTGAATCGAACAGAGTTTCCCAATTATACTGTTTTGAAAATCGGAAAGGTATTTTTCCATCAATACACAAATCATTTAAATTCGATCTTTTAATCTTTCGGAAAGGGGGGAAAACTAAAGTTTTTCCTGCAGTATTCATGAGAAGAGAACAGAAAATTCTTCAAATAATAGATGCTTTGGCTGTGAAAATTAATTGGGATCTAATAAAAAGATTATCTCCAACATCGTGGTCTATCTTAGAATTCAAAACGAACAATGACATTAAAATAGCTAGAAAAATGTATCAATATCCTATTCTTTCGAAATCTTCATCAAATGAAAATTGGAGATTAAAGCTGATGCGGGAATTGGATATAACACTTGACAGTGATTTATTCAACACCAATGAACAAGGATACATTATTTATGAAGGAAAGATGATTGAACAATACACGCATCTATTTAAAGAACCTCGTTATTGGATAGATTATAAGAAATTAATATCGAAATTTGGAGAGGAATATAAGGATTTTAAAGAATACAGATTGGGTTTTAGGGCAATTGCTGCTAGTACCAATCAACGAACAATGGTTGCAACGATTTTACCGCCAAATGTCTGTATTAGTAATTCAATAATTGCATCTAGAATCTTTCATCAGAATAATAAAAAAAGGCTGATAAAAAGGGATGACCTATTATTCCTATGTGGTATATTCAATAGTTTCATTTTCGACTATCTACTTCGATTGAAGGTCACCACCAATATTAATATGTTTTATATTTATGATATGCCTGTACCTCGGCTGGAAAAAGGAAATAAAGAATATGAAGAAATTGTAAGACTTGTTACTAAAATTCTTAGCAAATATTTAGGATTTGAGAAGCTCAGAGGAAAATCTGATCTAATGAATTTTAACAATCAAAATCTGAATATTCATCAAATCCGAGCAGAAATTGACTTATTAGTAGCAAAGATCTATAATATTAATCAAGATGAACTTGAATATATTCTTGACCAGTTTCATCAAAGGGATTCAAAGAAAGAAGAGCTCTTAAACGAATTAAAAAATGAAATTATGACCCAGTTTCGAACTAACGCAACAAAAGAAGATTTTACATGAAAATAAATTACACTAACTTAATTGAGATTTATAAGGAAATATATTTGCTTAATTCCCTATCTGGAGTTTTGTACTGGGATTTAAATACAGGAAAAGTACCCACTGCAGGATTAAACTATCGTACTCAACAGTTTAATTGGATACAACGACAAATACATAAAAAAATCACTAGTGATCAAACTAGAAAGCTACTCTCTTTATGTGAAAAAGATGAAACTTTGAATCCGATCAAAAAGCGTAATGTACTCTTACTACGCAGAGAATTCGATAATAACACGGTAATCCCTGAAGGACTTATAGGTGAATTAGCTACTCAATCAAGTAAAACTTTGGAAATTTGGAAAAAAGCAAAAGTAAAAAATCAATTTCACTATGTACTACCCGACCTAGTAAAATTATTCTCCCTTAATGTTCGAAAAGCAGAATTTTTAGCTAAAATGAGAGGATTAATTGATCCATATGAGGCACTTATTAATACACGTGATCCTGGAATTACAGTTGAGTTATTAACTAAGATATTTAATGAGATAAAGCGATTTTTGAAGCCATTTGTAATAAAGTGTCAGAACTCTTCGATACAAGCCGATATTTCATTTCTTTCGCGTAAAGTTCCTCGGAAAGTTCAAATTAAGCTTGTTCATGATTTAGCAACCTTTCTTGGTTATGATGATAAAATAAGTGAGGTAGAACACCCTTTAACGATAGCTTGTGGCCCACATGATGCAAGAGTAACCGTTAAATACCATGAAGATCAAATTATGAAAGCTTTCTCTTCCTGTGCTCATGAATGTGGTCATGCTCTTCATAGTTTACAAAGAAATCCTAGTAAAAAAATCGACCCAGTAAGAACGATAAGTTATCCCTCCCATGGTGAATCGCAGTCCCGATTCATTGAGAATGTTATTTGCAAATCCCAAGAATTCTGGCATTTTTATTATCCCCGTTTCCAAGAAATCACACGTTCTTTTAATGATATCAAGAAAAGCGATTTTTATTTCGCTATTAATAAAGTAAAACCAAGTTATATTAGAATGGCTGCTGATGAAGTGACTTATGTGCTTCATATAATTGTAAGATTCGAAATTGAACGTGATTTATTTGCTGGAAAATTAGAAGTTAAAGATCTTCCACAAGTTTGGAATGAAAAATACAAGGAATACTTGGGGGTAGATGTACCGAACGATGAACTTGGTCTTATGCAAGATTTGCATTGGTATTCACAGTATTGGGGTTATTTCTTTGGATATGCTTTAGGTGATATTATGAATGCTCAAATAACAGAAATATTAACCAAAGATTTTCCTAGTTGGAAATCTTCCTTATATGAGGGAAATTTCGTTCCTATAAATCAATGGATAGCAAAAAATGTTCATGAAAAAGGGGTAATGTTTGATTCGTTGGATATGATTAAGGAGATTTCAAATAAACCTCTATCAGCTCGCTTTTTCATCAAATATTTGAAATGTAAATACTCTTCTTTATATCAACTTTGATCAAATCTTGTTAATTGAACTTTGGGTTCTCTTAGATTGGCAAATAGATCTATTATTGATTTTTTAAACTCTGATAATCCCTAGGATCTTTGATAAGAATAGACACTCGATTAATATCAGCCATTTTATGATTCATATATAGTATCGGAAGAAAACTGTATATCAAAATACCCAAAATTGGAGCAATGATTAGTTTACCGAGAATTCCCAAGCTTGAGAATTCTATAGAAGTTTCAAAACCGATTATAATCATAATTGAACAAATTTGATGGATTAACAGGTATATTATAACAATTAATCGAAATCTATCAGTCATCTTCGGACGTAAAAACCTAATTGCCTTTCCTTCTTCTGTTTGATCATTTAAAAGGTTTGTAAATTTCCAAATGGATACTGTTAACCAAATTGAAGCAAGTAAAAATAATATTAACCAAAATTGAAATCCTCCTTCAATCTCTTCTCTTCCAAGAACCCATTCAGGGAGCATTGACCGCCAAGCTATTGTTAAAACACTCCAAAATAGAAAAGAGAGCCCTGTATAAAGGAAATCTTTAGGATTTTTTGTCCGATTTAGATAAAATTCAAATACTAGTACAAATCCAAAAATCAGAATCGCTATTGCATCAATTGGAAAATAAAAAATTGCTAAAACCCCATTAGGAAATGTAGCTAAAAGATATCCGTTTTCAACGCAAAGAATAACACTACAGCAGACAAATAGAGTACGACTAATTTTATTCAGCTGTATCAATTCATTAATTTCATGTTCCCTGCTAAGATCATTCATGGCAAAAAGACCCTTCATAATAGCTTAATTAACGAATGAAAGAATTTAGAATTAAAAATTTCCTATAGAACAAAATCTATCCTTTCAAAGCAAGGAACTAGGAGAGAATAGAAATTTATTCAAAAATAATAGAATTGCTTTTAAATAAATTTTTAGTGGTAATTCACGGTTTATTATGCGGTTTTGTATTTTTAATTATTCTATTCCTTCTTTCTCCCTAATAAAGATGTCCTTTTATTAGATATTTATCCAGTAAAAGCCATCAAAGCTATAAAACATGTTTGAGCTACAAAGAATTAACAATATTATAGTTTGAATCGTTATTCTAAAAGCATTCTTTAAAAGTAATAATAAATGTTATAAGACTGGAAACACCTCTCAAATATTATGAAAACCTATCTAATCCTATATCATCACTCTGAGGGAGAAAATCCTCTTTTAGTTATGCAAAAGCTTACTGGACTTGGTTTTAAGCCAATTACAGGTGCCTATGACCTTGAGTATGATCATGGAGGACCTGTTGATATAAATGATATAATGCATTTATCAATCAAGGTTCATGAAACTCTAAGAGGTTCGGGGGTATTTTATAAGTTGGAAACAGTA
>JBHLKP010000161.1:0-9119 GCA_048886525.1 Candidatus Hodarchaeota archaeon | reverse complement strand
GAGGAATGGAGACAATTACTGGTTCGGAATTCATCTATACAAGAAAAATTTGAACTTCTAGATCTTAAAAAGTATATAGCCGGGGCAATAAACGATGTTCTTGAGAAGAAATTCCAACCGATAAAGAAATTCGATTTATCATATAAAGACCTGCTTAAAAAAGATCCTAAAATACAGAAAAGAGAATTTAGAGTTGGAATTGCTCAAATTGGCGTTTCTCAGAGTAGTGATATATTAACAGAATTCTATTATGAAACATCACCAGGTTTTTTCAGACTTAAAGAGGACAAGGTTCAGATTATACTAAAGAAGGTCAAAACCATGGTAGAAACTGCTTCTAATAATGGTGTTAATATTCTACTCTTCCCAGAACTAGCTATTGACCTTAATTACCTCCAACTATATGAAGCTCTTTTAAATCTGGCAAAAAAACATAATCTTTATATTGTTCCTGGATCGTACCATAATCAGAAAACCAAACAAAACATAAGTTCAGTTATTAGCCCTGATGGAATCCTTTGGGAACAAGAAAAACACATCCCAGCTATGATTCATTTTGAGGGAAATCTAATTAAAGAATCAATAGATGTTAATACATACCCTCGAAAAACCGTTGTTTGTAACACAGAGTATGGAAGGATTGCAATTATTATTTGTCGTGATTTTCTTGATCTAGATTTAAGGGTTGAATTGAAAAACTTTGATCCTCCAATAGATCTTCTATTCAATCCAGCTTTTACCCCTGTAGCAGCTGACTTCCGTGCTGCTCATTTTGATGCTCGTAGATCCATCTATGCTTATTGTTTTTTCGCAAATATTGCAGAGTTTGGTGATTCTCTAATTTATACTCCAGAAAAGGAGCGAACTGAACAGAAAATCCTCCCTAAAGAGGAAAAACTCATCTATAAGGATGTAGACATTTTTAAACTACGATCAGAACGAAAAAAATGGGAATTGGAACAAAAGAAAGACAAACCTTTTATACAGAGTACTAAATATTAATCAATTTCCAATCTTTTAGGAATGTTTTCTTAAGATTACTCTTCATACAAGACGAGCTATCACTACTTATTCTTCAGTTCAAGTGTCAATATTACCAACATTAATACAGAATTGCTCTTTATTTCTGGTTATTGCACATCTGTTATATAATATTACCTTACAAAATCTCTAATATTGAGAATCACGAAATATATACGTAATCGTTTGTTGTGATGTAAATTTGTCTCATTATCAGACTAAGCTTTCAATTTTTCCTCATAAGCACAGGCTTAAAGAATGAATTAATGAACTCACCAAGAGGATTGAAAGACACTGAAAGCTTCATCTTTTCAGGATAAACCAAATATTATGTGTTTGTTTATCTTTGGAAATTCATTTGAATCCTCATTTTTCCCTATTTTCATCTATATCTCTATATATACCCTAGTATATACTTTTCTTAACCTAACCAACGATCTGTATTACTATAATTTTTTAATTTTTTTACTCTTTGAAAAAAATGTAAATTTTAATGATAATTGATCTTCTTAGTTCCAAAAAATTTCACCTAAATGAGGTATAGTCTTGTCCTCAAGGAGTTACTAATCTAGAATTGGAATGATGCTAAGTTTTATAACCCAAAATGATCTTACTTATAGGGAATTATATAGAAGCTCTACAGGTGAAAAAATGTCTAGTTCAGAAAATAATTGTATCGAAACTGCATGTTATAATTGTATGGAACCAATTTGTACCAGCTGTTCAGATCAATGCTCAGAAAATTGTCAGACGAATTGTCAGAATACCTGTTCCGATGCTTGTTCCAATGCTTGTTCACAAGCATGTTCAAATATAACTTGTCGCTGTGGAGGGTCTGAAACAACATCCATGCTACTAGGAGCTACTTTCAACGCCATACTTCCATTAATTGGAGGATTGCTTCTAGGACTAATACAAGCGTTCGATCCAAGTGGGCCCCTTGTTCTGACTGTTATGGGGTCGGGGATACTAGCAATTAGCCTCACAGGAGTTAATTTAACGAATTTCCAAACCCGCTCACGATGTAACTTCCAATCAGATAAGCAATATTCCACAAAAATAGGTTTTATAATAGTTAATCATTCACATCATCCCCTAGAGAAGATTAGGGAAGGCCATGAATTTAGACTCAAGGATAAGTACTTTTGTACAGGTTGTTATGGGCTTCTTTTTGGGACTTTATTAGCAATAGCTGTATCCGTCCTCTATCTTGTATATGGAGTACCATCCCAAATAATTACCCCTATTGCACTTTTAGTACCCATTTGTTTTGTACCAATTATCATACGATATAAATTTGTAAATCAACCAAGCCTTTTTCTACGTTTTGTATCAAATGCTTTATTACCACTTGGATGCTGTTTAATGCTACTTATTATGGATGCAATATTTCATTCATGGCTAATAAATCTAACTGTTGTTGTTCTAATTGTCCTTACAGCCTATTTCAGAGGAATGATTGCTAAAAGAGATAACAAAATTTAGCAATCAAATTCTCTTAGAAGGTAATCGGATGATTCTTACGGAGATTAGAAAAATGACACATTATAGTCTTCAGACTGTCCACGCCAAGCTTTTCTGTAGATAATCTAATGCCTGCTTCATATCACCTTTCAGATAGTTTAAGAAGCCATTAAGATAATGTAGAGAGCCTTGATATTCTTTCTTCTCGTGTTGTGATTCATTTCCAATGCCTAGAAGTAATTGCTCTCCTTCCTTGATGACCTCAGTTAATTCAGCTGTATTTCGAAAAGCGAGGTGACAATAGCCGAGACTTATGATTGCTCCCAGTTCCTGTAACTTTGTTCCCTTGATCTTACTTTTACTGATTGTTTGCTTTGCTGTGATAAGAGCTTCTTTCAGTTCTCCTTTTATTTCTAAGATTCAGCTTTTAAGGATCAGCCCATCCAATTTGTCTACTTCCCCTAATTCGACTATAACTTCAAGAGCACGATTATAGTCCCCTTGTTGCATCAGGTTTTGAATTTCTGAAATATCCATGATTGATATTTCACCCAAGATTCCTATTCTAAAACTAGTTAGTCATTCAATTGAAGAACTTACCTAATGATATATGTGAAACTGTATTTCATTTTATATAAAATGCTAGTCTTATCAAATGTTAGATTAATAATTATATCTCATTTTATATAAAAACTTTAAGCTATCCAACGTTAAAAGACATATATTAGAATGAAAGCAATAACTATTAATAATAATTGCTAAAAAAGATGAGGATATGCTTCCTAGGTTTTGGAAATTAAATTTTTAATAATCAAATCATTCAATTTCAAGATAAATTAAGGAAGAAAGCAAAGATGAATAACTATAGGATCGATCAACTGAAATTCTACGATGGGTGTACTCATGCTATAGACAAAAAACGATTATCCGAGTTTGAAACAAAAGCTCTTATATCACGTTTCTACTCAGGCCGAAATATGGAAGTAGTAACGGTTGTTGAGGATACAGGTCCAATAGCAGTTTTTTATGCAAATGTTCAACCATGGGCCGAAGAGATACCAGACATCGACAAAAAGAGTGCTCGAATCTTCGCCATTTGGGGTGAAGATCGAATAACTAAGGAAGTAGTCACCCTTTTGCATGGTTTTTTCATAGTTTTGCCATTTGAATGGGGAAAGAAGACCATTGAGGATTATTATTCATTAGTAGAGGCAGTCCCCTATTACCCAGTTGCGATCATCTCCTCATTCCTCACAATACTTTCGGAACAAAAAAAAATTGCTAACCTATTAGATCGAGTAATAGAAGAAATCCAAAAACTTTGGATAAAAAAACGCCAAAATGTCATCCAATCATTAAAGAAAACTGAACTATGGAAAAGATATGTCCTATCGTTTGAAAAAATCATTCATTTCTCATTTATGTGTTCATCAATTGATCGTGAATTAATTGAAGCATTAAGAAGAAAAGATTATCGAATGACGGGCATATTACAGATGTTTGCTTCCTCAACGCCTTCTTACGACCATGCTATGGTTACTTCGCATCTTAGGGAAGCAAAAAAATTCTTAGAACGAGTAAATCACGAGGATTGATAAGTTTGTGTGGCAAGCACAAATTTGAAATAATGGGCTTGCAATTTGAGAATATTTGTTCACACTAAAAAGGTTCTGGTAAACTCTTTCTAAACTAGCTCATCCCTTACTGAGTTTATTAAATTAAATCCTTTTTCGATCAGGGATATATTTGAACTTCCAAATGAAAATCTGACAAATTGTTTATAGGAATGTCCAAAAACATTTCCTGGAATAACTACAATATTATATTTTGACGCTAATTTCTTTGCAAAATTCTCCCCATTTAAATGAGTGTTCAATTTTACGAAAAAGTACAATGCACCTGAAGTTGGAGTAACTTCGAAGATAAAATTTTCTTCTATTTTTCTTTGCATCAAATTTCTAGAGTTAATTAAATCCTTCATATGTTTAGATACCAAATTAATCTCATTTCTTATTAAAAAATCAACGAGTAATTGAGAAACCGAAGGAGGAGCGATTGTTATGGTATCCTGAATCTTTAAGTACCCTTGGATCAGATTGGTTGGTAATACTAGGTAACCAATACGCCATCCTGACAGACCGAAATTCTTTGAAAAAGAACCAATATTAACCAATTGCTCAGAATCACGATGAAAGTAAGATTTTATGATTCTATTATTCTTATATATAAACTCTGAATAAGTTTCATCAAGAATTAAGAAAATATCTCTTTTTTCACAAATATCTAAAATTTGTTTTATGAGATCTTCATTATATACAGCCCCAGTTGGATTATTCGGTGTTATAAGAACAATAGCCTTAGTTTTATCCGTTAATTTCTCATTAATATTCTCAATCTCTGGTATAAATCGATTTTTATAACTAGTTTCAATAAAAATTGGATTCGCATGAAGAAGTTGTAATGCCATAACATGATTGAAGTAATAAGGTGAAATAATGAGTATATCGTCCTTTGGTTCTATAATTACAGATAGAATATTGTAAAATGCATTGTTTCCTCCACTTGTCAAAATGACATTCAACCATGAAATCGATTCATTATAATTATTAGAAAGATAACTAGCAACCCTCTTTCTAACCCTTGTAAATCCTAAATCAGGTGTGTAATGATGTAAATCTTGGTTATTTTTAATCTCGGCCCAAAATTTCTTCATTAATTTATTACTAGGGTAGAAAAATGGAACTCCTTGACCAAATGAAATTGCTTTTTCTTTATTCAGAAGTAAATTTTCAATTTCGGCAATTGGAGGATCTATAATTTTATCTACATGTTGAGGTATTCGAACCATCTTATTCAATCTCGAAATTAATGTTGATAGAAAATCATACTTTTATTTTCTTAAAATTCAAGAATTCTATTTTATTAGAGGATTTACTAATGTTAAAGTTACTTAACTTTCTTTATAGCTTCTTGAATCATTCTCTTTCGCTCTTTGAAAAGTTCAGTTTTAGTTTCTTCAATTTGGGCGTTTAAATTGTTATATTCAGAATTAAGTTTGTTTAATTCACTATTTAAAAAATTAATAGATGAATGTGTATGATCTAATGCGTATATAACGCTTTCACGTGATCTGTGTATTTTATCTCGGGCTGATAAATCACTGAAAATATTATCCATAAATCCATCCCAAAAGAAAGATAATTCTTCAACTTGGCCTCCTCTCATTGTTGGAATTTGGGGATATTCCTTTCTAGCCCATTCTATACTATTATAAGCATTATGAACACTATCTCGGGCTGTAGACATCTTTGAATGTTTTATTGAATCTACAATCAAACCACCACCAAAAAAGGTATCCCATGTCGCCATTCCCGATGCTCCCCCTAGTTCTTGTTCAGCGTATTCGAGATCTTTAACAGCATGTTCTAAGTGGTTTTTCGCTCTTAAAATTCTAGTACGTTCATTCTCAATAGGTAGGAGGCCAGCTTCTAAGGATTGTAAACGATGTTCGATAGTATCTTCTATGGGATCGGCTACTCCCTCACATATTTCGTTAATTAAGCCTTTAATTTCAAGCTCAAGGTCAATTCTTATTCGATTAAGTTTTTCTAATTCATTTATTTGAGATTGAGTTTCTGAAATTACCTTACTTAATTTTTCATATTCATTCTTTGCAGCTTCCTCTTTATTTAAAGCTGTAATAAACTCAATCTTTTCTTTTTCTAATTGTTCTTCTTTTGAACCTTTAATTCGAGCAAGGAATGAAGTTATACTTAATTTTTCTAGCTTTTCAACATCCTCCTCTTCTTCCTTCCTAATCGAAGATAGTTCTCCGAGTCTACTCTGCGCTGTATTTAGAGAATGTTTCAAAGTTTCTATGTAGTCTTTTTGTTGTTTCAACTCACTAGGGATATCAGATAAGCCGTCAATTTGGTTATTCAACCTATTAAATTTCTCAATTATGCTCATATTTAAATCAATTGACTTTTCTATTATTTTATTGGCTTTTATTACTTTAGCTGCTGTTAATAAGTTGTATCCACAGTTAGAACAAAATATATCAGCATCACTAATTCCAGATTTGCAATTTGGACATGATAACATATTAAAATCAACAACTATAGGTCAATTTATTAATTATAAAGAATTCAAACTACAATTAATGTAACTTTTTTTATTAGTTATGATAACCGAACATTATGGGATACCTTGAATACTGTAATTACACTGGTTCCCATGTTAAAATAGTGACCCCATCCTCATTTTCTATTTTAGCATTTTTGGCTAGTCCGCTTTTCGCAAAATCCTTTAATAAATGAATAGCTGCTTGATTACCCATCATCAATTCAGTCACAAACGTCTTAACACCCCTTTCTTTTGATCTCTTGGAAAGATACTTGAGGAAAAATCTTGCTAGCCCTTGGTTTCGAAAATCATCATGGACAAGAAGAGAAATTTCTGCAGTTGTATGATCTAATAAAATAAAATAATGGCCTGTACCAATAATACGTTCTGTTGCAACAGGTCCAATGAAGGCGGCAATTCCAAAATCTGTATTGAAGTTAATATTTGCTTCTTTCTGAGCTAATTTATGAGGTAAAGCTCTTATAGAGCTAAAATAACGAGAATATCTTGCTTCCTCAGATAATGAATAGAAAAATCTTCTAAGTTTATCCTCATCACTTGAAAGAATAGGTCTAACACGAACATTGGTTCCATTTTTCATTGTAAAAATTTCTTGATGCTCCAAGGGATATAAAAGGTAAAAGAACCTTCCTTTAGATGGATCATTATATATCTGATCTTGATAACAGTAACCTAGCTCTTTTGCTTTCAAAAACAATTCTCTTCTAAATTTAGGATGGGCTAGTTCGACCATAGAAAGTACTCTTTCTCGAAGAGAAGCTCCGTGTAGATATGCAACACCATACTCAGTCACTACATATTCAATATCGGCTCTTGTAATTGCCACTCCTGCTCCTGGGGTTAAGTGAGATACTATTCTTGAAGATTCACCATCACTTGATGTAGAAGGTAGTACAATAATAGTTTTGCCACCTTTGGATCGTTGTGCTCCTCGGTGAAGATCTACAGCTCCACCAATTCCACTATATAAATAATGGCCTAAACTATCTGCAGAAACTTGTCCTGTTAAATCTATTTCCAAAGCTGAATTTACAGTAACCATTTTATAATTTTTTGCAACAATTGCTGGATCTAAAACATAATCAGAAGGATAGAATTGGAAATCAGGATTATCATCAATTGCATCATATAAGCGTTTAGATCCGATACAGAAGGTAGTAACGGTTTTTCCTTTATGAATTGTTTTTTGGGTGTTTGTAATGACACCACAATCAATTAAATCTAAAATAGAATCAGTAATCAGTTCAGAATGAATACCTAAATCTTTTTTATCGCAAAGATGTTTTGTTATAGCATTTGGTACATTTCCTACTCCAATATGAAGCGTTGAACCATCTTCAATCAGATTTGCTACATTTTTAGCAATTTTTTCAATGATCGGAGCTCTATCAGGAGTAATAAATGGTGGTTTCCATTCAGTTAAAGGACTAGAGTTTTTAACCATATGATCGATTTGTGAAGTATGAATAAAACTATCTCCATGAGTAATAGGCATTTCTGGGTTTACTTCTGCTATTACCAATTCAGCATTTTGAACAGCTGCTTTGGTTATATCAACACTTATACCTAGACTTACATAACCCGATTTATCTGGAAGAGAGGTTTGAATAAGTGCTACATCAATAGGTATAACATTTTTACGAAAAAGATCAGGAACCTTCCTTGAAGAGATAGGTGTATAATCTGCTCTACCTTCTCTTACAGCTTGACGTATATTATCTGTAATAAATATACTATTATAACGAAATCTTTTCACAAATTGTTCTTTTACATAAGGTGCTGGGCCGTAAGAATTTACATGATAAATCTCGTTATCTTCTGTTTGTATTTCCATATTTGACAGATGGAGAAGTAAAAGACGAGGTTCAGCACATCCAGTTCCAATGAATATACGATCTCCAGGTTTGATATGTGAAAGAGCAGCAGTCGGAGAAGTAAGAGTGACTTCATCTGATTCAAATGGTTGGTACAGGGATATCCACCTTCACTAGCCTTTTATATAATTCTTTGGTTCTATATAATTCTTCTCGAATAATACTTATATTCTTACATATAAGATAGTTTTACATTGTAGTTTATTTGTAATTTCAATTCAACTTAATTCGATTTTATTTTGGCAATTTGAATATGTGTTTAAATTTTTCAATAACTTACTCTGATAAATAATAGATAATTACGAAGTACTAATTTCGGTGAGCTAGATTTTTTAAGCGTAATTTCAAAGTAAACAAGAAAGTAAATAAAACAATCCCGCTTATTTCATAAAGAAATTAGGTTGTTAAAATGACTGTTAGTAGCCTCAAACCAGAAATTGTTGAAAACACGTTAAAAGAACAAATCAAAGGAGATGTATCTGCGAGTGAAATAACTCGTTATTTCTATAGCACAGATGCAAGTGTTTATAGAATCATGCCAACTTGTGTGGTTTATCCAAAGGACAAAAACGATGTAAAAGAAGTATTGAAATTTGCTAACGAAAATCAAATTCC
>JBHLKP010000160.1:0-9150 GCA_048886525.1 Candidatus Hodarchaeota archaeon | reverse complement strand
TGATCCTTTATTGAATACGAATGGATATGACATTCTTGTGATTTATCAAAAATCTTATAACTCTGGAAACAATCATGTTAATGCAATTTTTGGTAACGCTCTAATAATTGCACATGAACAGCCTGCGACTTGGACTACAAGACAATTGATTTTCGTTCACGAATTGGGTCATTTATTCGGAGGAGAGCATGATGAAGATGGAAATATCCCATTTGATTGGTATGGGTCTGCAGAACGATCAATTATGGACTATGGAGATCTATCTTGGATGAGAATATTTGGGTTTAATACCAATGATTTGCCTGTTGATGATCATAATTATTATGTTATGGCACTCGAAAACCAAACGGATGAATTTAGATTTCCTACAAATGCATATCGGTTTGATTTTAATGACCCAGACCAAGATCAAATTCCGAATTGGTTTGAATATCGGTTTGGGTTAAATGCTACTAAGGATGATTCAAAAGAAGATTTAGATAAGGATCAAATAGATAATTACCAAGAGTGGAAAATAGGAACAAGACCAGATCGAAATGATAGTGATAATGATAATTTTCCTGATGGTTTTGAAGTTTCACACGGAACAGCACCTCTTGATAATGGTTCTTACCCTATCATAAGTGAACCAATTCTATTTCCTTCTGATAATTCTTTATTCAATGTATTACCTAATGAAACATTCACTATCAAATGGCGGGGTTTTTCAGAATATCCAAATTATTATCAAGTAAAAATGAATGGATCAATAATTAAACAAAGTGAATGGCTTGGTAATGATATTATCTTTTCAGATTTCATACCTGAAATTGGCTTTTATAATTTCACATGTTCCGTTTATGATCTATTTGGTCGATCAGTTACCTCTTCCATATTCATTGATGTTTTTAATCCTAGAAATACTTCTTTAAATCCTTTTATTTTTTATTTTGCGATTATTTTATTTATAATTCTGAGAAAAACATTAAAATAATCTAAGTTTCCCTAAATCCAGTAATAGCACACTTTCAAGATTAAACTAGCAATAATTCTTTAACAGTAAATTGTAATAACTTTAGTGTCGTAGTAATAGGTGACAAGTTTAATGGATATCAAATTAGAAGATCAGAATTACATTTCTACTCGTGAAATTGATATTACTCTAGAATTGGCCTTAAAGTTAAACAGGCCTATATTGATCGAAGGGCCTGCAGGGACAGGTAAAACTAGTGTCGCAATAGCAATCGCTAAAGCTTTAAACTGGCCTCTTTTCCGAATTCAATGTTATGAGGGAGTTACATTTGAGAGTGTGATTGGAGAATTTGATTATAAAAGGCAATTATTACATATTGAGCTAGCTAGGCAAAAACAATCACCAATGAATCCCCTTAATCTGGAAGATATTTTTTCTCAAGAGTTTTTCATAGAACGACCACTTTTTCATTCTTTCATTAATAACGAACCGAATGTGCTGTTGATTGATGAAATTGATAAAAGTGATGAAGAATTTGAGGCATTTTTATTAGAAGCTCTTGGTGAAAGGCAAATAACCATACCAGAATTAGGAACTTTTAAAGCACAAAATGATCAACAAATAGTTGTCTTGACAAGTAATTCTAGTAGAGATTTATCTGAACCACTTAGAAGACGCTGTCTTTATTTGTATATTGATTTTCCTTCACCAGATAGAGAACGTAAAATTCTCGCTACTCATACAGGAATAGATTTTGACAGTCCTTTACTTAAAAGTATTGCTGGAATAGTCAGTGAAATTCGAAGATACGATTTACGGAAAACTCCTTCTATTGCAGAGGCAATAGATTGGGCTAAAGCTCTTATTCATCTAGGAAAAGTACATATTGATGATAAAACCCTTGCTCAGACCCTTCCTGTTCTTCTCAAATACCAGGAAGACATTCAACGATTAGAAAGCCAGTTAAAAGAAATTATAAGATTAGGAACAGAATAAAGAATTAAGTGAGAAATTTATGTCAGTTGTTCTTGATTTTATGTCAATGTTACGATATTTTGGACTTCCTATTTCACCAGATGAAACTATTATTGCTCAAAAAACATATCAAATATTAGGCCTTAAAGATAAAGAGCTAATACGACTTGGATTAAAAGTAGGAGTTGTAAAAAGGAAAGAAGATTTACACGTTTTTAATGAATGTTTTAACGCATTCTTTGGGATTAAACAAAAAGATAATCACGAAAAAATAGATAAACAATTTCAAAACTCCCAAGAGGAATTTGAAAGAGCAAAAGATCGATTTTTTGAGAAGCTTCAAAGAAATTATAGAGAAATCGACTGGGAACTTGGCAAAAAAATCATAGAAGGTGATATAAACCAAGCAATTGAATCTATATTAGCTCGAGTAAATACAGGAAGGAGTGCCGTCTCGGGAGGAAGTTTAATGTTAAATGAACTTCGGGATATTCAGCAAAATATACAAAGGACATTTAGATTAGCTTTTGGAGTTCCCATTCCCATTAAAGGATTAACCCCTTCTCAAAGGCAAAATATTCCCATACAAACCCTTCGTGTTGCAGCTAATATTCAAATATTTGAACAAGGGTTAGTCAAACGTGTTCAAAAGATAGGGGAGGGGAATGAGATAGAAATTGATCCCATATTTCCTCAAGAAAAACCTGAGAGAATGTCATCTACCAAACCTTTCTTATACCAAGATCTTAATTTCCTTTCATTGCAAGTAGCAAACGTTAAGGATCAACTTTTAGAAATTGGTCGAATTCTAGCATCAAGAGAGAGACAACGGAGAAAAAAAGCAAAAAGAGGGAGATTAGACTTTCGCAGAACTTTTAGGAAAAATTTAGCTAATAATGGTGTTTGCATTGATCTTGTACAAAAAAGAAAAAGAATTCAGGACCCCGAAATTATAATTCTTAATGATGTAAGCGGATCTACTCGCTGGGTAGCTGAATGGTTCTTTGTTATTTCATTTGCAGCAAGATCAGTTTTTAAAAAGATTAGGATCTTCGAATTTGATAACACAATGGTCAATGTAACAGAAGCTCTGAAGAAAAAAACAATAAATCGCGCATTAGAGGAACGCCAACAATCTTGGAAGAAAACTATTAGACGTCGGAGAATACATAGTGATTATCAATCATCTTTAGAAGATTTCTTCTACCTAATAAAGTATCGACCATTGAATCGTCGTACAAGCGTTCTAATTTTAGGAGATTGTAGAGATAATGAAGGAGCTTGGCGAGGATATGGCAACCATGGAAAACCTATAAGCGCAGAATTAATGCACCAAATTGTTCTAAAAACTAAACGAGTAATGGTTTTAAATCCCGAGAATATGAACCGCTGGGATACTGGAGATTCAGTAGTAAGCTATTACCGAAATGTAGGGGTCGAAATATTTCATGTATCAACTTTGAAAGATTTAATTGAATTTGTCTTTGAACTTAAACAAAACTAGCACTATCATTTCTTGTATAATAGCATCCTTATAATTATAATAAACATACCAACTAGGAAGCAAAGAATACAGAAGGCATATATGACACTGCTTTCTACCATATATAATAAAGGATTACCGATATTTGTCGTGGGATACCAAGGATTCATGTCTTCATAGAGAAAGGAATCAAGAATAATATGTGAAAAGGTTCCTATGAAGCTACTAATGAGAGAACACCTTAAAGAAAACGTTGGAAGAAGGAAGGATAATTCTATTTGAAGTCTTTCAATTATATATTGCAATAAATAGGAAAACCAAAACCAAGATCCTACCCCAACAAGAATCCCTAGTAAGAAGGCACCTAAAAAAGAATGAAACGAACCATGTAATGGTAGATTTAACTCTGGAAATAGAAATATGGCTGTTATTCCCTCAATATCAGGAATTATGCTTCCTATAAACAAGGCTAATGGATCTAAAAACATAAAACACGCTTGTATAAGAAAGCTAAGACCCCAATGGAATGGTGTGAAAGGCACTTTTTATTCCCCTTTAATGATTATGATAATTATTTTTATTCTTGGAAATAGGGAAAAAGTATTAAATGGCATCAGGGAAGATCGTTATTTAAACTTACTTTCTGCGAATAACATTTATCACTGTACCTATAATCATTCACCCATTATAAAATCACACTCGTCATCATATCAGTAATCTAAACTGTGAAAATTTATGTCTTATACATTAGCAGTCATATCAGATATTCACGCAAATATCATAGCATTGGAGGCAGTCTTAAAAGACATCAAAGAACAATTTCCAGAGGTAAATGAGCTTATATCCCCAGGAGATATAGTCGGGTATGGCCCTAATCCTTCAGAAACCATTGATCGAGTACTAGCAGAGGAAAAAATAACTCTCGTGACAAAAGGTAACCACGATCACGCTGTAGGAGGAGGAGGTCGAGATATAGCAAATTTTGATAACTATATTAGGAAATTCAATACCCATGCTCAATCTGCTATAAAATGGCAAGTTGAGGTTCTTTCTCAAGAAGAAAAGGCTTTTTTATATCAATTGCCAAATTCACGGACATACATGCATAAACCTTTCAATATTCAAATAGCAATTATCCACGGATCCCCAGAATATCCGTTAGATGAGTATATATTGCCAAATACACCTCAACAAAAGGACTTATTTCCTTTTATGGAACTATTTGAACTAGGAATGCTATTCCTTGGACATACACATATTCCGTTTGTAGATAAAATGATTTCTGAATCGGGACAAGAATATCTCATGTGTAATCCAGGAAGCATCGGCCAACCACGAGATAATGATTCGCGAGCAAGTTATGCAGTAGTGGATATGGAAAATAAATCAGCCAAAATTTGTAGAGTGGACTATGACATTGATGAAGTTCAATCAAGGATTCTTGATATAGGATTGCCAGAATTTTTAGCAGAACGCCTTCAGAAAGGCAAATAATCTAAAAATATTTTGACTAACAAAGCTTTATTAAATAATAATAAACTCAGGATTATCACAATATTCTTTAATTTAAGAAGAAGTTATTGGTTTTTTCGATTATCGGTTTGTTTTAAAATGTCTGCTGAAATTGAAGACGGTGTATGGAAATTTAAAATTATTCTTGCTGGTGCTGGCGCCGTTGGAAAAACTACTTTGATGAATCGGTTTGTGAGTGGACCATTTGCAGGAGAATACAAAGCTACAATAGGAGTAGATATCCTATCAAAAGAACTCATATTAAACAAAGAAGATAAAACTCATCTAATAAAATTACAAATTTGGGATATTGCTGGACAAGAGCTATTTAGAGCCTTCAGAAAAAGATTTTTCTCTAATGCACGAGGATGTCTTCTTATTTTTGACCTTACTGTTCCCCAAACTTTGAATGATCTTCATACTTGGGTTTCAGATATTTATGAGATTGCTGGCTCCATCCCTATAGTTTTAATTGGAAATAAAGTAGATCTTAAAGAACTACGGAATGTTTCAACGGAATTAATAGATTCATTTCAAAAAGATAATCATATACCTTCTTACTTCTTAACTTCTGCAGTAACAGGTGTTAATGTGGATGACGCATTTAAGAGCCTAATTCATATGATGGTACCATTTGATTAATACTATAACAAAATGGGATATTAATTAAAACAATTTAAACCTATATGAGGGCAACACAGTGAACATAAAAATCATTTTAGCTGGAGAGGGCGCTGTTGGCAAAACTACACTAATTAACCGCTTTATAACAGGAGCTTTTTCAGGAGATTATAAAGCTACTATTGGAGTAACCATCTTTTCAAAGGATTTGGTTTTTGAGCACCAAAAAATAAGCCTTCAAATATGGGATATAGCTGGACAGCAATTATTTAGGGATTTTAGGATGAAATTCTTCTCAAAAGCACAAGGGGCTATTTTAGTTTTTGATATAACTGTACCGAAAACATTAGATAGTCTACACACATGGATAGAGGACATTCATAAAGTTACTGGAGAAATACCTTTGATTCTCCTTGGAAACAAAATAGATTTATCAAATCTAAGAGCTGTTACAACAGATGAAATTATACAATTCTTAGAACAGCATCCCTACATCGGTTCTCACTTTCTCACTAGTGCATTAACTGGACAAAATGTTGAAAAAGCATTTACAAACTTAGTTTCATTAATGATTTGAATAAATTCTTTGTGACTATATAATGAAAACCTTACACCAAAAATGTCAGATATGTTTCTCTCAAAAAACGATTTATTCTAAGTATATTGGAATCTGTCCAGAATGTATTAGAAAATACCCTGATAAATCCATTGAATTATCTATTATTTCAATGAATAACGCCCGAAATATTTGGAAATTACCTTTAGAAATACCTAGAGATGAATCTGGGAGAAAATGCAACATTTGTGCAAATAAATGTAGTATTAAATTAGGGGGAATAGGGTATTGTGGAATATGGACAAATATTGAAGGACAACTTAGGATTGTTGCAGGTAAGAACCAAGCATTACTCCATACTTATCTGGATCCTCTTCCAACAAATTGCTGCAGCTCTTATTTTTGTCCTGCAGGTACATCAGCGGGATATCCTCACATTTCCTACAAAGCAGAAGCTGAATATGGATACTATAATTTGGCTTGTTTTCTCTATGGATGTAATTTTTTTTGCTTAGGATGTCAGAATGACCAGCATCGAAATTTAAATACTGCAGAGAAATATACATTTGAAAAATTCTCAAATAAGATAAATGATAATAAACGAATCTCTTGTATTTGTTGGTTTGGTGGTTCTCCAGAACCTCAACTCCCTTGGGCTTTAAGAGCAAGTAAAAAAGCAATAACAGAGTTCGAGAATCGGATTATACGTGTCTGTTGGGAATGGAATGGAGCAGGTAATCCCAAATTAGTTCAAAATGCTGTTAAACTTTCTCTTGATACAGGTGGTAACGCTAAATTCGATCTTAAATATTTTAATCAAACTCTTTCTCGATTATTAAGTGGAGTTTCAAATAAACAGTCCTTTAAAAACTTTAAAGTATGTTTTGACAAATTTTACAATAAAAGAGAGGAACCCGTGTTAACGGCGACAACCCTGCTTATTCCTGGATATATTGATAGTGTTGAAGTTGGACAAATAGCGAAATTTTTAGGAGAGCTTGATGAAAATATCCCTTACTCACTATTAGTTTTTCATCCCGATTCGTTTTTAAGTGATTTACCTATTACATCGAAAAATCAGGTAAATAAGTGCTTCCTAATAGCAAAAAAACATCTTAAGAATGTCCATATTGGGAATAAACACCTTTTAGCATTTACATGATTAATATCTGAAAAATTATTTTTAATTTCAAATCAGATTAAATAACTCATATTTCAAACATATGATAGCTAAACTAGATATTTGAAACAAATAGAGTTTTATTATTTATGGATTCAAAAGAGCGGAAATTCTTCTGGACATTTATGCCTCAATCACTAGAAGACGTCGAAAACATGCTTGAAAAACGTCAGACAATAATACAATGTTGGTTTTGTGGAAAACACCAAGATGAAGAATTCTATAGTCTTAGATCAACCATACTACCAGATAAAGAATATTATATGGCCTTTACTAGTGAAGCAATCAAATTTAAGACTGGAATTACAAATTATACATTAAAATCAAAGAATTTTGGGGATTTGAAAATTGGTCTATGTCAAACATGCCGATTTACAGTTCTTGAGATTGTAAAGGCCCTGTTTCAGGTTGAAGACAGAGAAAAAGATTTATTTTACCTTTAATAATCACATTTAACATCATTGATTTTCCTCTCCCTCCTACATCTGAAGTAAAGACTCATCGAATTTTTCTGATAAACTCCAAACTATAGCTTTTTTTTCTTTGGATAGCTTTCTGTTGAGTAATCCTTCTTCATTTAGATCAGCTATAGCACTAGGGATTCTATCACGACATTCAGCTATTCCAAGTATTTCAGCTTCAGCAATTAACTCTTCAGTTGTTGCTTCACCTAAATCTTGTAATGTAAACATTATAAGTCTTCTTGCTGTAACCATACTCTTAATTGACATGTTCTTTCCTCTCTATTAATGATCTAACACAAAAAAATAGCTGTTTTATCCTAGTGTGTCAAGTAATTCCTCTAGAGCTTCTAAGAATATCTTAATTTCATCAATAGTGTTATAGAGGTACCAGGAAGGTCTTAAAGTTCCTTGATCCAAATCTAGATTATGATGATAGGCATGGGTACAGTGATAACCTGATCGCAACGCAATATTATACATATCATCCATTAGAATAGCTACTTCATGAGGATTGGTCTCTTTGAGATTAATAGCGGCTAATGCAGCTCGTTCTTTCGAATCTTTTGGGCCAATAACAGAAACTCGATCGCCAAAATTTTTCAATCCCGTTATTAATGCTTCACTCAATTTATGTTCATATGACTGAATATTTTCAATCCCAAGAGAATTTAAATAATCAATAGTGGCGCCACTCGCAATAGTTCCCGCATAATTCTGAAGTCCTGCTTCAAATTTTGCAGGAGGAGGTAACAGTTTAATTACATTTGGAATCATTACATCAGAAACCGTTTCTCCACCTAAAATTAATGGATTTAATTTTTCTAAGATTTCATATCTTCCATATAAGAATCCCATACCAGTTGGGCCACAAGCTTTGTGCATTGAAACACCCATCAGATCTATACCCATTTCTTTCACATCTATGGGTTGATGAGGAAAACTCTGGGCAGCGTCTAGTTGAAATATCCCCTCTCTCTCATGAACTATTTTAGCAATTTCTTTCACATTTATTATTGCTGCACTAACATTACTCACATGTGCTAAGGTAACAAGAAACTTTCCTTCATCACAATCCTCAATAGCCTCTATTAAGCATTTCTTATCGCATAATCCATCCATTCCTGTTTTTAGTACTTTTAATTTAGCTTTATTATTATTTTCAAGGAACATCCATTTAACGATGTTACTATTATGGCTATCAGAGGTGCAAATTATAGTTTCAGTTCCATCTAACTTCAATACTCCACTACCAATGTTCAACGCCTCTGTAGTATTACGTGTCCATACTATTTCTGCTGGATCGTTTGCATTGATAAATTTTGAAGTTTTTTCTCGTGCTTCTTCGTATTTTTTTGTTGTTTCCCGTGAAAATCTATGGGGACTTCGGCCTGCGCATGCAGTGAATTT
>JBHLKP010000159.1:0-9188 GCA_048886525.1 Candidatus Hodarchaeota archaeon | reverse complement strand
GTCCACCATCTTCCTCGGCGAGAGATCGTTTTTCCCTTAATTAGATGATAATATTCGGACTTATATGGAAATTTTTCTTTGTCAGCTGCTTCAACCATGCTATAATTCTCCCAAAGAGACATTTTACGATTTATGAGGGCTTTAATTGGTTGACCTCTTAAAATTGGTTCCTCCTTGCTAATCTTAAGGGCCGAGAGAGGTAGATTTTTAAACAGAGAAATTCAATACATTTTCAATAATCGATAGTTAATAGGAGTAGAATCAAAATTGAGTGATAATTACGATACATATATTCATTACGGTAGATTAATCGTAATTCTACAGTTTTTTCTAATACCGATTTATTTTTATTTGTTAGCATTAACTTTTAGCGGAAGCTTCATTTCGTTTCTTGATGAAACATTATCAAATTTTATTGTTTATGTAATAGGCCCCTTAATCATGGCTGTTCCATTTTTCTTTTGGACAATTGGACGAAGGTACCAAATCGGGGATGCTTATGAAATGTTTGGGCGAGAAGTTTGGCGCTTACCTACAACAATAAAGGCTTTTTACGGCTTTAATTTTATAATCGGTGTAATTTTCGTAACTCCGTTATTAATCCCGATTATTTCTCTTTTTGGAGGATATTTCATTGCAATTTATCTGCTTAATTGGCGTGAGGAAGGAAAATTAATCTCTACTCAACGTAAAACAATAATACTGACTCTCTTGTATTTACCTCTTCCCTTCCTAGTAGTTTTAGGATTTTATTTTGGATATAATTCTCTTAGTGGACAATCAGGTATAATTGGATTCTTTTTTGATTTATTAAGCATGTGGAATGATCAAATTGATGTGTTTTACATGTCAGCGTTGATTTTAGCGGACTGTGCTACAATTGGAGGTGTTTTTTACTTAATATATGAAGGAGCTCAGCAAGTTGATCATACTGTTACAGTTCCAGGCCCCATTATTACTATACTATCAATTATTTCTTTTCTAATTCTTGAATCTCTATATTTACTTTATCCTTTATATTTTGGTGAATTCTTACGCTGGATTCATATTGGTGCTGTAATTGTTGGGGTTTTCGTTCTTATTATCCGGTATTGGAAGGGGCTTGTAACTAGAGAAACGACTAGTATTACAGGTTGGATCACTCTTGTAATTTTTCAAGCTGTCAATTTTCTACCAGGTGCATTTGAAAGAATAAGTCGTTCATCTGCAATTATACTTGCTTTTACAATCTTTTTAGTGATATTTTATATATCCTATAAACATGCGAGTAAACGCTATTAATCACAAGCAAAATTTTTTATTTTACTAAAAGGTTGCCCTCTATCAAATGAGTTCACTCAAAAACATAACCTCTCCGAGTCAAGAATTTCAGTTTCGTTTAACAGTTGAAGAGTGGATGACTGGGGAATTTGAAAAGGTTACCATTAAATATGAAGGATTATTAGATTTAATAGACCAAGTTAGATTTGTTGGTGTAAATGGACTTATCCAACGTGAGAATAAAAAGATCAGTCCATTTTATTTTCAATTAAATCATCGAAATGAAGAATCCTTTCTCATTATTGTTTTTTCTATTCCTATATTTCAATCTTTAGATTCTATTGGAATACAAATTGCAATGGAATATTTTTCAGCTGTATTAAAGTATGTATTATCTGAGAATAAGACAGTTTCTACAGCAGAGATTGAAGCTTTTAATGATATTAAACGTCTTCACTCAGTAATTTATAAGAAGCGAGAAGTAATACCGTATGAAGATTTCACGGAAAAGATTGAAACACAGCTTAGAATGAAAATAAAAATTGGAGCGCAGATAATTCCTTCCACTACTATTAACGATAGAATCAAAACTGAAAGAAAATGGAATTTAAAAGAGTTTCGAATAGCAAAAAATGCATTAGCTACCATTCAATCTAATCTAAAGGAATATTCACAGCAAATTGCCAAGAAATACCGTATTAGTGTTGAACCGTATCTTTTTCAAACAAGCCAAGAAAATCGTTTTGAGCCCATAATCATACCAATTTTTTTCCTGAATTCAATGAATCAAGCGAAAGAATCTTTCTCAGTATTTGTGATTACAGAGGAAGTAATTGATAGAATTTCACCACGTCAGCTAGAAATTCTGATTGCACATGAGATAATTTTCGATCTAATCAAGGAGAAATTTTCTCGGGGTATGATAGAAAGAGAAATATTTATGATTTTATCACAGGATCAAAAAGATCCAGAGCAATTAATAGAGAAAGAATTAAGTAAATTCTTTGACCTTGAAGAAATCAGAGAGACACAGATAGCCGTTCGGAATGTAATTGAAGAATTACTAAAACAGGACTACCCTGTAATGAAACTTGACTTCTAAATCTTTTATTGGATGATCGTAAAAGCAGTATTTGCTACTTTGAAAAAAGTTATAGATAATTTTAAAAAGAAGCAATATTGTCGTTTAAAATAAAATCACTGTACTAGCGAAGATTCATTAGGTCGGATCCTTGATTGTCAAAATTATTAACTAATTTTATTGTATTTCTCTTAATAACCATAATTTTAACTGGATTTACTAGCAGTCACTCTTCTACTGCTATCCCCGCATCACTCAATAAAGTTACAGCTGGATCAGATTTATTAGTTATACAAAAGGTAAATATTGAGATACTATACAAGGGTAAATTTGTAAGACTTAGTGAATTGGTTCCTGAAACTCCTCAATCAGAGAATTTCGAGGAACAAAATCCACTCCCACGATTAAAAAATAATTCAATAATGAGAGTTAATGCTACTTATTCTACATTCATGCTTTCATCCTACAATATTGTCATCTGGCATTTTTCTGTAGATGTTTATGAAGTTGTATCAACAGGAATGGACACTTTTAATGGGTCTTTAGGTTATTCAGAATATAGATATGAACAACCAGCAGATGTTGTTTTACCTCCAAACTCCTCAAAATCTGAAGTTATCCTTTTTAAGCTGGTATTACCAAGCACAGGTACATATAAATTCTCTTTCAGAACATTATGTCAGATTTATTCAACAGCTTCTGTTGATGAAGCTGTAGATGTGTTCTATCATGAAAATATTACTTTTGAACTAGTAAGAAACTATGATTCTCCTCCTTACATTATCTTATATGCATTCTATGGTGTTGTATTTATCTTTATCACCTTAGTAAGCCTAGGACTATATGGTAACCGAAAATACAAAGGTATAGGCATTTAAAAACTAAAAGAGCTCACTTATTATTACTCGATATTTGTTTTTAATCCTATTTCAGGCATTTTTTGGTGATGATCTTTATAATCTGATAAGTATAAATCTGTAAGAGTAAAATTAGTTCTTCCTTTCTTCATTGGATCAAGATTATATATTCCAAGAGTCCCTGAAGTGATTGTTTCATGAAAAAAATGATTTTGTGATGTGAGTTTTGATGAAATCAAATTATTAGTTAAATCATCCGTTATTATTTGATATTCAACTCGTACAAATTGACGAAAAGGTAAATAAATGGATATTTTAACATCAAATGGTTTATTTAGCGTACATTCAGAAGGGCCATCAATTTTTAATGTTATATTTTTCCATGAAACGGAAGTTTCAGTGCTCACGATCCGTGGAATTGCTGGAATCAGATATAAATCAGTAGTGATTTTATTCTTTATAGTTTGATAATTAAACTTTTCATCAAACTCATATTCAACTATTTGCGGTTGTGATAGAGTCGAATCGAGGCGATAGATATTAAATCCAGAATAATCATTTTCTATCTTTGTCGGATCAAGAACAAGAGCAAAAGCTTTAGGGTGCATTCTTTGATAAGATTGCTGAGTTTGAATGTCTGTACTTGATAAAAAAAGGCCTAAACCAGGATGAGTGTGAGCCCACCCTACAATTACTTCCCCCTGATCGATTCGAGAGGAAGAAATCAAGGAGAAGACTTGTGTAAAATCAGTAATATCAACAAAAATTGCTGAACCTACTCCAATTGGCACAATATCTGTAACATTAATACTTTCATCTTTTAAAATTCTTCCTAGTATTAATCCAATACACTCTTTCCAATTTTTATGATCATAAGGATTAGCATTTTCCAATGCAAAGCGTACAAACTTTGTATAGGCATCTTTAGGAATTCTTATCATTCTTTCACCAGATTAATCCTAATGGAATGAATTAGTATTCCAGAATACACGAGGTCACGAAAAACAGGTCTCATTATATGTTTCTCTGGATTCACGATAAAATTACGACGTGTGATTTCGAATACATTCGAAAGCACAAAATGAGGATTATTGTTTATTTTGTGAACAGTTTTTTCAACTTGACTCCAATTCGGTACAAAACAAACTAAATGCCCCCCTCCTTTTATAACTGGGACAAGATTATCGATAGCTTCAAATGGAGCGGAAAAATCTAAGAAAAACGCGTCTAAATCTTTAAGATCTATAGGTTTTCGAATGTCATGTACTGAAAAATGAACATATTCTGATAACATCGTAGATTCTAAATTCTTACGAGCATTGTCAAGATGATCGGGATTTATATCAAAAGAGAATACTTTTCCATTCGGCTGAACATGATATGCAAGGAAAGAAGTCAGAGCGCCAGAACCTGTACCTGCTTCACCAACTTTCATGCCAGATCCAACGCCTGCAAGGCTACATGCTATTACACAATCGTCTTCGTAAAGAATTTGTGTTTTCAAGCTAAAATGACGTAAGAAATTTCTTGGGGTAGGATAAGTAATTATTACCTGACCTTTTGTTAAGGAAAATACATCACCATATTTATGTCCTATAACTTCGTTGTGAATAACTTTTCCCAAATGAGTCGACAATTCTGCATCCTTTTTTAGCGTAACTATCCAAGATTTGGCATTAAAAGAACTTAATTCCGAAATTTGTACAATATCCCCTTCATTAAGCACAAGTTATCCTCTCATATTAATTTCGTGAAGATTTTCGGGGCTTTTTTCAATTTTACTATGGGGATAAACCTAACTAATCCTGTATGTACATTTTCCAAATCTTTTTCAACTATATAGTTTAGGAATGTAATTTGATTATTTTTTGCTTGTAAATCGTATCTAACTAGAGAATGTTCCTTTTCCTCTGCTGACTTTTCTAAAATTACGTAAAACAGAACTGGTAAAGCTCTAAAGTCATAGTATCCTGGGAAAATTGCAAAAGATCCGTAATATACTTGCTTTTCATTCTCGTTTTCAAACCATTTGAAAATGGTTGAGGGACGTTCAGGACTAGAACTTGATACTAACCTAACCAAGTCTGTAAGACTGTCAAGTTCAATTCCATACGCTGATTCGAGATTCATCGTTATCATCTAATATTGGTATCTATGTTTCAAACCATAAAAATTGAGAAGGCGAGTCGCTTCATCTTCAGAATCAACAATTCTTTTAGTCATCCTTCGACGATAATATTTCTCATTAAGAGAATCAACTAATGTTCCAATTTGACGTCTTCGAAGAGGGGAGAGATAATGCTCAAATATAATATAAATAATATTCTTTTGAGTGTCTGCTAATGCAAATGCATCTGTTGGAACATTTAAACTCCCAGTGTGTTCCTTTATATCATCTTCCTCGACAATGAATATTCTTACTGGATTTGTTGAGATTAATGCTGATAAACGATTATGAATTTCAGCTACTCTAGCGGTTTTAAGATCATCCTCGCTCTCGAATTCTTTAGTCACCTGAAAAAGATAAGATAAGATAAGTCCATGTGCTCGTGATATTTCACGTTTGAAGACTCGTTTAAAAATAATACTGATAACGGTTGGCCTTTCAGTTAGGCGTGGGTCAACCGTATAGGTCGAACGAACCCTAAATACATAAGCAAGACAAAGATAGGCTTCATTTGAAGGAACTGGAAGAGGTCCATAAAGTTCGCTACTAATCTCCTCCCCTATAACGGTCATAATTCTGATAGAAAGATTAAGTGCTGCGTCGTCGGAAACGTGTTCTTTAGCGGAATTATACACAACCTGTGGGCCTGCATCTGTAAAACTACTGAGTATTATACCTACGACTGGTCGTTCAGAGTTATTTATCATGAGCAGTCCCATTCATGAAGTTCTTCTTTTGGAAGTTTATAAAGGAAACTAGACAATACTGCCTTTAACGAATGTATAATTGAGTTGATACTTTGTGATGTATTGCTATTGCTTATTCAAACCTTCTAACAATCAAATCTAACTTGAATTTGAAAACTATTGCTTTTTTGAGGATTTATATTGAGGATTTATTAATGATACATATAAGTAATTTTCAGTTATTTCAACCATTTTTAATTTCTAAAAGCGGATAAAAATGAGTAAATTCAAAAATTCGATTTATCGGTTAAAATTAATATGACGAAAAATTTCTTTTAATTAACTGATAACACCAGTTTCTCTTACTAAATTCCAAGCTGCAATCTCTGTTAATCCCGTGCGGCCAAGGATTGTGTACATGGAAGTTACATTATGAGCTTTTTGAAGAGCTCGTATTAGAGCTTCACTAGGGATTTTATATTCTAAATCATGAATATTGGTTGGACAGCCAAGCTTTGATAAAATTTCGATAATACGTTTATAATTTTGACCTTGTAAACGTGCCATAAGAATAGTACTAATAGCAATACGTTCTCCATGTAACATTTTTGTATTAGGAACCTCTGAATGCAAAGCAGCAGAGACCATATGTTCTGAACCATAACCAACACGTATGTCGTTTGAGGTACCCATGAGAACACCCGCAATAAGGAGAGCTTTCAGTACAACCTGAATCGCGTATTCAGGGTCAATCAATGCCTCTGAAACTTGGGTTTGAAATAGAGTGTCGGCATTTTCCAAAACTCCACCAACAAATCTTGAGAATCTTTCAGATTTCATTCTCCATGCATATTTCCAATCCCAAATGGCTGTAATTTTACCAACCGTATCCCCCACTCCTGCTGCTAGATATCTAATTAAATCTGGATGTTGAAGTATGATATCAACATCGGCTAAAATTGCAGCCGGTGTACGACATTCACCGATATACTTCTCTGTTGGATCATTTAAAAAAATAAAGGGAGAAGCAATACCATCATGAGGTGTAGTTGTTGGTACCGAAATAAATTCAATTTTACGCGAGTTTTTAAGTAAGCAATATTTCCCTACATCTATTGTCTTTCCTCCTCCAGCTGAAATTAAAATATCAGGATTATATTGTTCTACTTGGTCAACATAAGTATTCGCTGTATCAAGTGAAGAATTTTCAATAATTATCATCTCAGATTCTAATCCTTGGTTGGAAATAATCTCGTATATTGTTTCACCTGCTATATATTTGGTATGTGGTCCTGTAAGAATCACAATCTTTGGTTTTTTTCCCAGTGATTGAATTACATTAGGCAATTTATCTAAAATTGATTTCCCTATAATAATCGATCTTGGTACAACAGATTCGAGAATCTCTGAGCTTGGCATTTCCATGTTATCCTTATGTTCATGTCCAAAATGATGAATAAAGTTCTCAAGAAAAAGTTCTTAAACTCTGAGTATGTGGGAATCTACAAAGGAATGATGCTAAGAAAAAGTTGTTCTTCCACTTAAGTTTAGAGAAATATCACTTTTTCTTGTATACTAAATAGTCAACTCCGTAAGATTATTGTCCATTTAAAATTTCTAAATTCATTTATTGAGTTTATCTTCTGATTAACTAAAAAATCTATTCATACTAATTATCATTATCTATATGTCTATCTTGGGTAATGAAATTGGATTTCTATCCGTCATATGATAGATAAATGCGTAATTCAATTAACAACAGAATATATTTCTTCCTATAATCATCATTCCTTAATTCAAGGTGACAGAATGGCCAAAAAAAAGCAGAAACAATTTAGTCGTGAAACCGCTATTGAACAGCTAAAAGTTGACCTTATTCACGAACTTCCTCCTAATGCTCAAATTTCGAAAGTTGTATTCGAGGGACCCTTTGTAGTACTCTATTCTTTGAATCCAACAGTATTGATGGAAGATGGGGATATTGTTAAAGGTTTAGCTAAATCTTTACGAAAGAGGATAGTCATTAGATCCGATGTTAGTGTTCGTCGAGCAAAGGATGAGGCCCAAGCTAGAATGTTAGAAATTGTTCCTGAAAATGCCGAGATCACTAATATGATATTCGATGATGAATTAGGAGAAGTTATTATTGAGGCAAAGAAACCTGGTGCAGTTATTGGTCGAAGCGGTGCCACTTTACGGGAAATTTATCGTGAAATATCGTGGCGTCCTAAAGTGGTTCGTTCTCCTCCAATCCAATCACAATTGATAAATTCTATTCGTAAAACATTAACTGTTGAGTCAGAAAAGAGAAAACAAGCACTAATTAACATTGGAAAGCGAATTCATCGTCCAAGGGTTATCCCAGATTCTTTCATAAGATTAACGGGATTAGGAGGATTTTCAGAAATTGGTAGATCGTGTTTACTTCTTGAAACAGCGGAAACAAATATACTGGTAGATTGCGGCATTAATGTTGGTTCTAGAGAGCCAGATCAAATGTTTCCGAATTTTAATATCCCTGAATTTGATATTGCTGATATCGATGCGGTTCTTATTACACATGCTCATCTTGATCATAGTGGTCTTGTACCTTTTCTCTACAAATGGGGTTATCGGGGTCCTGTTTATTCCAATGATGCAACATTATCATTAATGACTTTGCTTCAGAAAGATTATATTGAAGTAGCAGAAAGAGAAGGTAAATTAATTCCATATAGTCAGCGTAATATCAAACAAATGATTTTACACACCATTACACGACGATATTGGGAAGTCACAGATCTAAGTAATGATATCCGACTGACTATGACACCAGCGGGGCATATTTTAGGATCATCAATTATGCATCTTCATATTGGAGATGGTAAGTATAATTTAGCAATTGCAAATGATTTCAAAGGAAAGCGTAAACGCTCCCCTACTCAACTGTTAGATAGAGCAAATACAAGGTTTCCTCGTTTAGAAGCTATAATACTGGAATCCACATACGGAGGTCCACGAGATACTATGCCTAGACGAGAAGATGCCGAAATACAATTGATTAAAATAATTAATAGAACTATAAAACGAGGAGGAAAAGTATTGATTCCTAGTCTTGCGGTAGGGAGAGCGCAAGAATTGATGGTTGTACTAGCATA
>JBHLKP010000158.1:0-9253 GCA_048886525.1 Candidatus Hodarchaeota archaeon | reverse complement strand
ACACTTTTAACAGAGAAAATCAAACAAGCTCAAGAAAAAACCAAATTTCTTCAAACCTTGATCCTGAAATTCTTGCATTCAATATTATAGCCACGTTAGAGGGAACGTATCTTATATCTCTATATCTGCCATCTTTGGATATTGATGCAGTTGTAACAAAGGTGTTCCTTAATTTCAAACAGCTACTCTTTCTTTAGTATTACATCAGAACTTTGATCGTTAAAACCTTTTATATAGGATTAACCATATCTATGCAAATCTTTGGTATTCTTTTCATTCAAAGAGCCCCCCCTTGGAAAATCAATAGTATTTAAACCAAATAGTAAAAAAATTCTGAACAATTAAATTGCATTAATCTCTATTTAGATTTTTAATATTCATAAATGTTATCACCTTTATCCTAAAATTAAGAATTTCAGCCTACAAAATTATTAGTAATAATTTCTAAGCATAAGAAGAAGATGAAGTGATTAGCTATATCACAGGACTATTAAACCGAAAGCTTACAACTGATAACTCCCTGATTTCTTTATTTAAATTACTTCAGTTGGTTCTTTTACACATGAAGCTTTTTATACAATGAAATCAATAGAAATTTCTTGTTATTTCAATGAAATTTCAAAGAACACACATGTGTACAAGTAGTATTTTTGTTTTTATCTTAATTTTAGCCTTAAATTGTCCAGAACTACAATTTAATTCTGGTCTTGTATTTTCATCCTTGAATCAAAAGTCTGAAACAAACACGTCTTCTCTCATCTTTCATGATAATTTCACTCTTCCAGATGGATTTTTCCTTAATACTTCTCTCTACACAATTATTGAGGGAGATTGGTTTATTAAAAATCAGAAACTTGAAGGAAATTGGTCTTTTGAAGAATGGAAAACATGTACAGCAAATATAACCTTTCCCTTACAAGATATTACGATTCAATTTGAATATGAAGTTCTTGAATGGTATCCTGGGCTATCTTTATTATCGTTTGAGTTAACGTCTGATCCTAATGGAAGAAGATTCATAGATTTTTATGAAAATGGCGAGATCCGTTATAGTGTACGTGTACCTGAGCCTGAATATCAACTTGGTCATTTTTTTTCTCCACTTCCAACTAGTGGTGAAGTAATGATAGTAATTGATGATAATACAAATTTTACAATTTATTTAAATGGAAAATTTGGAGGAGAATTTTCAATTCCACTAATACAGGCAGGAAATATCGGTTTTGGAGTTTATAATTCACATATAGCATTTGATAATTTGATCATCCGAAAAGGTTTAAAGGGGACGGTCGAGGGTCGTACTAGTGTTTACGAAGAGAATTTTGATTCTGTCGATTTTATGGATAAATCTTCAACTGATGCAAGTGGTTGGGGATCGGGTTTAATTCAAAGTCCTAAAGGTGCAAATTTTAAGTATGAAGGTGATATCAATCCATGGGCTAAACCTTATAAATCCTTTCAAGTAATAGATAACCTCGTATTTGGTGTCCTTCCATATGATTTAAATCATGTAGAATTTCAAATTTTGGACACTTTTAATCCAAGTGATATTGTTGAAAAAGGATCTTGTAAGCAAAAAATAAGTCTTCAAACAAGTAGAATGGAAATCAAAATAGTTGAGAATTTTGCATTTATATCAGGTTTGGGTACTAATTCAAGTATGAAACTGCAAGCCTATATCTGGGTTGTTGATATTCAAAATCCTACTTCCCCTAATTCAGTGTCAATTACTTATTTACCTTTTGATAAAATTAGAGGCTTCTACGATATGATTTGGGAAGGGGGTGAACAAGCTTCTATCAGTACAGTTATTTGGAATCAAACCTTAATCATTTGTGTGAGTTCAGGGGTGTACATGCAAGTTTTTAGGGTCAATATTTCCCATCCGACACAATCACTAGAACCAATAAAAATGACTGAAAGTTATTGGTGGATAGACATGGTAGTTTGGGGGAAATTAGTTGTTTGGAAGGATATCTTGTGTGCAATTAGTTATGCTCCCAGATCTCTCCTAACGACAAGAAATTATGATTATTTTAGGAGGGGTACAGGATTTCTTTATACATATAATTTGAGCGAGGGCTTCGATCAATTTTATCCATATGCAGAGGCATACTTTCCTGGTAACCACCCGCCTGAATGTTTTTGGACATATGATAAATTTTCATTCGCTTATGGCTTATTTAGTCATGATCTCTTTGTTAGAGACGATTTTCTTTACATTTCTCACGATTATTGTGCTTTACAAGTCGTCGATTTACGTGGTTGGCCCAATATTTTTGTCATTAGCCAATATGAGATCCCAGATTTCCAATGGATGGCTGCTGACTGGTTACATGATGATTGGAATCTCTTTGTTGATCAAGATCTAGTTTTTATCATAACCTCAAATTTTGAAATCAAACAACGCTATGGTATTGATCTCTTTATGGCTATTAACATCCAAAATCCAAGTAATCCAATCTATTGTGGAACATGTGAGTTTCCTTATGGTACGGAATTTATCGATATATGGGTACATGAGAACCATATTTACTTATCTTCAACGATCGGTTTGTTGGTAATTCCTATGAGTGATCCCATTCCACCAAGATCTATTACCAATATCTTACTAAATAACTCTTCAAAAGGGATTTTTATTAAAAAAAATTTAGCTTATGTCGTGGACAGTATAACTGGGTTAAATATAGTGAATATTACCAATCCTAATGATTTGAGAGTTATTGGAAGTTGTAATACGGTTGGAACTGCTCATGAAATTGACTTAGTTGGTAACTATGCTTTAGTTGCTGACGGATCCAGTGGAGTCGCTATCATTGATATCAGTAATCCTTATGATCCATTGTATGTAACTAATTATCCCGCATTTGATTATACAACTGATATTTTTGTGAAGGGTGATTTTGCATATATTTCGGATAACGCATCTGGAATTTATATTCTAAACATTGCTGATCCATTAAATCCATTATTTGTAGGGTCTGCTCCCACACCAGGGTTAGCTTGGGGTATTTATGTTTCCAAGTCTCTTGCTTACATTGCAGATCGAGATGCTGGACTTCAAATTTATAACGTTAGTGATCCGTTTAATCCAATAAATATTGGATCTATAACTACATATCATTATGGAAATGATGTGGTGGTGAAAGATACCTATGCTTATGTTGCTACTGATTACTTGGGTGGATTAGAAATCATAAATGTCAGTGATCCCACCTTACCCAAACGAATTGGTTCATACAATACATCTCATCAATCTATAAGTTTGTTTTTAGTAGAAAATACAGTTTATGTTGCTGATGGAAATGATGGAATTCATATTATAAATGTAACCGATCGTACGAACCCCTCTTTACTCTATTCTCACAATTCTACTGGTTTTACTTATGATATTTTTGTTTTAGGTGATTATGCCTTCATTACTGATGATATAATGGGATTAGAGGTTATTGAAGTAAATGTGAACCGAGTACGACAATTTCGGCAGGTTTCAATAGCTCAGTCTTTACCAATAATAGTTGGTTCTAGGTTAATGACAATAATTAACATGACCCTTTCTCCAACACATTCTGTACTAGAAAACACTTCTATCGAATATTTTATTTCCACTGATAATGGATCTCATTGGGAATCAATTAATCCAAATATTAACCACTTTCTTCTCTATCCCAACCGTTTTTTATCTTGGAAGGCCATATTAAGAACTTCAAATAAACTCCTCTCTCCTCAAATCTCACATATTTCAATTCTTTATTTTTACAACTTATCATCATTCTCATTACACTCTCCTAAAACAAATTGGAAAACCTCAAATCCTAGGCCAATATTTACATGGGAAGAAGTAGAAGGAGCTAGCAATTACTTATTTCAAATTGATAAAGACCCATTATTTGGAACTTCTATTGATAAAATAATAGGATTTGAAAGTTATTCAAGTAATATTTCATTAACAGATGGATCTTGGTACTGGAGAGTTGCCACAATAAACTCTTTGGGAGAAATAGAAGTATTCACATTGAAACGCGTATTTGTTCTTGATACCACCCCACCAACTATTGAACATCAAAATAATGTTGAATATGAACAAGAAACTACAGGACATACTATTATATGGAATGCTTATGATCAAAATCCTTCTTATTACATAATTATGCGAGATTGTCGTTTAATTGAAAATAAGACGTGGGATGGTGAATCAATTACTCTCAATATTGATGGATTATTTTGGGGTAATTTTTCGTTTACATGTACTGTTTTTGATGAATTAGGACATTACGCCAGTGATTCGGTTCTTGTTAGCGTATCGCCCCCTCAAATATCAAAAAGAACCCCCCTGGTATCTTTTCTGTTATTGGTACTTGCCCTAAGTTTTTCAGTATATAATAAAAGGAGAAAGATATCTCAACCTTGATGACATGCTTACCTGCTGCAGCTATTTTTTTAGTAAGAGGTGCATGAAGATAATGAGGTACCGAAAGGAGAACAGCTTCAATCTCATCATCTTTAAGAAATTCTTCAATCTCTGTATAGGCTTTTAATTTATTTCTGCGTGTAAATCTTTTTAAATTTCTTTCATTAACATCATATGCCGCGATATATCTTAATTTTGCATTTGGATAATTTTTGACCCCTAAAACATGAAAAGATCCAGCCATTCCGCAACCTACAACACCAAAATTAACATAATCCATTTAATTGACCTCAGAAGTTATTATCTACAAAATAGAAATAAATTTTTATTTTTCAACCCAATTTTTTAGGTTTTCGACAATATAGACTATATCTACTTGAAACGAAAAATCTTTTCATTAAGCAAGTACCCTATAAAGAGAGGGTGGTAAGATCAAGAATTGGTAGAAGTAAACAGTAAAAAGAATCACAATCTTCTTACCTTTTATATTGTTAAATAAATATTTTTTACCAATTTTTTGGCAATTATATATCATGAAAGTATTTTTTTAAGCAGGAACTCATAGCAGCAGACCACAAGTATATTAATTTATCAATAGATGGTATAATCAATTAATGATGAAAAGAAATAATAAAATTAAAATTATTGACGAGTAGAGAGTAATATCATGGAATTTGTTTCACGAGCAACACCTTTGTATGAATTTTTACGTATATGTAACAAGACACACTTAGAGAGAAAAGTACTTGATTGTGGTGCTGGCGGAAGTCAACCACCTCTCTATTTATTCTACCAATATGGCTATAAAACCTTTGGAATAGATATTAGCGAAAACGCAATCAAAAATGCAGAAGATTTCTGTACAAAAAACAATCTAAATATCGATCTAAACATCAACCTGGGCGACATGAGAAGATTAGTGTTTGAAGATGGGAGTTTCCCTTTTGTATATTCCTATAATACGATTATGCACATGTCAAAGAAGGACATTTCAAAAGCAATGAAAGAAATTGAAAGAGTTCTCGCTCCAAATGGATTGTGTTTCGTTAATTTTGGATCAGAAGATTCAGAAATTGGCAATCGAGGGGAGAAGATAGGGGAAGGAGAATATGCGCTGCCTATCGGGGATAATGAAACAGCACTCCATTCATTTCATACGGATGATGAAGCAGACGCGTATTTTACAAATTTTGAACTTCTCCATAAAGAAAAGGGTATGCTTTACCGCTATACAAAAGGAAAAGTGGATTTTATTCTTGGGGAAATCAATTATATTGGAAAAAAGATTGCCTAAGGGTCTAATTATATTAAAAGTAATTAATTTCAGGATATTTCAATATCAGGAATGGTTTTTTCTCTTTTCTTTCGCTTTCTATACAACATAACAGGTAAAATAGCTCCATAAACCAAAGTCAAGCCTATTAAAACAATCTGCAGGGTAATATCTAGAGGAAATCCTGAGAATAAAGGATCTAGATATTGATCAAGAATAATTAAATACTTATCCTGATCTGCAAGGTAAACCTGTGAACCATCAAAAAAGATATCATGTGAACAGGCATTACTGTAAGCCGCAACTTCAATAGGTTGTGAAGGGGTTGTGATATCAAGTAAATATGTACCTAGTTGTAGATCTGCAACATAAAGGTGTGTTGTGTTGCCTGTAACGCCATATGCCTCTCCACCAGTTTTACTGTAGCTACCAATAAATGTCGGAACCTGAGTACTTAGATTGATAATTTGTACACCCGAACCATGGCATGATAAGAACATTAGTTCGTCGTAAATAAAAATGTCATTTACACCTCTAATACTAGGAATTGTTAGTAACTTCTGGGGGGAAGTAGGATCGGTCAAATTGAGCACTTTAAGACCTGATGTAAGATCACCATAACATAGAAGATATCCATAAACAGTAATTGGGGAAGCTAGACCTCCATCAGAATACGACCCGATTTTAAAAGGTGAAGCTAGATTAGAAATGTCGAGAATTGTTACTCCTCCTGAATAACTAGTAATAAAAGCTAAAGAGTCATTGACACATACTCCATGTGCGCTTTTACAATCTATATACTCTCCAATAACCCTCACATTGGAAGGATCACTCATATTAGCAATGATAAATCCATTACTATCGCTAGCAACATACGCAATGTCATTTTCAATTATAACACTAAAGGCACCATCACTGGTGTACAATCCACCAATTTTCTCTGGCTGAGTAGGATTATCAATATCCATAATTGTCACACCTTTATTATCTGCTATGTAAGCACGATTATTTTCTACATAGACATCATAAGCTATATGAACTCCTAAACCATAGCGTGGTAGCACAAGTATAGTTACTAGATCTAAAAAGATCAGTGAACCAAGTCCTAGTACATAAATTGCTATCGGAATTATCCATTTTATGGTTTTTAAAACTGAACTTCCCATGTGAATCTCCTTTTTTTAGTAATTTAAAGACAGAAGTAATTTCCAGTTTGTTACTCTTAATAGTATAGATCCTTTCAAAAATGGAACTATCTAGTTCAGATGAGTTCAGATGAGAAAATGTGTTCAATGACTCATTCTAGGGAAATCAACTGCTTTTTTAGAATTTCTCTTTCTTTAAAATGTGTTATTGTACAATCAAGAGCATTTTTTAAATTCAGAAGAAAAATAAATCCTTTTTTGGTAATTTTAAAGTTCTTCAAACGAGTATCTTGTAACACAGCATCTGAGATGTGTGTTTCTAAGTAATTTATGGAGATTAATTTCTTAATCTCTCTTGAAAGGGTCGCAGGAGGGACATTGAGACTCTTTGATATTTTTGTAGGATTAGTTTCCGTGGGATCCTGATAGGCAATTTCTATTAGAGTAAATATTGTTTTACTTTTAATTTTCGTTTGTAATTCCAGTTTTATCTCAGATGGAAAAAAATCTAGAGCAGATTTCGGTGTAGAATCATTCTTAACGATATAATATTTTTGAATTTCTAGATTCAGATCTCGTTTAACATTTTCTATTCCTATAATAACCTTATTTCTAATCTTTTTAATGAGGATAATGTTATTTGAGTGAAATAAGACCGTTTTGTTTAATGCGTTTTGATCTCCATACTTTAACTTATAATACCTAGCTATTAACACGCTAAAGCTAAGGAGGATTGAGATTATCACAAAAGTTGTACTAAGATATCCAATCAGTCCTGGTTGTTTAGTAATGGGGTTTTCAAACTTAATGCTCTTTATTAGTCCTTGTAAAAAGAGAAAAATTGAAATAATTATGAATAAACAAAAACTGATGATTTGTATAACCTTCCCTCTATTCAATGAAGGAAGAAAGACATATTGAGCTGGCATTAAAGATCCCATACATGAATGGAAGATCAAATGATAAAAATCTGTGTTCTTGTGCAAATTACATATTTTTTTTATCTTAATAATCAACTCCAACTACTTTCTTCTCGGTTTTGGACTATTTACTCAAAGCTATCAATCAATAACCTTCAGATCTTTTTAGCCAAAATTTGCTGTTTAAAGCAACTCTTAAAATATGTTCCTTCATCTCAAACAGCTTCTCTTTCTAAAGTATAACATCAGATCTTATTTGATCGTTATTAGTGCAAATGATTAATTTTGCAGAACAGTATGTTCTAATCTATAGTATTATTAATACCGATTATTCAACCAAATATAAGAATATATTTCCAGTTAAGCTGTTTAAATAAATTTAAAGTGCATTACGAGAGTATTTTATTTTGAGAATTAAAAATGTACTATTTATTGCGTTTATTATAAGTCTACTTCTTATACTAACCCCAGTGATTGCTTCAAATGAAGGAATCGAATCATTTGAGACATACCCAACTGGATCTTTTCCCACTGACGATTCTTATTCCTATAAACTTAGGTATTGGTTTCCAGAAGGAATGGATGATCCTTTGGTTGAAATCGTAGCGGATCCTGAGCATGTTCAACAGGGTAATAAATCTATCAAATTTACCCTCGATGGGCGTGGTGATGATGGAACTGCTTGGTTACTTGCAGCAATTCCCTCTGGTACCATTGGTGAACCCATGTCAAACCATACACTAGCCATAAGTGGATGGGTGTGGTCATCAATAGCATCAGATGTTAATCAGTGGTCTGTGGTGGCAAGCATTAGCACTGAAGAACCCACATCGAATGCTACCAAACAGGAAGAGGATTTCACCATAATTGGCTGGACTGAGGTAAAAGAGGGTTGGACTGAATATTCTTTGGAAAAATCCAATTTTACACTACCCAGCGATGAAAACGCATCAATTTTCTTCACATTTGGGATTTCTGTGACTTGGGAAACAGTAAGAACCTATTGGATTGATTATTTAACCGTTCGAGTTGATGGGGTCGTGTATCAAAAACCGAAAACAACAACGTCTTTGAATGGATTAAGTCCCGGGTTTGAGTTTTTCATAATAGTTCTAGTAATGCCAGTTTTTTGGCTTTCTAGAAAAAGTGGAAGAATTTAACTAGAACTGTAATAACCTAGTGAAAAGTGAGGAGTGGAAAAAGAATAGAAACCAGGATAGATTCATATCTTTTCCTTGTTTCCGACAAGTGAATTATTCTGAGACATTATTGCTTTAAGTTCTGTTCCAGGCTTCTCGAATCTTTTTTGCACTCATAAGATAGTTTCGTAGATGTAAGTATTTCATTAATTCTTCGATTGGAGTTTCTTGAGGTATAACTTCGGGTATCGATGATGTACTCTTTTTTAGCTTATAATCTTGATCATCTAGAATGTGTTATACCTCCTTTACTGGGCAATAAAGATCGAGAACTAAATCTTCAGGAGTGGCGCTAGGATTGAGTA
>JBHLKP010000157.1:0-9264 GCA_048886525.1 Candidatus Hodarchaeota archaeon | reverse complement strand
CATAAACGAATTTTTACTGAGTTTTAAATCAAAAAAATATTAAAGTTCTTTTATTTCTCTACCAATCCCATACACGAGCATATTATACGTCTTTTGTATCCGATCCCAATTTTCTTCCCTATCAAGAGACCAATGTCTACCAATGATTGACACTACTTTGACATTCCCTAGTTTACTAGCTCTATGCTCTAAATTGTTGACATAGATTGCTCCTGCCTCTGGTTTTTCCCCCCTTCTTCCTAACATTCCATGCAAAAATACTCTTGGTAGATTTTTCTTCTTTGAAAGCTCCATTAATGCTTCTAAATATTTAATTGAGCCATGTGAACTATAAAAACTAATTATACCAAGTATGTGCAAATCTGTTTTATGTTTTTTAACATGTTGGATTGTTTTACTAAAAGCAGGGTTCTTAAAAAAACTACCGTCATTAATAGATTCAAAAATCCGTACTCTGTCACTAACAACACGACGGCCTACTCCCATATGTAAATGTCCAATCTCACTATTTCCAACTGTACCATCAGGCATACCTAAATGAGATCCTGAAGCTATTAATGTTGTAAAAGGATATTTATTTTTAAATAAATCCATGTTTGGAGTTCCAAACTCCATAAATAAATTTCCATATGAATTTGGATTATAACCCCATCCATCAAGGATTAATAAAAGGATTTTTGGCTTTTTTGCTTCAATAGAATTTAGTAATAAACTTCTACCTTTCATTTCAGGTGGCTTTTGGAGTTCAAAGATGTCTAAAATTGTCGGGGCAATATCGACTAATGATCCATCCGATCTAAGTTTCACATTCCTATTTAGTTCTGAAATGAATAGGAATGGTACCTGACTTGAAGTATGACCTGTATCAATAGTTCCATCTGGATAAAGCCAAGATTCTGCAAGTCCATGATCTGCAGTAACAAGTGTAATATATTCTTCAGAGGTAGCTGAGTCAATAATTCGTGCCAACTGATTATCAACAGTATGGATTGCAGTTTTTATTATTATTTTATCTTCAATATGTCCCATTACATCACAGGGAGAGAGATTAGTTATTATTAAGTCGTGTCTCCTTTCTTTGATTTTTGAAATAGTAGCATTTGCTACTTCAAAAGCCTTCATTTCTGGATGATCAGCTAGATTCTCAGTTTCATGAGATGGTATAATTATTCTATCTTCCCCGTTATACTGCTTATGTTGTTTGCCATTGAAAAAAAAGGTTAAATGAATAGATTTCTCGCTTTCAACTATCTTTATGACTCTTTTATCATTTTTTGTAAGATATTCTGTTATATTATTCTTTAACTTTCCCATAGGAGGAAACGCAACATTAACCAACAGATTAGGATGGTATTCAATCATTGTAGTCATGTCTAGATTTAGGTGTTGAACAGGAAAATGAATAAATTCCTTTTGCGTTAATGCTTGAGAAAGCTCAACTTCCCGTTCTCCTCTAATATTTGCAAAAATAAGGCCATCAAGGGCTTTTATTCTACCAATCGGGTTATTACTACTATCTATAAGTACAATTGGTTCAATAATTTCGTCATCTTGTCCCATTTCATAGGCATTAAGAATTGCATTAGCAAATGGGGTATCAAATTTCTGTTTTGTCATCTTCTTTTCTCTCTAGATTTTTTTTACCAAAATATTTAGCAATCCCGAGTCCGAAGAGGATTAATATAATATCTAAGCCATAAATGATAGTAACAAAGGTCGATAACAAAGGTTCCAATGTTGAATATTGAGCTAAAGTTGGGCTCGCAAAATGGAACAATCCGAAAAAATCTGTGAAATCATTGAATATTGTTATAATTATTGCAATGATTGTCCCTTTACCAATTTTCATATTGGAAAAAAACGGAACTATCGCTAAAGATTGAATAATTAACAATGTATGACCTATTAGGACAATCTCTATATCAATGGAAGGAAAATTAAACACAATAAGATATGTGATCATTGCACCTCTGATTGCTTGGATATAAACAAAGAAATTATAGTTTCCAAATTTTTGGTTCTCTCTTTGCAGATAAAAACCAATTAATAAGAACGCAGCCATTGGACAATCAGGAACAAATATCCAAAATATTGGATGATATAATGATGTAAACTCTATTACCTCAAGATAATAAAGGAACCCTATTAATGCCCCTAGAAAGTTTCCCACTACTAGTATTGTGATCAAAATCTTTGATCTTAGTAGTTTTAGTTCCAAATTTATTAGCCAGTCGAATTCTGCGTTTAAAAATTCTTTCATTGTCACAATCTGCAAAATCCTATTTAGTTAATTAGTCAATTGAAAAAAAAATCTTTCTTAAAGCTTTTAAATGGCTGAAATTGATCTTATTTAATAAAACTTGGAGAGCTTCTAGGTTGATTACTGATCGTGGAATCTTATTTAGTGTATTTGATAGACAAAAAGGCCCAATTCCGATATTTGCAGAGGAAATATCAAAGGAAGAGGCAAAATTTATTGGTCTTAGATCTCAAATGACCCTTTCCATGATGGATTCAACAAAGATAGAAACAGCTGAAGCAATATTACCATTTTCGGGTATAAATAAACTTGGGTTTATTTTATTATTTCAGATTCCAACAGTTGAAGGTTCTAAACGTGTTGCCTCTCTAATATATCTTGTTCCACAAGACCAGCAAGTTTTTCTGTACAATAAAGTTTCTTTTCTTAAATTCACAGCAGAAGAAATAGCTACTCAAATTAAACAAATTTATAGATATTCAGAAGAACATGAGTTCCCCAAGCAATTGGCTAGTTCTCTTAGGGAATGGAGAGTTACTGAAAAAGATACAACGGCGGAAATACAAATTTTGGAAAGGAAAGTTACGCTTTCTGAGAAGAAAGATACTGGAAGTGTCTCATTTTTTTTATCCCAAGTGAAAAAGAATGAGGATAGGGCATTGGGGGCAATCTATAGGGGGAAAACAGTATTCGTTACTGGAGATGCAGTTTTAGTCGATTTAATGGTTCACAGTATGGATTTACTGGTACCAATTCTTAATTTGCGTAAAATTGGTTATACAAAAAGTATTATTGACCCATCATATGCGGATATTATTGGAATAAGTAAGGATTTAGTAAAAAATTATCCCAATGAAGTTCTCATTGATTTAGAGAAGAAACAGGTGAAAAATGGAGAAACTTGTCATTTTTCTAAGGAATTAATCAAATTATTAAGAAAAAAGCCAGAAAATACAGATGAAATTCTTAGTTATACCACGAAAAAACTACTTGAGGTTGTCGGATTACTTGTGGATGCATTTTCCTATCCTGAAGATGAAAGGAACCAAAAAATTGACGAAATAAAGAAAAAATATGATACAAATTTAGTAGAATTATCTGCTGAGATTGGTGGACAAAGAAATCCATTAATTCGTGAAATGCTCTTGAATAAAGTATCAAATCGGTTTGTGGATTGGATGACTGAACTTTAGAATCCATTTTTGCTTCAGAAAAAACCCAGAAATTTCAAGGAATTTTAAGAAAAGGGATTGAATTAATTGTTTATTGAGAATTATATAGGTTTTAGTATAAATTATTTACATATTGTTAAATGCTAAAGGTAATCATCCTGAAATGGTTAAGTTACACCGATTAATACATTCTTTTGTTAATCGAAAATTTAAAAAATATTATATTGAGTTATTAGATGATATTCTGTAGAAAATTTTAAGAAAGAAGAAATATATCGAATCGAAATCATTAAAATAAGGCTATGAGCGTGAAAAAATGGCATTAACCCAATTAGAATTGACCCCCTATGAACTTGTAGGTATTATATTTATTGTTATTGCAATAATTCTCTATTTAATTCTTGGACTCATTTTGTTAAATTCTTATCGAAAATCTAAAAGAAATTCAACATTATATATGAGTTTAATTCTTTTGATTGGCTGTTTAGCTTTAATTTCATTGGCACTGGAACAATTACTCTTGATAACTTCAAAAGTGACCGAAGCTCAAGCACCTCCTATGAAAAGTTTTCTTGAATTTAGTGCTAACGAAATTGATGTTTTTTGGCTTTCATATTTCTTTGCAGTTATAGCTTGGATAACCTCCGCGTCAGCAATACTCTCAGCATGTTTTTTTACTCAAAGCTTTCTTTCTGAAAAGTATAAGAAATTTTTAATATTTCCAGCGATAATGCTTACTCTATATGTAGTTGTACTGACGTATGCTCCCTTTCAATGGATCGAGGTACTTGGGGATTGGCAACCGAATCATGGAGATTTTTTTGAAATCATCGGGTACATTTTACTATTCCCAAATCTTTGGATGATAGTAGTACTGTTCTTTTATTTAACATTCTCCTTATTTAGAAAAGGTATACCTCGCTGGAAACAGACTTTACTACTCGCAATAGGACAATTATTTTTATCGATTGGATATACTGTTGAAATACTCAATATCCCTGATCCTACAATCGCTTTATTAGCCCGATTTACTATAATGATGTATCCTATCATCATGTGGCTTGGATTTATTCCACCGAATTGGTTTAAAAGGATCATTGGAGTTAGTATGTAGGTTCTATCCTCTACCTTAATTACAATAATATAATTCAGATTAGATCATAAAAGTCAATGTTTAAAAAAAATCAGGGCAAAAATCGTTACCTCAATTTATCAACGTCAAAAATAAGTGGAAGGTTGCAAGATATTGTTGGAAGAATGCTAGATTATTAAATATACATAGGTGAAAGTCGTATGATTACCCCAATTGTTTGTAATGTCGATGATCTTGGAATGGAGATGGAAAATATATTTTACAACTTAACCTTACTTTTCTGAGTTCTCAAATCTCAAAATTAAAAATACTCCAATCTAAATCTTCCATTCGTGTCAAAATTATTTGAAATTCACCATATCTAGTCATTATGTTTAAAACGTCTAATTCAATCTGATTTATCAAATCTAGGCTGAGTTGTGCATTCATATAAACCGAGTTAGTTTCATTTGTCGTTATATTTCCTCTGATCAAGTTCCGCCAGTTCTCGATTGAACTTTCATTTAATAGATGGCTGTTGATTCCCGAGAGGGTTACATCGGTCAAATTTGCGACTATTTGGCATTGAGTAAAATTAGCTATCGCTTGATTAGCATCAAATGATGAATTAGTTTCAATGGTTATTGTTATAGATTGGTTTAAACTATTAGATCCCATTGAAAAATATCGTATTGACCAATATGAAGTATTTAATGCTGAAAAGTAGCTATCAATAACATCAAACCTATCAGAAGCATCTTCCGTAAAAATTTCTAAATTATCAATGAATATGTTAAGCTCAGCTAGTTCTTCAAATTCCATTGCTTTTTGTGCTTCAATTACGGAACTCATTTGATTCAAACTAATCTTTGTTAAATTTAAAGAATCTGATGTATTATGAAGTCCATTCTCAACGTTATTCCATATTTCAGAATGTATATTAGATGAGTTACTAAAATCAATTCCTTCAAAATTTGATAAAGTTCCATTTAATGCCTTAAACATGTCTGTTGAGTTCGCTACAGAAAAGATTAGATATTTTGTGAGTTCATGAAAATTTTGGCTAAAACTAACTAAATCATTTAACGGAATTAATGTATTTGTCGGTAATCCTTCTAAATCAATACTAAGAATATCTTGAGAATTTTCAAAGTCTAATTTCGCACTAGTTAGTTGGTTTGGATCAAAATTTAAGTCAAGGAATTCATCCAAAGCAATTGTTAATTTATAAGTGCTATTAATCCACGGTATCGAACTGGAAATAACCGTAATTAGAACTGGTAAACCGATTTCGATGGTTGTGAGTAAATCAGAAAGTTCAGCAAAAATTGAATAATCAAGCTTCTCTTGTACTTGATTTATCAGGTTTGTTAAAGGAAGTTCAGCTGAAGTGAGATTATTCACCCCTTTTTGCATTAAGGACAATGCTTCCTTCATTTGAAGGTTGTAATCTTGAAAGACCGCTGATCCAATTCCTTCTTGTGTAATACCTTGGATGGAATTCATAAGAATATCAAATGATTGATTTAATCCTTCCGTTAAGTGATTAAAAGCCCACAAGATGTTTGGATAATATGGAATTGTTTCTGCAACCACATTTGTAAGTGTTAAAATATTCGGGAGGTCAGCTAATGGTATTCCTGCGACTTCTGGGATTAATAAGGGAAGGAGATAGGCAATCAAAGGATTCTGGCCAAATTGCTCAAATGAATTTCCAGCTTTCAAAAGGTGCTCTTGAGCCGAAAAAATCAATTTTAAGAGCTCATCGTAATTTTCAGCTAAATTCTCAATATATTTTGGTGTGAACATTTCTGCAGTTTCAATTATTCCAATACTTGCATGTAAAGTTCCTTCTGTGCCTTTCCCAAGCATATGATAAGTCAATGGTATTATTATTATTGTTGATAATAGTAGAGCCATAAAAAATGTTCTTAGAATCATTATCTTGCTTAATCTCATATCAAACTTCTCAATTAATCCAGCAGCTCCTACACCCACAGTAAATGGTATGAAAGCGATTATTATTATATCAAAAAAGGGAATAGTAGATTGTAATAAACCTAAACCAAATCCCACTTGATTTCCGAGATTAGCAATTAGAGTCTGATTTTGTAAAATTCCAATTAAATTTTGGCGAGATATATTGTTAAATATCCCCCATGGATTTATTCCACCAAGTAATATATTTAGATGTATCAATATTTCAAGGATAAGGTAACTAGTTAACGCAGACACAAGAACTAGAGGTGCATGTCTGAATGATCTTTTTGCAATAGGATAAATACACCACAATATTGTTAATATACCCAAACAAGTGATATAACCTAGTGTAGTATCTAGTACACTGAGGGGAAGTATGATTATAATTACAGTGGGTAAAATAATGCTCAAACTAAATGTAAGTACTTGCCCTTCGGTGCTATCAAGAAATGGAACGAATGTTTGCTTTTTTGTTAATTCTTTCTCATTTGAAGCGTGGTAAATTGTATTGATTTTCCCCAGTCCCTTGACAGTTGGACTGTCAGGTTTAATTATTTGAATTAATACATTTAATAGAGCTTGATGTCCAATATAGTCATAATTGGAGTCTATTGCTTCTAATTTTAAGTATGAAAAAGATTCACGGAAGATAAGCGATATAGGTCCCATTTTCTCGAAAACTAGCATGATTATGTGGATCTCTTGGCTATCATCGTATTCTTTAGTTTTTTTAAAACTCAACTTTGTTAGGGTTCCTGTATGAAGAACATATTTGTTCTCAATGCTGTGTGATTTCAAAGCTCGAAGAAACTTATCTTTAGGAAAACTAGGGAGTGGCTTATCTGGGGACTTAACAGAATTGACTAAAAAGTGAAAAGATTTTGATCTTTCTGCTGCTTGTAAGTTAAAGCTGATTTCCCACTCATCCACTGAATTTCACCAAATGCGATTTTGATATGGGATGCTAAGAAACTTCTTCGTATAGAGGTTTTTAAAGCTATCACAATTGAAATGTGGTTGATTTCTTTTTTTAAGGTAGTATATTCAAAGAATAAATTCTCAACGAATCGGGTTTACAAAATTAAATTCACTACATTTTTAAGGAATACTTATAAGATAGAATTAGCTCATCTAACCCTGTGATTATTCACTATTGAAAGTTTAAACAAACTAGAGTGGAATCGTGAAAACCGTGCCTATAAAGAAAGCAAAAGGTCCTAAGTACGCTTTTAAATTATTACTTGTGGGAGAACCTGAAGTAGGTAAGACTTCACTGATCAAACGATATGTAGACGACTTCTTTAAAGAAGGCTACCAAATAACCTTAGGAGTGGATTTCCTTTCAAAAACCGTCATGATCAAGGATACTGAAGTCTCATTCCAAATCTGGGATGTCGCAGGTCAAAGCGGTCAAAATTATTTTTGATCACGATCAAAGCGGCTTCACAGATTTTCGACATCTATATTTGAAGAAAGCACACGGAGTGTTTTTAGTATTTGATTTAACAAGACCAGATAAAACTTATGAAAAACTAGATAGATGGTGTGCTGACGTGAAAGAGCAAAGCCCTAATGCTAAAATTATTGTAATTGGGAATAAAGAAGATATATCAGAAAGAATTCTTCCTTCAAAAAGAGATGAGATACTTAAACGTTTTGACGCTAAGGAATTTTTTACAACCTCTGCTAAAACTGGAGCGAAAGTTCAAGAAGCATTCGAACTTATGGGTGAATTAATTTTAGGAGAATAAGTAAATGGTTTCATTTGACGAGCTTGAGAACTTTCTTGCTTTTTATGTCTTCAAAGAAACAGGTAAACCGATCATTAGCAAAGATTTTCGTACCGAAGACTATGTGAAAAATTTTCCTCCAGATAAAATCCGATCTCTTTTACAATCGGCATATGATATCTCTCAAAAATTAGAAGAAGAATCCATTCGTGAGGGCCAGATTTTTCATGTTGATTTTGCGTCAATGAGAATTGCAGGTATTATCCGTTCTGAAGGACTCTTATTTTCACTTATTTCCTCCTCTTCAGCTTCTTTATTGGACATAGAGTTTAAATTAAGGACATTAATGACTCTATTTTTAGGAAGTTTTGAAGATAAATTGTCAAAAAAGCAATTTAGACTCTCTGTTTCGGACAGAGACGATTTCAACAATTCTATAGAGATAGTTATGACTGGTGAATCGCGCTATATGAGTGAATCAATGAAAAAGACTGTTGATGAAGCACTTTATGCTTGGATTAAGAGTGAAGATGCCATTAGAGGGGTATGTATTTCTTCTTTCACTGGAGCAGTTATTGTTAATAGAATGGATATAGAAATACTTCCTTCCGCTGTACGTGCTATACGAGGAGCATTTGCAGCTCATTTAGAAAAGCCAAAATTCTTTCTTACTGTTTCTGGTGTCTCTAATATTTTTGTTTACATATTGGGTGAAGGATTACTAGCCCTAATTGATTCTAATCCAGATTTTTCACCAGCTAATACAGTTAAAATTGTAGAAGAAAAAATATCTGAATTGAAATCATTAATTCTCTAATTTCTTTATTATATTTGAAGATCCTATACATAAGGTTAATGTACTGTTTCGTTTAGACTTATTTTATTAAAATGTGCTTTGGAAAAATTTCTTGTACCTTTTATTTTTCCAAGAATTAAATAATCAATAAAATCCATCAAATTTAAACAAGTCTTACAACATAAACTAATATAGATAGTCAGGAAAGGATTATTAGAAAAAATATAATACCAAGTAAGAATATTAATCCAGAA
>JBHLKP010000156.1:0-9336 GCA_048886525.1 Candidatus Hodarchaeota archaeon | reverse complement strand
ACGAGGAATCTAGAAGTAATCACGCATACGGCAGGAAAATCCGATAAAGCCATTAAAAGCTTTATTTCAGATCGAAGAGGCGATGTATTAGTAACTCCTAGTGGTTGGGAAGGAATCTCATTGGATGATGATTTAGCACGCCTATGTCTTATCCCTAAATTACCTTTTCCGATGATGGGAGATCCTATCATCCGAAAAAAATCACAAAAATATCCTCAATTTCTAGAAAACGCAGTCCTTGTATCAGTACAACAAGCTCATGGTAGAATTCAACGAAATGATACCGATTGGGGTGTAACAATTTGTTTAGATGGAAATTTCAGGTGGTTAAGAAAAAAGAGATCAAAAAGCTTGGAACCATGGTTTTCAGATCGTATTCATGAACTTTCTAGCTTAGATGCAAAATCAGTGATTCAACAACTTGCTAGTTCTTCAGTATCAGATACCAAGACTAAGGAACCAGTGGAAAAAAATTCAGTAGAGAAACCATTTTCACGAATGAAAGATAATGATAGAAAATGGCTTGAATCAAGTGGTATAGCTGATTTATTGAAAAAATGATTATAGATTGTTAAAACTACAAATTCGTATAAAAGGCGAATCTCAAACGGGAATAAAAAAAATGCTTTTAATATGATAGTTATAATTATTATTACGTAAAATTCAGCTTGTAGAAATTCAGCTACGATATTTTCATTTCTATTAGACTCATTAAACATTCTATTTAACCTATTATATCGGATTAAATTCAATTGGTGAAAAAAGAATTGTACTTTACCTTGTTTCCACCTATTACTGTTGAAGGATCAGCGCAAAAAGAACTAAATCTTTCTGGACTCGAAGCTCTCAAAGCTATTAATGTCTCTTCTGACAAAATAACTGTTGACATTGAAATAGAGGAATATACCAAAACAATCGAGGTTATACGCTTTAACGATCCATCTCAGGATGTGAATAGTCGCATTGAACCTCATGATACCTTACCGTTAGAGCTGATGCCACTTGTAACTATTGAATTCTTGGAAGCTTTAGCAGAGATGATTGGTGGATATTGTTTAATCACCAATAAAGTTCCCGAAACGGGTTACCTCGAATTTTATAGAGGTGACGTTTATCCAATATCAGTTCGTGGTTCCTCTAAAGAATTATATGCGTTAACTGCAGAATTTCATCCTCTAAGAAAGGATTATTTCGTAGCTCTAAATAGTCTACTCCAAATTGACTTTGAAGAACAATTAGAAAATTCATTAGCTACTTTCATTGATAATGTTTTACGTCCAATGTCTTTGACCTTAGATGAAGTAGTTTCTTTAGATGATACTGTCGATTGCGATGATGTGTCTATTGTACAAGTAATTGGCGGTGATTTTAAAAGACTCGTTTCACGAACAGAAGAATTAATTAGTATCGTCAATTATAACATGGATCAAACAGCTGAACGTAACAAGGCATTTTTAAGGTTAACATTGCCTCTTATGCTTAAACAGGCATTATTAGATAATTTTAAAGAATATTTTTCATTTGAAACTGAATTAAATTCAATCAAACTTAAGATTACAAAACGCAAAAACATAGATGCGAATGATCTAATGAAACTTGCTCAAAAATTCTTAAGATAACATTTTTTTTCTGTATAGGAGATAGGAGCTCAATCAAAATTGGATCTTTCACGCCTTAAAAATTTAATCTCTGCTGCAAGAGGTGAAATTCCATCTGAACTACTTATTCAGCATGGTACTCTTATCAATGTTTTAACTAGGGAAATGTACAAGGCAGATATAACGATCTATGGCAATATTATCGTGAATGTAGCTGAACCAAATACCTTGGATCCCTTAAATAGTCAGAAAGTTCTTGATGCTACGGGAAAATATATTTCTCCTAGTTTTATTGAATCTCATCTTCATATTGAAAGTACAATGTTACATCCCAGTGAATTTGCTAAAATAGTAGTTCCTCATGGTACAACGACTGTAGTACTCGACCCTCATGAAATAGCTAATGTACTAGGAGTAAGAGGACTTCAATTACTCCTTGATCAATCAGAAGATCTTCCATTACGGTTTCTAATTGAAATTCCGTCTTGTGTTCCAGCAGCTCCAGGATTAGAAACTTCGGCTCATGTTATTGATTCAAAAGCTATTCAAGAGCTTATAGACAAAGAACCTCGTTTTTTCGGTCTTGGAGAAGTAATGAACTATCCAGGTGTTCTTTTTAAAGATAATGAAGTCTTATCTAAAGTGATTTTGGGATCTAAATTAAATGTGATGAATGGACATAGTCCTAATGTTTCTGGTGTTGATTTAGATGCGTATCTAACAGCTGGTATTGGATCGGATCATGAAAGTACAACTTCAGAAGAATTTTTAGAAAAACTTCGGAAAGGAATGCGAGTTATGATTAGGGAAGGATCTCTTGCTAAAGATCTACGTAGGATCTTAGCAGGAGTTGAAATTAATAATTTAGACTTGAGAAATGCAGTTCTATGTTCAGACGATCGTAATTTTGCTGATTTATTTAACAGTGGTCATCTAGATAATCATCTCAGAATCGCTGTAGAAGAAGGGATTTTTCCAATCACTGCATTACAAATGGTTACAATTAATCCTGCAACATATTTAGGATTAGATCGTCAGATCGGTAGTATTACGCCAGGAAAAATTGCAGATATTGTAATTCTAGATGATCTCGAACATTTTAACGTCAATTCAGTAATCTTTGATGGTGTTATAGTTTATTCAAATACAAAATTAAATTGGGAATTTTCCAGACCTATATTTCCACCTTGGGCTATCGATACACTAAAAATACCTCAAAAAATTACACCAGCGATTTTTCGGGCTAGGACATCACTTCCAGATGGGATCTATCCAGTCAGAGTAATAGGTATTAGTCCAAATTCCCTTTTAACAGAGGCATTAAAGATCAATCTTAAGATAAAAGATAGATGGATACGAATTCCTAGAACGGATCAAAATGAAGATATATTATCTTTAACTGTAATAGAACGTTATGGTATTAATGGTAATATAGCGAATGGTTTTATCAAAGGATTTGGTATCAAATGTGAATCCTTTGCAATGGCAACAACTGTTGCACATGACAGTCATAATTTGGTTGTTGCAGGAAACGATCATAATTCAATGACCGAAGCAGTGGAATTATTATCCGAAATTAAAGGAGGATATGTTGTAATAGCAAACAATAAAACAGGAAAAGTTCCTCTTCCTTATGCTGGTTTGATGACTACAGATTCATATAATGTTTTACATGAAAAATTAAATGTATTGAACAAAGTTTTCAGAGAGATTACTGATTTCGATGAACCATTAATGGCGCTATCTTTCATGGCACTTCCAGTTATTCCACACTTAAAATTAACTGATAAGGGATTAGTAGATGTCGATAAATTCGCTTTTACCGATTTAATTGTTACTTAATCCTTAAACAATGTTTATCTAAACAAAAAAAGATCTGAAAGGATGTAATTAAATGAAAGTTCAAATGCATAGTATCTACAACTTAGATTTTTCTTATAGGCGAATCTATTCAAATCAAACTGAAATAGATTTTAGAGGAATCTTGAATTATCATATAAAAGATTTTGAACTACTTAAAGAGGCCACAAGAGGCGAATTAGAATTAGCTTCTGTGAATGTGTTCTTAAGCTTTCAGATCCAACGTCATATAGATATAATCTTACAGAACATCGAGGAGGATGACATAGTTACTCAAAGACCAATTATTACAAATAGATTGAAAATGGTTCTTAGACGAGAATTAAATGATATTGGGCTTGAGGTCGTAGATTTTAAACAAATCTCCCTTTGGTCTCACGGTACTAGCGATCGAGGAGTTAATTTATAATTTAAAGAGAATTTTTTTTATTTAATGTTTAAATGAAATGACATTGGTTTACAAAATAGCTAGATTTGATTTTAATGGCTTTGATTCTTGTAACAGGTCTACCAGGAACAGGCAAATCGGTTTTAGCTAAAGAGCTAGTAAGATTCCTTCCCATTAAACCGATTTATTTGAGTACAGATAACGTTCGAAGAAAACTCTTTAATTTTTCTGATCATCAATATAGAGAATTTGGAAAAGATTATTATTCTCCCCAAAATCGTAAACTCGTCTACAGCGCTATAAACATGATTGTCGATATTCTAATTGGTCATAACCTATCTCTTGTAGTTGATGGTACTTTTTACTCACAGGAAACACGAAAACCGCTCCTCGAGATAAGCAATAAATATAATTGTAAGTTAATTGTTATTAAAACCACCTGTTCAGAAGAAACAGTCAAAAAAAGAATGAAAGATAGAAAATTGGAAGAGAAAGAAATTAGTGATGCTGGTTTTGATATATATTTAGAAATTAAGAAAAGATTTGAACCGATTACAGTCCAACATTTAGTAGTAAATACAGAAAAAGATTTGAAAATCAATCTCCAAGAAGTAGGAAATTACATTGAAAAGTTTTAAACCTGAAATGCTGAAAAAGACCACGGCTTATGATTACCCTGTTGATTCAATAGAAATTAGAGAAACTCATATCTCTTGGGTTTTTTTAACAGGAAAATACGCTTACAAGGTTAAAAAAGCTGTTAAATTTGGAGATATCCTCGATTTTTCTACTTTAGATTTGAGGAAAACTTTTTGTCACAAAGAAATAGAATTAAATGCTCGTTTTTCCAAAGATATTTATCTTGATGTTTTTTCGATTGATTCGGATGGGCAAATTAATGGTTCGGGAGATATTATTGAATATGGTGTGCGAATGAAACAATTACCAGAGCAGTGTCTAATGTGTAAAAAATTAGAAAAAAAAGAAGTAAACCAACCCATGGTGACAAAGATAGCTGAATCTTTAGCAAATTTTCATAGAACTACAGATAAAGTTCCTGAATATGGTCAGCTTAAATATATTGGGGAGAAATGGGATGAGAACTTTAGAACTACATCCCAATTCCGAGAAGTCGACCAAGATTTTAAAGAGAAAGTTGTTGGATTCATGTTAGGAAATAAAGGATTATTTCAAGAACGGATAAATGAAGGATGTATCACAGACAATCATGGTGATCTTCAAAGTCATAATATATTTATCCTCTCTGAAGATGAAATAAAGATCTTTGATTGTATTGAATTCAATCCTTTACTTCGATATGGAGATCTTGCAGAGGATGTGGGTTTTTTAACAATGGATCTAGATTTTTGGGGTGAACCTTCCCTTTCAGATAGTTTATTGAAATCCTATATCGAATTTAGTGGAGATGAGCTTTTACGTGACGTAATTCATTTTTTTAAATGCTATAGGGCATATGTTAGGGGAAAAGTATATGGATTTCAGGCTATGAATGAACAAAATGATGATATGAGAGAAAAACAAAAGAGTTTATCTGAAAAATATTACGAGCTAGCTTATTCTTATGTTCCAAAATTCTTGTAAGCTTTTTATGAATAATATTAGAGTATTAAGATTAATATTCTTTTTTGATTATCTTGACTTCAAAACTTCGAAGACTCACTTGTTCAAAGCTAGGTGAATATTTTTGACATTCACGTGTTTCTACTGCATAAGATGCTAATGCAGAGCCTATTCCTGCAGCTTCTTCAATTGGTTTTTTCAATGAAACTCCATAAACTATACCAGCCCGAAATGCGTCTTGCCATAAATCGTTTGAGAGTATCTCTTCAGCAGGACCTTCAGAAACCTTGATTTTAGTTTCTTTCGAATTAATTATGATTTTAGATCTTTCATATAACGATATAATATATTTAATCCGTTTAGAATTTGATAATATCTCATCCCTGGAAATTTTCATTCTATGTTCAATATTTTTTAGTTCGTCCTCTGTGCATATCATTACTGTAATTTGGTTAAAAATATTGGAAAGACGCCACTTCGTTAATTCTTGGGCATTAGAATCAGGAGAGTAAATTATAGGAATTTTGATATTTTGTTTTAAAAGATCAGAGATAAATTTTATATCCGCTTCTACTTTTCCCGTACCTACAAATGCTGCGTTAATCAACTTGAAATCATTTTCTTCAAGGATTTCATCAATTTTTTTTTCAGCAAAGAAACGATAACTATTATCTTGTTCAATCACTAATTTTTCTTCTAGTTCATCCTGAATCTCATACCAGCATGCTGTCTCTCTTTCAGGATCAGTAAATACCTTAATTTTTATTCCTAACTTTTCAAGATGAGGGCGATAATACCAATCAAAATCTCTTCCAACTTGAGAAATGATAATAGGACTTACTCCTAAAATTGATAAACCATATGCTATATTTCCTGCCATTCCTCCATACTGACGGTTAATATCAGAGCTTTCAATAATCCTTGTTTCTTCAATATCTGTAGAAAAGTCTGAGAGCTTACCTGAAATTGAAAAACAGAGTTTATAAGCTAATTTTCCAATGACTATTGCACAATAATTTATCAAAGTTTCCACGCACATTTTAACGTAATTATCTGAAAATTCTTCTTCCATTTGTATTAAAAATGTTATAATAAGACTTATCTAGATGATATTTAAGCCTAAAATAGTTGTTTTGATAAAATTCAGTTCGATTCACTCTTTGAAAAAGGCTATTGATGCATATCCAACTACTGAATTTCTAGATCCACAAGTTAAGCCACTTGTTGAATAATTAAGCAATTTAGCTGATTTTGCGCCAAGTTTTTCAGTTAATGAAATAAGAACTTTGACAGGCCCAACCCCACACATTGAAATTTTATTTTCTTGGACAACTTCTTCTAATTCTTCAGCATCTCGCCTTAAGATAGCATCCACGGCCAATTTATCAAGGGATGAAACTTGATCATGGTTTAATATGGGAGGATAATTTCCATGGGTCATATCGGAGCTAGCAATAATTACAATAGAATCTTCAATTCCTTCGTTTTTGATCATTTCAGCTAAATAATGACCGAAAGACTTTGTGAGTTTCGTTGGAAGATGAGCAATAGCGATTGGAGCTATTTTAAATTCAGGGTAAGTATCCTGAAGAAAAGGAATTTGTAATTCAATTGAATGCTCATCCATATGAGCAGTTTGGTCAAAATCTATTTTTTCTTCGAGATCTGGTACCTGATCTTTATTTTCAATAATTCTTTTTAATAAAGACATGTTGACAGGAACTTGTCCAAGAGGGGTACTCCAAGCATCAAATTGTGCAACTGAAATATCAGGCCCATAATAAGTGTGTTTATTCCCAAGTAATATTACCGTATCAATATCTTGTCGATCTTCTGCTAAAGCAAGAAAACCATGAGTAGCCGTAGGGGCAGAACATGCATAACCTGCATGGGGAGAGATAATCCCTAAAATATTTTTATTATTCTTTCTTTCTCCAAAAGCTACAGGTCTCCTTCTTGGGCCTACCTGATGTAAGTACATAGCATTTATCTCTCTCATCAGACTTTCTTTAGAACCAGAATACCAACTTCCAGCTCTAACAGCACGTCGAACTTCCATCGTCTTTTTACCTTCTACTTTTGTATCTCAATTTTTACCAATATCTAATTCTTGTTTTTTATACTTCTATAACTCTAAAATGCTTTTCTTTTTCAATTCCATGCTTTAAAATAAAATCTTTATTCTTTCTCTTAAATTTAAATTCTCCTGTATTTTTCAGAAGAAAACCAATATAAACTTCTTTTTGGTCTTTTTCGAACCACAGATGGATATAATTCGCAAATTGGTCTTCAGTAGAGGGTTTAATTAGGAAGTTCCCCAACTTTTTTCCTTCCTCAGTTATTTGGAGACCATATTCGATTAAAACTTTAGATTCTTGCACCTCTTCTGCTATTGATTCCTCTGTACTCTTCCCTTTACGTAACTTTCTCTCTTCATTATCTAGATAAACCTTTGCTAGTCTTGTTGCCTCTTGGACGGCTGCAGATATAACAGAAGAATCTTCAGTATCTTTAATTTCTATTTCATATTCTATCCAGATTTCCTCTGGTTCGAATTGCCGTACTTGAATTTTACGACTTCTTGCTATTCTCTTTGGAATAACTCGGAATTTATCCTTCATATAACACCACCTTTGGAAGAAGAATTTCTTTAAAATTCTCAAAATTATTTGTTCTTAGTACTTTAATGCTTAAACGAATCTTGTACGATTTAACGACCAGAGCACTCCTCAATTTCCTTTTTACTTTTGATCTGAACTTTGTATATCATTTCTAATTAAAAAGTATTCTAGCAATTAGGATTCTAAGTTTACCTCAAATTTTCGCTTTTATTGAAGTATTTTTATTAAAAACCTAAGGATATCAAATACTACTTTTTCTCATCTTTAATGAAGCTACAGCTTTTTAGCAAAATAAATCCATTTAATGATTTAACTTCAAATCAAATCACTCATCTATTCAAATTTCTTCCATAGTACTGCTTTTAAGATCTTGCTCAATAATCGTCTCATGAATAGCCTTAGCTGCTTTTCTACCAGCTGCCATAGCAAGAATAACGGTAGCTGCACCAGTAGCTACATCACCTCCACAAAAAATTCGCTCAAGAGTTGTTTTACCTGTTTCCTCTTCATGTACAAAAGTTCCCCACCTTGTTGTTTCAAGTCCTGGAGTTGTTTGAGCAATTAATTGATTAGGTTTTTGGCCTATTGCAACAATTACTGTATCAACAGGAAAAATAAACTCGGAATTTGGAATAGGGAGAGGACGACGACGCCCTGATTCATCTTTTTCACCTAGTGTCATATGTTGACATTTTAATCCTACGACATTTCCTTTATTATTTCCCAGCATTTCTAAAGGGGATGTTAATTCTCCTATGACAACTCCTTCCTCTTTAGCGTGAATTATTTCTTCTAATCTAGCAGGTATTTCTCCCTCAGATCGTCTATAAATAATATCTACTTCATGAGCTCCCAATCGTAATGCTGTTCTTGCGCAATCCATCGCTACGTTACCAGCTCCAATAACTGCAACTTTTTCTCCCACTGCAACTGGAGTATCATATTCTGGGAATTGGTAAGCTTTTAATAGGTTTACTCTGGTTAAGAATTCATTTGCTGAAAATACTCCATTTAACGTCTCTCCAGGAATTCTCAGGAAATTAGGTGCTCCAGCACCAGAGGCAATGTAAACTGCATTGAATTTATGTTCATTTAAAAGTTCTTCAACCGTTATTGTTTTTCCTATTAGAATATCAGTCTCTAATTTTACTCCTAAACTCCTAACATAGTCCACTTCTTCTTGTACAATCTTCTTAGGCATCCTGAACTCTGGTATACCATAAGTTAATACTCCCCCGTAATCATGAAGAGCTTCAAATACCATTATTTCGTGGCCTTTATTCGCTAG
>JBHLKP010000155.1:0-9364 GCA_048886525.1 Candidatus Hodarchaeota archaeon | reverse complement strand
GCTATTTTAGATACTTTCTTAATGTTCTCTAGTGAAACAGGTTGGCCTCCACCTGTGTTATTGGTTATAGTCAATACTATCAGTGCGATATTCTTCTCTTTTTTTACAATTTCTTCTAATGCATCACAATCGATATTACCCTTAAAATCAAGAATAATTGAAGGATCTAAAGCTTCTTCTATAATTAATTCAACGGCTCTTGCCCCTGAATTTTCAATGTTGGCCCGTGTTGTGTCAAAAAATTGATTTGAAACAATAATCTTTGATTGATCAAGGTCGAAAGCATAACAAATCAGATTTTCAGCACTTCGTCCTTGATGAGTCGGAATTACATACTTATAACCTGTAATTTCTTGAACCGTCGAAACTAAATTGTAATAATTCTTACAGTGAGCGTATGATTCATCTCCCATCATTATTCCTGCCCATTGATAATCAGACATGGCCGAAGTGCCTGAATCTGTAAGGAGATCAATATAAACATGTTCTGCAGCAATGTTAAAAATGTTATATCCAGCTTCTTCAAGCCAAAGTTTTCGTTCTTGGCGTGTGCTCCTTCTAATTGGTTCAATGGCTTTAATTTTAAACGGTGGAGGGTTTAATGTTCGTTTAAATTCATGCATCGGTATAATCTTTCCTTTAAGTTAAAACTCAGAAATAAGAATTCATTCGGGATCCTGCTTCAAGTATTTCCTCTTGACTCAAAAAGCCGTAGGAGACTCTAATGTAATCGTTCGTAGTGTTCCCAAATTCATTTCCTGGTACTACTACGACTTGACAATTTTCGAGAATAAATTTTGAAAATTCTAATCCATCCATTCCTGTACCTTTCACATTTGGATAAATATAAAATGTGCCTAGGGGTTTATTGGTTAATTTAACACCATTTAGCGACGTGAATGCATTTATGGTCTTATCACGTCTTTCTTTTAATTCTTTCAACAGAGAATCTTGGATGGATAATGGGTAATTAAGTGCAATAAATGCAGCGATTTGACTAATCGTGCTTGCACAAGCTGTATTGATTTGATGAACTAATGAAATGGGACTAACGAGCTCAGTTGGACCTAAAACATATCCAACACGAAAACCTGTCATACAATAAGATTTAGAGAATGAAGATAACACCAATACATTATCATAATCAATCTCAGCAGCACAGGTGTGAATATGATCTTCATAAGTAATATCTTCGTATGCTTCGTCAGATATCACTATTATATCGTTATCTGCAGCTATTTCGACAACATCATGAGTTTCTTTTTTATTCAAGACACTTCCAGTAGGATTACTTGGAAAATTAAGAATCAATGCTTTAGTTTTTGGAGTAATAGCTTGTTTAAGGGTTTCTGCATCTAATTTAAATTCGTAATTCAAGGGAATTGGTATTGCTTTACCACCACTTAATAGAATTTGGTTTGCATAATATCCAAAAGTAGGATCCTGAATTAAAACTTCGTCTCCAGGATTTATTAAAGCAATAATTGTATCAAACAACGCCTCTAAACAACCTGAGGTTATAATTATTTGATTTGGAGTGTAATCAAGTTTATAACGCGTTTTATATTTAGTTACCAAGGATTCTCGTAATTCTAACAAACCTGCATTCGATGAATAACGATGGGAGACAGGATCTTCAATTTTCCCTTTTAGTTCATTTATAATCTCAGACATGGTTGGGATGTTTAAATTTCCTAATCCGAATGACAAAATCTTGTTAGATGAAGATTTTGCAATTTGATGTTCCAAATCGAATAATTTTCGTAATCCTGATGGACGGATATCAGACATTCTATTCGCTATTCGACGAAAATTTTTCATATGCTTTTCTTTAGTCATTCTATTAACCCTTATCGGTTTTAATTATTAAAAAAAAAGAGTTCTATGGAATGATTTGTCTGTGGCAATGAAATTAAAGTTAATATTCTACATTTACAAGAACAATAGAATTCTCCTTAAGACTTTTTTTTATGTGCATGAATGAACATAAGATGACATTTTTCCCAAAAATAATTCTTGCTTCAGCTTCACCAGCTCGTGAATCTTTATTACGACAAATTGGATTGAGTTTTAAAGTAATCCCAAGTAAGGTCGATGAAAGGAGGATGAACTCCAATCTCAAAGCCTATCTTTTACAGCTTTCCTTCCAAAAAGCTCGATCTGTTGAAATAAGCTTTCAAAAACATAATGATTCTTATATTGTTATTGGGTGCGATACCGTTGTAATAGATCCTTATCAGAATATTATTGGTAAACCAAAGAATAGAATTCTAGCCAAAAAAATGCTGCAATCATTGTCAGGGAATTATCATACAGTTATGACTGGTTGTACGATAATAATTCAACCCGATGAGCTTAAATATCAAACTATTGTATCAACTTTAGTAAAATTCCGTAATTTGTCCAATGATGAAATAGAATTTTATTTGAATAAAGATGAGTGGAAAAATAAGGCTGGTGGGTATGCAATCCAAGGACTAGGTTCAGTACTGATCGAAGAAATCCAAGGAGATTATTATAATGTCGTAGGATTACCAATTCATTGGATTTGGCAAACCTTAATAAGCCATTTTGGTTCAAGAGTATTTTCTATTTAAACTATAAAGATAAAAGAAGAGTGAGATAACGTGAAAGTAGTTTAATTAAGTTAAGCAGCATTAGAGGTTTGAACATGAAATAAAGAAGTTCGCATATCACTGAAATTAGCTACTTTTCTTACTAAACCTATTCGTATAAGTTTTTTCAAAGCATTTCTAATTGTTCTGTCAGAATATGTACATCGTTTTTCAAGATCTCCCGAAGTTAATGGTCCTTCTTGACGTAGTATTTCAAAAATTTTTTTGGCGCTTTGGGGTATAGAGATTGACCCAATATCTATTGGTAATATATTTTCTATTTCTTTTTCTTCTATTTGGACTTGTAACAAATTTTTAATCTTCTCCTTTCTTTTCTAAAGGGATAAAAATTTTAAGCCATAACAATTGTTGGTCGTGTTGGCTTCGATTAACAACAACACCAACAACAATATAAACATTTCGTTTTATGTAAGAAATTAATAAATTGTAGAAAAAATATCATTCAATACATATCAAATCTAAATCTAATTCCTGATAATAAATCCAATATTTTTGCTTTTTATTTCTTATTTCCACTGTTTATAAAGTTATATTAAAAAATTTTAAGTATAAGCAGAATTAAGGACAATATCGTTGTTTATTCAATACTGATATCAATATTTAGCGTTATTTATTTCCTCATCAAATTTAAAGGTCTTATTTTTTTCTTTTCTTTTTCTTTCCTCCGAGACTGGAATTTTTTATTATTATATTGACCTGGTTTATTCTTTTGAATTGATTTAAAAATCAAGGGAATCACTTCTAGTATTCTCACAGATTGGTCTGAAAATATCAGAGAAACAAGATCATTAGCTAAAGCATAGTCTTCAACACACACATAGGTTCTTTGGCTTATTTGTTCTTGAAGTTCAAATATTTTCTCAAAATAATCAACTAATTCTATTAACTTATTTCGATAAAATGGTAATTCTCTTTTAACGACAAGAATAGCCATTTTATTACCACGTTCTTCAATTAAAACCTTTTTTCGGCCAAGATCCAAAGTAATCAAACGTGATGAGGCGTCAACCACCTCACGCATCATTTTTGAAAGTGCAGTAAAACCCATTCCGATGAGCTGGTTTTCTATTTGAGACATTAGACCTAGTTGGAAATGATGAGAAAAAAGACAAATTCCATCACTATTTCGTACAATATAAAGTGAAATTAAGTCTTGTTTCCAATTTTTTGGAGATTCAATGGCTTTTTTGTTTAAAATCTGTTGTACAAATTGAGGAAATAATTTTGGTAAGGATTTCATTATTTTCGTTAGTTATCTCTGATTGCTAATATAAACTCCATAATTTAATGCGTAATTCTTAATTATTTCTTCCATTTTTAGTAGTTTTAAGCAGAATAATAATGAAAAATATAGTCTTTTTTATCAAGACTAAATTGAATTTCACTGGAGTAAAATTAGTGGAACAGACCAGAACTTCGAGACTTTCACACTAGATTGGCTGAACTTAGGTGCTTCCTCAAGACCCGTGCACCTTCAAGCATAACCTCTCGATCTTAGGATTGCTCATTCCCATGCCTCATCCAGTTTGACCTTGCTTTCTCATTCTTCTCTCCAGAAGAATCTCAGCAAGAGGCCACCATGAAGGAGGATCTATCATTGTTACACTCAAGGACCAAACTAAGTTTCCATTCCTCAGTTCTGGGATTAAGCTCGTCATATAGCGTTACGATATAGCCAGCTCGCTATTCTGGCCGCCTACTGTTCCAAGTATCTTCTCCTTGACGCTTTTATAAAGGTCACTTTTACATAAATTGGCACAAGAGAATTAACCATTCATTGTATAAATCATCTAATTTCCGTTTTAAGGAGGATGATCAGAAATTCAATTATATTCAGCATCTTGCTTAGATTTAAAAAATTGAAATTAGTTTTATTTAGACTTAGATACTTCAATAATGTTGGTTAACTATTTTAAATAAGTTTAGAATAAGATTATTGTAATAGAAAGGATACTTCATTTAATAATAAAATCAAAATAGGGCCCTAAATGATTAAATATAATCGAAATTAGAGTAATAAATGGTAAATTTAACCTCAATGTGGTTATATACGGTTATATCGGAGTAAATAGGTAGATTAAACGTGTCCTTTTCAAATAATAGTTCAAAACAAACAAAAACTCTTAACCAAATCTTAACAGATTTAGTAAACTCTCTTGATGGCATTTATTCAGGTTTTTGTGTTGATAGAGAGGGTTTATTAATAGAAGAAGTGAATTTAGAGGGAACTTTAGGGAAAGAAAGCAGTTTAATTCTCTGTTCTTTGATGGCTGGCGTTTGTGCAAATATGGATACGATTGGTCGTGAAATTGGTGGTTCACCTTGGGTGTCTTTTATCTCTGAAAGTAGTAAATTTAAGTTGTACTTAAGAACTGTTGGAAATATTGCATTTTTAGGAGTATTAACAGATCCATATGTTGATTTTGAATTATTAAAGCTTATAGTCGGGCCTGGTGTTGATGCCATTCTACAAACCTTACAACAAAGGCCCGAAACCCAATATTCTATATCTTTAATTACCCCTTTAGCATCATCTCAAAAGGAAATTGATGATATTTTAACAATGGAGAAGTAGCATTGAAGGATAAACCATCCGTTAGAGATTCTAAAATTCCTTGTCGTAATTGTCAAAAAGGTACATTATTCTGGAATTCCGAAGAAGGACTATATGTCTGTATTGTATGTGGAATTCAGGAGGCTGCATTAAAAACTTGGATAGATGCAGCTGAATATCGGCAGGAGAAATTAAGAAAAAAGAAAGAAAAAGAACGAGAGTGGGCATTAGACATCTTAGGAATGAAAGATCAATTAAAAAAACCAAAAAAATCTAAAACAGAACAAGAATGGGAAGAAATTATTAAATTGATAGAGAAGAAAGAATCAGACACTTAGTCGATTAATTTTAATCTAACTAACCTCTTCTCTCTAGTGGTGCAAATAGGTTTTCAGAAATTGAGAATGATAAAAGAAACGAAATCAATATCTATAATAACTAGAAACAATAGAAAGAAGGTCCATTAAATAATGGAAAAATATGAAAAACATGATACGATATCAACGCAATTCTTTTTAGCTCATATTGTGTTTGATGAAGAACATGGGCCTGTTTTAAAGTCATATTTGACTCATGAACTAGAAATACCTAAGATTATACTGCAAGGTGTAACAACCACCTTATTTACTATGGCAATTGGAGTAGGAGAACCTACAGGAGAACCTGATACAGCAATAATCCCGATAAATGTAACTGGATTGGAAGGAAGAGTTCTTATTCACTCTTTCACTATTGCAGATCCAGAAGCTAGAGGTAAAAGTAGAATAGAAAGTTTTATGCTTTTTATTCCTCGAGCTCATCAGGATAAATTGTTGCAACATTCATATACTTTTTCTAATATCTTGCAAGAAGCAATTCATGATATTAAATTCCATAATAACGATCAAAATAGTAGCTATTCATTAAAAAAAGTATTTGAAAATATTAAGAAGGTATTAATGACAAATATCGACAATTACATCCAGAATCGAATTAGTCAGGTGTGTACAGATCAAGAAACGGTTTTAGTTTCAGATGGGACTATTCGAGCAGTACATAATATTATATTATCTCCAGATATCATCTCATTAGTAAACAAACTCCCTTTTCTTCTTCAAGATTATCAGGAAGAGCTTAAAACCTTTGGAACTTACTTTGATGCACTTCCAATTGAAATTCATGGAAAAACTTACACGGATCAACAGTTTTACTTAATAGCGATTGAAAATAGTTTCATAATTGCTTTTAGTTCTGGAAAAGGGCGTCTAGGCAGTTTGTTCCGTATTTTTCGAGAAATCGTATGGGATTTAAATATTCAAAGTGCTCTCCAATCAAAACGTCATATATCTCCTTTCAAAAGCTTTGTAACAAATGCGATTCATTTATTTCCTGAAAATCAATATTTAAATTCATGTTTCGAATTAGTAAAAAGTTTTAAACCTATTATTACAAATGTATCTCTATTACGTTGTAATTATGATCAGAACCAAGTGGAAATTCTACGAACAAATGCTATTCGTGCACGAAAAAAACATGGTTTAGTATGTAGGCTATATACTGCAATTCACCAGTTAATTTTAAGAGTTTTTCATACAGCATTAATTCAGATAGTTCTATCTCAGCATGGGTCCAATACAATTGCTACAATATGGGCTGTAAATAGTAATCAAGACACATTCTTATTTATTGTTGGCGATTCAACGAAGGGCGTCGGATTATTAAAGCTTGTTAGTGAGCAGATATTAGAATATCGTGGAGGGACAAATTTTATAACCCCTAGTAAAGCTAATTTTAAAATAGGAGAATAATTTCCTTGGAATTAGCAATAGATATACATGCTCATTCAGTTTTCGCAGGAGGTACACAAGCTCTACAGCTTTCCGCAGAGAAAATCAAATTAAATCAAAAAAAAGCTATATTACACCTTGAAAACACAAATTTAACAATGCCTTTAAAAGGAATAGATTTAGTAGGAACAGGCGACTGTCAATTTTCAATTTGGACTGAAATCCTTAAACAAAATCTTATTGAACATAACAGTGGTATTTATACACTGAAAAGCTTTAATAAAACTTATTTCATATTGCAAACAGAAATCATTTTCACAGTACCTATAGATGGAAGATCCAAAATCACTCATGTTATTTTTCTCTTTCCTAACTTCATTTCTGTAGAAATATTTAGAAGCCTTTTAGATAAGTGGGAAGTTAAACATGAAAAAATGGCTCGACCGTTCATAAAATGTATATCACCAATTCAAGTTTCAGAACGAATAAATGCAATATTAGACATTGATCCTTTTATTGAAGCGATTCCCGCTCATATTATGACACCTCAAGGCGTTTTCGGTTCTAATATTAGAATAAATCACTTAAATGAATTTTTTGGTCCCGTTGCTTCACGTTTACGAGTTTTTGAGACAGGTTTATCTGCTGATCCTGAATTTCTAGCCCTAATTCCAGAATTAGATGACCGTGTTTTAATTTCAAACTCGGATGCCCATTCTAGTGCGTTACATCGAATGGGACGTGAGTTCACTGTCCTATCTATAAATAAATTCAGCTATAAAGGTATTATAACGGCTCTTCGCAATAAAAAGATAATTTTTACGGCTGAATTTCCCCCAGAAGAGGGCCGTTTCTTTTTAACAGGACATAGAGCTGGAAGAAAAAGTCCTGGGGTTCATAGCGAGAAAGATTATTGCTATTTTTCTCCGAAGCATGTACCACGAAATGATATTTGTCCAATTTGTCAAAAAACGCTCACAATAGGTGTATTCCAAAGATGTGTTGAATTATGTACAAAACAGGGTGAGATTAGAGAACTCGAAGCCGTACATCCAAAACAGGACTTTATTCGTATGGTTCCCTTAATTGATATTCTCTCTTCTGTATTAAAAATCAAAACTAAAACCGCTAAAAGCTTAATTACCTATTACCACAAAATTACAGATCTAGTTGGCCCTGAAAAATTCCTTTGGCAGATGAGCTTAGATGAAGTAAAAAATAAAATAATGGATGAAGTTGATAGCGAAATATATAGCGCCATTCTTGAAGTAAAAACTGGAAATTTTACATTCCATCCTTATGGATTCGATGGTACTTATGGATCTTTAGTGATTGGAAAGAAAGGAAATTTCAAAGATATTAATGTCATAATATCCTCCCAAGCAAATCTACAATTAGATCGTTTTTTAAAAGAGGTAGGTACTTCAGAAAACGCCCATTCAGAGAGAGAATAAATTGGGATTAATATGATAAAATTGTCTACAAAGGAAGAACTTTGTCTACGTTGTAAAGGAGGGAAATTTCTTTGTGGACTTACATATTGTCCAATTTTAGTAAGAACAAAAGCACTAATTCCAATTAGAAAAGCATTACCTAAACTAAAAAATGAATACTATGGGCCAAGTCCTCCCTCGTTATTTGTTGGCCGTTTCGGTTATCCTTATGTTAAATTAGGTCCGATGGCTGCCCTTAATTGGCAGAATATTGAATTATTAGATGAACCAGATTTATGGAAGACTAAAATGTCATTAGAGGATATTGTCAATTTTCGAGCTAAATTGTTTCGATTCACTGCAGAACCAGTAAAAATTACAGATACGTCCTCATCTACTAGAATTTTAGAAATTACGCAGGAACAGATCCAAGCAACTTCTCCAGTCGATCTGGAAATTAAATTCTCAAAAAAACCGAGTATTAATATGCAATTTAACAGATTTACTCAACCTATTGGTACACAAATTCAAGTGGATTCAATTCAATTGGCTTCAAACCCAAGGATTAGTTATAAAATTGATTATGTAATTTCTGATGGTGATTTAAATACAATTCCTGCAGTTGAATCACTTTATAATAGTAATACCACTGTTACTCAAATAACTCGACTTCTTTCTGCAGGTCTTCTTGGTCAAATAAAAAATAGAAAATTTGTACCTACTAGATGGAGTATCACTGCAACTGATGATATCATAGGAACTAGGTTACGTCAAAGAATAAGCGATTATTCAGCTATTAATGACTATATGGTATTTCATAATTCTTATCTAGATAATGATTTCTGGGTGTTATTTATTCCGAATCGGGAATGGCATTTTGATTACCATGAAGCTTGGAAAATGGATAGTGCGTGGAATCGTACCAGTAAGGAACCAATTATCCTATCTGATGTAGAAGGTCCACATGGAAGAAAA
>JBHLKP010000154.1:0-9385 GCA_048886525.1 Candidatus Hodarchaeota archaeon | reverse complement strand
GCACTATCAATAATATCAATTGGAATCCCTTCTTTTGGTAGTACTTTGTGAAACCAATCGATAATCGATTTATAATACCGTTCTACATCATCTCCTTCCAAATCTGGCTTAAAAGTACCGTTCTTTAAATCAATAATAATTTCATTTTCGGGAGTATAATGATAAAAAGGATCTACCATGTAACCTTGTGAATCACCAGATGATTCTCTTATTACTTGTTTAACAACTGACTTCAATCTATTTAATTTCATAGAAATCACTTGGTCATTTTTTAAATAGTGCAATTAAATTTAAAGTCTATTGATAATTTAATTTAATATCTTGCCAGAACTTCCAGAAGTGGAGACATTCAAACAGTATCTAGATAAAACATCGTTGAATCAAACTATTATTGCAGTTAAAGTTATAGATAATAGAATTTTAAACATTGATGAATCTTATCTTAAAAAAGTTGTTATAGGGAATAAATTCGAATCATCCATCCGACACGGTAAATATCTATTAGTTAATATTGGACAAAGATATCTACTAATGCATTTTGGCATGACTGGAGATTTAGAATATTATAATAAGAAAGATGATAAGCCTAAATTCAGTAAAGTTATATTTCATTTTAATAATAATTTTAATTTAGCTTATATTTCAATCAGAATGTTTGGAAGAATAGACATTGTTGAATCAATTGAAGATTATATTGAAAAGAATAAATTAGGACCGGATGCATTTAAAATGAGTCTCGATCAATTTAAGGAAGCGTTGAAAAGAAGAAGTGGCATTATTAAAAATCTATTGTTAAATCAAAGTTTTATTGCTGGTATCGGAAATATTTATTCTGATGAGATTCTATTCCAAACAAAAATAAATCCTATGACTCGAATAGATTCACTTGAAGAAAGCAAAGTAAAAGAGCTTTTTTCTAACATTAAAAAAGTTTTACACGTTGGTATTGAAAAGAAGGGCGATCTGATTACATACCCTAATCATTTTCTAATTCCTCGCCGTAAAAGGGATGAACTCTGTCCAATATGCAATCATGAAATCGAACGTATTGAAATATCGGGAAGGTATGGATTTTTTTGTCCAAAATGTCAAAAAGAATAATTCTTAATTATATTAACACCTTTTATCCATTTCATAAAAAAAATAATTATTTTTTATATTAATTTTAAATTCCTAATCACTTGTAATGTATGTCTTAAAAGCAAGAACAAAGATATACTGCCCATAACTATTCAAAAACCTTTATATATTAATCTTACTTTTTTGAAGATTGACAGATTTGTCGAATCCGACAAATTTGTTAAAAAACATTCTATATTGTAAACTTAACTCTATAGAGGGAAAGTAAAAATGAAATTTACTAAAAAACCTAAACTAAAAGTAAAATTTACTGTAGTTGCTTTAATTGCACTTTTCTTAATGACTGAAATAATACCATTTATTAAAGCAGAGGAACCCGAACCATCCGAACCACCTTTACCTGAATATCTTTTTTTAAGCTATCCGACGACTTTGGATCATAGCTTTCTTGCGAAAGGCGAATGTTACCTATATGCTGATGTCAATAATACAGATTTCATATCTGTGATGCTTGACAGAGAAGAGTATGTATTGAGTTACGGCATCAATACTTTTCCAATTGAGTTCTCAGAGATTTTTGAAGAACATAATGTATCATTACCAGACTCATCTTCGACTTGTATTAAATCGTTTGCCATCGAACCACTTTTTATAGCAGAAGGAAATTTAACAGTACCTACAAGTATAGGGTTGGGCTACGCTAACATGAGTTTTAGTGCGGGAGGTTTAATATCCATTCTATTGAAGCCTAATTTTTCATATAATGAACTATTTGTACAGCTAGACGAGTTCGTTTTAAAAGGTGCATATGTCGGAGAAAATTATCCTGAAATCGACTCCCAATTATACAGCTATTATGCTGAAGGGGGGTCTTACATCCGTTTCGATATTAAAGTCCAATCGAAACCTCACCTTCTGACTATAAATGGCAATGGATCGGTCGAATATATCATAATGATCAATGATGATTGGGATGAGGATGACATTCCTGATGTATTAGAAGTTCAGAAGCGGGATTTTAATGGCTTTCATGACTTGGATCCTACAATTCCAAATATATGGGGCTTTTTTGAAAAATCTGAAGCACAAGTTTTAATCAATATTAATGAAACTAATGACCCTTTAGAAGGATATTTTAATTATCATATAAATAAGCCAGGGACGTACTTTTTGAAAATCGAAGTAGAAGAAGGAGAGTTCTTTGATATTGAGTTTGATGGTGATTCAACAACTCTAAAAAATACAGTATTAACTGGAAATTTTTCAAATAATATAGCCGTTGTAAATGTTACTGATTGGGGTTGGCATTATGTCTCGTATAGATATCTCTCAAATTACAACAAAATCAAATTTTCTATAAGCAAAATGATAGGTGGCCCATTTAAAGAAATCCTTGTGTTGAATTCACCTGAACTAATAGATAGCGATGGAGACGGAGTTAAAGATTTTGAGGAGATAAGTAGTAAGCTAAAGTATCAGGGTAGTGATAGCGATGGGGATGGTCTTCCCGATAATTTTGATAACTCACCATTTGCCTTCTTAAAATTAGATCATAATAAAATTAATCGTTTCGTAATCCCAAATAATCCTCAAAAAAACTCAATAGTGTCAATACAGATCAAGAAACCCAATAATGATTATTCAACAATGGGAACTCCTCGGCTTTGGAGAGAGACTCTAAATGTATCGATTACTCCAGCGCTAAGGTTGTTTGGTAATAGATATCAGCTTTATGAAAATTATTCGCTAAAAGAACTTAACCAAACAGCAATCGATTTCCTTTGGGGCAAATCAATTAAAACTTATAATTTAGTTAGTGGTTATAATACTGAGAAAATCATTGCAGGGGATCCCCTTCCAAATGCTAATAACCCAGACAATGAAACATCGTTTGTATTTCCTAATTTTGCCGAAGAATCTTGGGAATTTGAATTTAGTTTTTTAAGAGACAATCCCGCGAAAAGTGATAACATCTTGGATCTTAGATTTGATTTTATTTGGATTTTAACTAATTATATATCAGAAACTAATAGCACTGAAATCTTGCATTATTATAACTTTGAAGAGGATATAATCCTTCAAGGACTGACTATGAAAGAGATAGGGGATATTGATTATTTACTAGCCACTCCCGATAATTTTGTTGAGAACCAGATATTGTGGGCATTATTACAAAATCCAACTATAGGAACCTTAGAGGATTTTGGAGTCAGTGATGATTTGATTGGCATTGGAACAGTAGATTATTCTAATATTACAGAACACCTAAGATCAGATATTGAAGCGTATTATAGTATTCAAACAGAAAGAAATACTGAGGCTGAGGTTTCGTACTTTTCGGGATTTCAAGATAGTTATGATCTTTTAAACAAATATATACTATCATTGAACAATAGCTTAGACTCACCATTACTCAACAGAAGAGATTTTCGCTCAAAATATAGCTATTATTCAATCAATAATGTATATCAGGATGAGGATATACAAATGGGTGATCCAGAAATAACTGGAGAACAAAAAACTATTTATTACATAACTCAAAACATCTTCAACGAGAGTCAGGAAGTTGCAACAATTTCAGATCTACCCATTGCAATGGAATTGAAAAATTTTTCTAATTCGGCTTCAAACATCTTGAAAATTACTTCAGCCATAAGTGAGCCGATTCCTCTTAATGAAATTCCAGTTCCTTTTCCATCAACATTGATGCATCCTAAAATTAAACTTATGGATTTAACTTACATAGAAAGACACGACTCCAATGAGCAAATCCCTAAAGTGAACTTCGACATTAATACAGATATAGAGAAACGTTATTTAGAAAACCGCGCTTATGAATTTGAGCAAGGCGAAATATTCTTTGAAGGTGATAGTGTAACTCCATCAGAAGCAGAATTATTTGCTAGTCGTATTGATTCATTCTTTCGAATTGACCTGAAAAACTTACACGATTTATATAATTATTTTAACACAAAGCAAGGTTTAAATGTTTGTTCTGCAGAAATATTTAATCCTTTTCGTGAGTTCGATAACTTTTTAGATAATTATATTGATGAAAATGGTCAGTTTCAGGTTGAATTTCTCAGAAAGGAACCGACCATAAAACTACAAGATTTATCGGATCTTGATGATGGATTGATTTCAACATTAAACCTACATACAGATAAGCTCAAATTGAAAATGCTAAAATCAGTTCTCGATTTATATACTGCTATATTAGATATAAAATTGGATCAGATAACAGCAGGCATGGGCCGCACACGAGCTGAATGTGGGGCCTTAAGAGTATGGATTAACGCCAAGAAAGGCGGTGAGATTTATGCTTCTAAGGGTAGTTTCAAGGGTAAACTTGCTTACCATTGGGACAGATTGAAAACTAATTGGAAAGTGAGGGGTGTCATAGAAGGCGTCAAAGTTGCCATAGCCGGAATGTTTTTATGTTTGCAAATAGCTAGTTTCATGCAAAAATTGAGTGAAGGATCGGCAGGACAAGATCCCCATAATACAACTTTGTGGAATTATGCAATGGTCGCTGGTTTTTGTGGTATTGTATTGAGTTCGATCAGTGTTTTTTCTGGAATCATCAGCACCCTCAAAGCTGTTGGTAAAGTTACTGAGACAACAGCTAAAACTATAGGAAAATATTGTACTGCCGCAACAGCAGCTATAGCAATTTTATTAATAGCGATTGATATAACAGAATTTTTTACAAAAGCATTACACGGAGATTTTAAGGGAAGTGAATTATTGTTCCAAACTATAACTCTAATTGCTAATGTTGCAGTCGCCGTTATTGGTTTAGCGCTTGCAGTTGCAAGCATTTCATCAGGTTATGGTGCTGCTTTTGGAATATTTATCGCAGCAATGACATTTTTAAGCATGTGGCTTTCTTCAGAACTAAATAAACCATCAATTGATGTGAAGAGATGTATTCCAGTATTACCTCCTGCCACAAAACTTAATATGAGAAGACATGGGGGTTTGGAAGTGAGTGATACTGTAAACTATGAACTACATGTAAGAAATAATTCTACTAGTTCTCATGGTTGGATAAGAGCAAGATTTGTATTACAAGAGACCAAAGATCCAGATCAAGGTTGGACTACTGGGGGTACTTGGCACAGTTATGGAAATTGGGGTGCTGAGTGGTACGCACCACCATTCGGTATAGGAGCAAACTTTTGGACGACATTTAGTCAAACTATTCCCGCCCCTACTCCTAATTTACATTATCGTTTTGACCTTCAATATGATTGGCAAAAATTTGAATTAATTATTATCATTCCTACTTGGTGGAGAACAGAGGGTACGAGACACTCTTCTACTCAAGGAATGGAAATGCCTGTATTAGATAATAATATTGCAGATTTTTATGATGACACCAGCGAATTGATGTCAACAACTCTTTTAAAAGATGAATTTGAACGTGCAGTAAACGAATATCAATGGAAGGACGCTTCGGATATCGCTAAAGAAATAATTTCGCGAACAGAAAGTAAAGCTAAAACTCCTTCGGGTGATTTTGTTCGCCTTAATGCGAGTAAACAAGAATACAATAATAATTATTATTTATATCATACAACTTCTGGCAAAGAATTTTATTCGTTAATAGAAAAGCATTATGAATCAGGTATCATAGCTAAAGTTCCTGTTCCAGAAGAGATTTGGCGTCCAAATCTAGCACTTGGTCCCAAGATGCGAAACATGTTATCTTATAATTATTCAGAAGGAGATTTGTTAATCCCCAGAGATGAAGTAGAATGGAAAAATGATTGGTTTTACAATAAAACAAGAGAATTAGGGGATTCCATAGTTTATTCTCAAAAGCTTCGAAATTTACCACTTAGAACAAATATTAAGACAGACTTAAGAGAGAATCCATTAGATATTGATCCAGATACCAAAACATGCCATGCTAATTTTCAATTATACTTAGAAGGTCCAGATAATCCGGAAGCAGATTTTATTATAACGTCGCCTGAAGATTTTACAATATCACGAACGACTTTTACACAAAAGCTTCAAGAAGCTATATCATTCACTATAGTTCAAGAAAATCCGTATAAAATAATGGGATTATACTATTTTGAATTGAACATAACTCTCAATGATGTAATAATTTACAGTACATTTGTTCCAATTCGAATCAATGATTTTAGCCTTATTGACTATGTTGCTCATATACCAACGGAACCGATTGATCCAGGAGACAGTTTTAAACTGTTAGATGTAGTAAACTTGGGAACACTTCCAGATAGCGTTGCTTTGATAGCTGAAGGAATTCCAGGAGATTTCATCTATAAAGATTTCCATCCAGATGAATTCTTTGATGTGACATACTTAGATGGGTCCTTAGTTGCGACATACTTAAATGGATCTGTAGTTATGATAAAATTAAATGGAGTCTATGAACCCTATGTTGTAACATACTTGAATGAACCCTTTGAAAATGTACAAATTTTCAACACTCTACCTGGATATTCAAGAGAAGGTGTCGTTATAAATCCACCAAGGAAATATACTTCCGTACCGGGATTATACGAATTTAACATAACCGCAATTAATCCTAGGGATGGTAGCACGTATTTTGTATATCAAGGCTCTTTTATTGTTGCAGAATTTCACGATTTGGATTTTCAATGTTATAATCCAGCATTCTCAATTTTAGACAACGAAACGTGCACCTATTACTTCAACATTACTAATTTAGGTAATGTGGAAGAAGAGTTCGTTGTTACTTACACGGATATTGGAATCGCTTCGAGTTATTTGGACGAGGACACATTTGTATTGGCACCTGGTCAAACGGGATATTTTGAGATTATGTTAGATCCTTTGAAACTTGGTCACGAGGAGTTTGTTATTACCGTTGCTTCAGACTATATTACTAAATATAATCTTGCTTCTATCACTATTGCAGATGATGATGTGGATTCACCCGTCTTATCTGATTTAATAATTGAAGATGATATACATCATATCTATGCGACACTAAAAGCGTGCGATTATAGTGGAATCTCCGAATTTCAAATATATGTTGATGGAATTCTTATTGAGCCACAGAGTATGACTCAAATAGGAAACTACTACTCATTCGTTTTAAATAACGAGTGGATATTACTGTATGGGATTCACGGCATAGAGATATTTGTAACTGATGCTGACAGCGATCGTGCTTTTGATAATCTTACCTCCTCCATTTCTGGAATGTTTGAGATTTCCTTGGATCAGATGTATGAGTATGTTGATTGGCAAATTGCAGTGCTGAAAGACTTTATTGAAGAAAATACACATTGTAAAGTAAGTAAGGACATAAATAAGAAATTGAGTCAGACACAATCTTACTTAATCAAAGCTCTCGAATATTGTGAATCTGGATATATCACATGTGGCCTTTGGGGTGTGTACAATGCTACAATCTTCTTAAGAACTGCTGAACATCAGACAGAGATTTACAACAAGACAAGTTGGATTGATGATTATATTGCTGGTTTCATAATAAATTCAATACACGAAATTAGGAATAATGTTGTAATATTAATGGGTGTTTCAACAGATCCAAAGATTGGGTATGAAATCGCACTGATAAAAATCGAGTTATTAAATCTTTACGATTTCATTGAACTAAGTGTTAGCAGTAATTATAAGTCATCTCTAAACAACTACATCAAAGAAGCAGAAAAAGATCTGGAAACGGCACTCTTTAAAATTTCAATGGATAATAATCCTAATTGTTCTTTAATGTCTGCTCAATGGAAATTGGAAAAAGCAATATGGAAAGTTAATTGGATCTTAGACAAGGGTAAAATCTCTCAAGAATTAGCTGATATAATGCTAGAGAAGATCAATCAAATCTATTTTGCCATTGAAGAGTTGTATTATTTAATTTAATAAAATTTTTTTTTTCTAATTTTATGATCTTGGTGTATCTCTGTTAAAATCTCTCTACTTATTAAAATATAATAATAAATCTAATTATTGTCTATATTCAATAAATGGGATAGAATGGAGGAAACCCAATAATGCTTTGTAATAGAGGAGCGAATCTATATTTAATTTTTTTTTTTATTAATTTTAAGTAATTAGACTGTTTATCGATTTTATTTGCTGTAAGATTATTTTGGAGCAATTGAACTCAATCATTTTGGCTATAATTGGCTTACACTTCTGATTATACCTATGATATCATCTATGTTAGTGATAATGGCACACAAGATATATCCTAAGTCAAGAAACTTAACAATTATTTTAAATATTCTCATAATAGTTATAGTAATTGTAGTAGGCAATAATTTTATACAATTTAGGACTACTCTAACAAATCCTACTAACAATCCAACAGAAATCAGTTATTTTTAACACCCATGTTATATAAATAAAAGCAAACTTACGAGTAAAATTATAAGGCGATTATTATGACCGTAATGGAAGTTATTATCGAATTATTAAGCAAAACAAAAGCAGGATTAAAATACAAAGAAATAGAGCAGAAATTCAGAGAAGAGTATGGCAGGAAGATTGACGGAAAAGACATCTATGTGTATTTAGGAAGACTCAAGGAAAAAGGAATTGTCAAGAATGTTGTATTAAACAGAAACAAGCTCTGTACATTAATACTAGAGAATCTGAGAAAAGACTCATCTGAAGATTTAAGGTTTCTAATCTCCTTATTTGAGAGAGGAGCAGTTAAAGTGTATAGGAATAAATTATCTAAATCAGAGTTCAATAAATTAGAGGCATTATAATGAAAGTTCAATATGTAGAAGATAAAGAAGTTATAGAAGTAGTACAGACTCCAATACCTAAACCAACACCAAGAGTAACACCTAAGAGAGTTAAAAAAGAAGAGTTTAAGCCCAATTACAGAGCTCTTTTGACAGTAGCGAATAACTACTTAAAAGGGTACAAGAAAGTATACGAGAGAGTAAAAGAAGACGAGTTTAGTAAAACTAGACTGAAATACGAAGAAATAATTAAAGAAAAAGGGAAATTGGAGAAAGCTCTATGAAAAAGCATTGGACTAAGAAAGAAAAAATAATCGGTATCGGCTTAAAAATCTACAAAATCCTTAAAGACATGAAAGCAGACCAGAGCAAACTCATTGGAATGTGGAAGAACCACTTAGAAAATCTGCTAATACACATATCAAATTTTTTCTATTTATTACCTAACCCAAACATCTAAATTTTATATTAAAGAATCTCAATAAAATTTTTAGCGATTCGGAATAGATGGCTCATGGGCTTATAACACAGATTTTGGCGAAGCTGTAAAATTAACTTTTCAATCGGGTAGACCATTTGTT
>JBHLKP010000153.1:0-9463 GCA_048886525.1 Candidatus Hodarchaeota archaeon | reverse complement strand
CCCAGATTCTTTCCAGTTTTTTGGTCCAATAAATTGGCAATATAATCAAGTTGGTGAGAGTATTCCTCCACAAATGGCAAAGCAAATTGCTCATCACACTGCAATGAACTTATCTAAAATGTGAAAGAAAGTATTTGAACTTATTACTAAAAGGAATTAACGTCCAAAAGAACGATATATTGGGTGCATTCTATGGAAACAAGGGTTGTTCGTAAAGAAGAATCACTTCTGGAATTTGAAATTGTTGGAGAAGATCATACATTTCTAAGTGCACTCCGTGAGGCGTTGAAGGATCAACCTGGAGTTTTATTTGCAGCATACAGGTCTCCTCATCCTCTATTAGAAAGTCCAATCTTTTATCTGCGAACTAAAGATCTAAATCCACTTGAAGCACTACAGAACGCTGCAGATGATACCATAAAACAATGTGATGATTTAATAGAAATTTTCAATCAAAAGCTACTAGATTTAAAATAAGCCCATAATCAGGGTTTCATCGTGTGCGAACTAAAGAAATCACTTATTGAAATATTTAAAACGTCTGTAGATGACAACACGCTCACAGCTTTTATTTTTAATAAAGATAACGCTAAACTTGGCGACGGGTTAGTTAATTTAATTTATTCATTAGCTAAAACAGTAGTATCAGGTAATCCTACTGGTGTTAAAGTTTCAGATTCTATTCTCTCAGAGGCATATAAAAGATCCTTATGGAAAGAAAGTAATCAACTTACCATTACAGGTAACAAAGGCCGTGTAGCCGATGCCATTGAGGCACTAATTCTTTATTTCTGGGTTTTTGAAAATTTATCTTTAATTGATTTAGTAACTCCTATTAAAGAACATTTAAAACCGAAAAATCTCCATCATCCAAGAGAAGAACATAATTCTGCAGTTCTCTCATTTCAAAATTTATTAAATTCTTTATTTGTTGTATATAATGATACTAAAATGAAATCTAAACAAGCTAAGAACAAAAATAATATAAATTTGAAAAGGAACGCCTTAATGTGATACTTAATGAAACTAAATCCAAAACCAATAATAGTGTTATTGACAGATTTCGGTAATGATCCTTATGTCGGAATTATGTGTGGGAAAATATTACAAATTAATCCACATGTAAATTTTGTTACACTTACAAACCAAATAAAAAACCACGATATTCGACATGCAGCATTTGTACTAGCAAAGTCATTCAATAATTTTCCTTTGCAGACTATATTTCTAGTTGTTGTAGATCCAGGTGTAGGTAGTCCTAGACAAGCAATTGCCGCTAAAAAGGGTGAATATTACTTTATTGGACCTGATAATGGTGTATTATCTCCTATTCTTGTAGAAAATGAGGATTCATATATTTTTAAGATACCTATTCTGGAAAGTATTTCCTCTACCTTTCATGGTAGAGATATTTTTGCTCCTGCTGCAGGAAAACTAAGTCTTAATTATTCACTTAGAGAACTCGGATCGCAGTGTAATCTCCAAACGCAATTAAAATTCTTATGGGATCCTCTAATTTCAGAAGGGGAGGTTATATTTATTGATACGTTCGGAAATATAATTACAAGTATTCCTAGCTCGATCAACCTAGAACTAGATCGTGATTATTTAGTGATAACTAATTATATTAAACGAAAAATGTGTTTCAAAAAAAGTTATTATGAAGGATCAGATGTTAATCCATTTTTAATTGTTAATAGTTTTGGTACAATTGAAATAGCTGTACGAAATAGTAAAGCATCTGATATTGTTGAAATCAATCCAGGTGAAAAAATCAGGATTCTTCCGATCAATTAAAATAAGAAAACGATAAGTGAAAAGAAATCAGATTCCTAAGAAACCACGTAATGCGGGATTCATTTCTGCAACTCTTTCTTTACTAATTAGCTCAAAATATTGTCTCATAATACTTACAGACAGAAGTATTCCCATACCAGACCCTATTGCGCCCAAAAAGTCAGCAAAAGCAGCTAATGAACCTATGAAAAGACCCCCGATTACGGCTATTGTTGGTATATACATCTCTAATCTGCGTTCCACGATTTTCTTACTCCTTCTCCATCCAGGCATTTGCATCCCAGATTGTAAAAACTGATTTGCTACATCACGAGGCCCCATCCCGGCCGTTTCTAACCACATTACCGAAAAAATGACTGAAAGCACTATTAGAATAAATGCATATACAAGAGCTCGAAATATCGACGGGATAAAATTAGCTGTACCGCTAATATCAAATACTCCTAAGGGGCCTATGAGTGAACGAGGAGGAGTGAGAAAATACACAAGTCCGCTAACAGGAATATATTGGTTAGTATCAGAGTCTACTGTGAAAGTACCAAGTAAATTAGCTAAAAGGTTAGTAGTTCCTTCACCACCAGCACCGCGCCATACCATTTGAGCAATGAAGTATATATCAGCAAAAACTGCTGATGTTAATATCACAGGTATGTTTGATACATATAGAAGCTTAATAGGATAAGTTGAACGGATTCCTTTATACTGAGCATATGAAATGGGAATTTCAATGCGCATTGATTCAAAGTAGATAACAATAATAAATACAACTACTGTAGCAATTACAGAAAGAATGGAAAGAGAGGGTAAATTCAAATGATCAGCTGCGTTTGGACTATAACGAAAAAATAAAGCTCCAAACGCATTTACAGGTCCTTCTTGTGTCCACCAATAGATAAATGCAAGAAAAATACCACGAGCAGAAGTAACTTCGTTAGGTCCCTCTAAAATGTTTTGCAAAGCAAAAAAACCTTGAAAAATCTGTAATCCGACACCACCAGCAATGAATAAAGAGATTCCAGAGCCTAAACCCCATCCTTTCTGGACCATTTCATCAATAAGTATTATGACAATACCTGCAAATAATAATTGAAAGATTATTGCGACTTGGGTTGCTAAATTAAGGTCAGTGCCATAGGTTCCTCCTACTAAGAAAGCTGTTGCTTCAATAATTGTCATGAATACCGACATGACTTTTTGAGCTCCAGTATAAAGAGATCTTTCCTCAGGATCCCCCATGTTGACATTAATAATTTTTGAACCAACTAATATCTGCATAATGAGTCCTGCGGTTACAATAGGACCTATTCCCAACTCAGCTAATGAGCCTTGGGTTGACGCAGTTATTGTACGCATGAAAGCGAAGGGATCACCTTCCTCCAAATTAGCGCCAATAATTGGAGTTGATGCCATTACAAAATAAATTATAAGGGCAGCAAATGTCCATATTATTTTTTCGTTAAAATTTACCTCCCGAGTAGGTTTTACAACCTCAGGAGTAATTGACATAAATGGACGAACCGCTTGAAGAAACCTAGATGTCATGCACTAAACCTCTTACCATAAATGTAGCTTTTATAGTCTTTAGGGGACCAGATTTACATAGTTATCAGATATTTTGGCGATTAATATTCTGTTTTCCCTCAGTAAAGATAAATTTGTACTGATGATTTATTTTTTTTCTTCTGTGACTAATCAGAATCTTCTAAGAAGCTTTCAATAACTTAAACTGAGATCGGATTTATAAAATAATTGTCGAATATTTCTTTTAAAATCCAAAACTAAAAAAAAATTCTATTATCGAGAGCTATTTCAATATTAAGAACTCTAGATCTTAGCTTCTGATTCTAGTTGGTTTATTTCAAGAGAATATTTAGTACAATCTAATTACTACCAACCAAGATAATATTATTTAATCAGATAATTAATTTTTTTTTTTCTTAAAACAACTCATAGGAAAAAGGTAAAATATTTCATTCAAACGAGTCCGTGTCAGTCACAATCCACAAGTTAACGTAATTAAGTCAAAGATCAAGCATAAAATCAATGCAAATAACAGTATCATGAATTTAGACGCATTTTTAGGAGCATTAGCGAATGAAAAAGATATTTGGAACATTTACGACCTTTTTTATTATATCAGTAATGATTTTTTCTCTATTCGTGTTAACTAATTCCAATATTGGCAAAAATATCCCACAATCAGTTGAAACTCAAATAATACAAAGAACTAATCAAATTGATGACGATTTAAAATACTTTGATATCTCTAAATTTACGAATACAAGTCATTGGATAAATGTTAGTCGTGAAATTAAAGCTAATGAATTTGGTTATACTACTACTTCTACTAAAATTCGTCTTTATAATAACATATCCGAAGAAATAAATGCTTTGAATTTTACTTTACCGTTGCATGAATACCAAGATTCAGAATATTTAGACATTTCCTCTCCTAATGGTACGATAGACACGTTTCCTCCAATCGAAAACAATGATTCCGTACTTTTAACTATTAAATTTCCTTCAGTTGGCTATAAAGAGTTGATAGAAATAGAGATTATTATGGATCATCCTAATGCAGTATCATCAGAGGAAGATGCAGTACTAGAGGAGTCATCCTATCCTTATAACTTCAATCTTAGTTTTATACCCCTGATTTCCATTCCTATTACAAAATATGAATTAGAATGGGAGATAAACAAAGAAGGTGCAGGCGTAGAAGTTAATATAGAAAATGAGTCAATTCAACCTACAGAAAGAGAATATATTGGTATTTATTCATTCAACGAGCTTGGGTTTGATATAAAAAACATTACTGGATTCACATCAATAAATCGCAGTTTGTTAAATACTTCTAAATATGGTAACTACAATTTAACTGCATTAGAAAACAGAGATTTCATACCTGCATATTCACCAAACTTAAAGGAAAATTTCACCTCATATCTTTATTTCAATTATTTTCATTATGGTGGTTTACGGTTAGAATTCACAAAGTTGACAACAAAAGTCAAAGTATCAGAGTGGGGATTTATAACAACAGAACATGAATTCACGATCCTTAATAATGGTTTAAAATCAGGAAAAGATCTATCGACAGCTCTTGGAGGACAAGCACCAACTTTTCCATTTTTTAATATTCAAGTACCAGAGGAAGCATATCATTTCATTATATTTGATAAATATGGAAATATTTCAACTCAAGCAAGGGTAGATTCATTAACGAATAAAAGAATTATCGAAATGCGTCCTAGAATTCAAATAGAAAAGGGAGAAGAATATGATTTGACTATCTCATATCGAGAAGCTACAAAAGATGTGGCAAAGGATCTAGGAGGCGGTCGAGTCGAATTACAAATTCCTTTAACTTTGAATATTGATTGGATTGTACATAAACTTGAATTTTGTCTATTATTACCTTGGGGATCAAAATATAATTACGATAATAACCTTGAAAATATCGAAAATTCGACATTACGTTCACCAATCGAAAAGTCTTATGCGAGTAGTAAAGAGCTACTTGGTTTATTTAATAAGAATGGACCAAAAATTATTTTTGATGATTTTACACCTCTTAGTAACAAAGAAATAACATTTACATTCGGTCTTTCTCCATTCTATCTATTACAAACACCTTTTTCAATTTGTATTCTTTTCTTAATTATCGGATTTATCTATACAATTGTACGAAACATATCATTCGGATATAAGAGGTCAATTTCAACATTAGAAGAGATACCTTTAGATTTAATCAAAGACTTTGTAAAAACTTATGAAGAAAAAACTGCAATTCGTGAACAAATATTAAGACTCGACCAAAAGCGAAAATCAAAGAATATTAGCTCTCGTGAATATGAAAAAACACGAACTCTTCTAAACAATAGGCAACAGCGTACTGATCGTTCAATCGTCACTGTTTCACAAAAATTAGGAGACGAGGGGCCTAGATATCGGGTTGCAATGCGTTCTATTGAAATAGCGGAAGCAAATAGGGAGGATATTCTAAAAAATATTGAATCACTAGAACGGAAGAAAAATCAAGGTAGAATTGGAAAAGAAGCGTATGCAAAACTTAAAATGAGTTATAATAAGCAGTTACGTAAAGCTAATAATGAAATCGATAAAGTTTTGATTAATCTTCGCACTTTACTAACAAAATGAGGTGTATCCTAATACCTCCGTCTATCCTTATTAATCACGACCTTTGTATTCTGTGCTTAAAATGTATACGAAGCTGTCCAGCAGAGATTTTATTAAAATCCCAAAGTGACAACACAGAGAGAAAAAGTATAATAAAAGTCACGGAACCTAGCTTGTGTTTTGAATGCCGAGCCTGTGAAGTTGTGTGCTCTGTATCAGCAATCAGAATCATGTGTGAAGTCAGTAATAAAGCTAAAAGTTCATCAACCCCGTAGTGTAGTAGACCATCATGCGAGGGTTTGGTAAAAAACTCAATACCATTGGTATATAACTTTTTTGAATAGTCCTCGTAACCTCAGTTCGAATCTGAGTGGGACTATTTAACTGATTTAAACCTGATGAAAAAATTTATTCCTTTGATGTTTTCAAGAAGGAAAATGGTTTCCCATTTTTCAATATTTCAGGAGGGATTTTTTCTTGGTAGGATGAAATGAAGCTTAAGTCCTCTTCTTCTTTTCTCAAACCGTCTGGCAACATTATGGGGATTGTTCCTTTAATTGGATAATAACGATTACACTTTGAACAAACTATCAAACCAGATTCAATTTCTTTTTCATTCTCCTTAAAAATATGCAGGTTCAAATCAGGGTTTTTACAAATAGGACATGCAAGAATTTCCATTAATTCCAATTTCACTCTTCATCATCTCAAATTCTTCTAAAACTACAATTAGAAGGAAATATACACTTCAGACGGCTCTTCATACATTCATCGTTGTGAAATCAACTCTGCCGGGGATAACGTCATCATCAGTTTAAATATTCAGGAATTTAATTGGATCATAAATTTAACATTAAATGTAGTTTGTGAAGGATTACAGGTTAGTTATCGGGTAAGTAATTGTGATGATTAAGATGATTATTATAACAAATAAACAAATAATAAACCAATTACGATATAAGTTCTTTTGAATATTTAATTCAGGATTGTTAAGTAGCTGTGTTCTAAGGTTCCACGTAAATAATAAAAGAATAGCAGTTAGAAAAATTGGCATTAAATTTTGCGTGGATTGATCGAGAAAATTTAAATATAAGATAATCGATATGAATAACGCAATTGTATACCCAATAAGAGAAATATCTAGTAGTTTAACGGATTTAGGTAGATTAGACCATCCTTCAAGATCAGAAACCATTTATTTTCCTCCAAACTATCTGAGAGAACCACTTTTCATCGATTTAAAAAATGATGCCCTTTAAGTATAAATTTACTAAATAACCTCAACATACTACATTTTAAAAATAGAATATCTTGCACCCTTTATCAGATAATACACCTTTTTTATCCTAGTGAACAGGTGACATTTCTATGAAACGAACAAAAGTTATAATTTTAGGCGCGGCTGGACGAGATTTCCATAACTTTAATACATACTTTCGAGATAATAAAAAATATGAAGTTGTGGCTTTTACAGCAACGCAGATTCCAGATATTGAAGGTCGTACCTATCCATCAGAATTGGCTGGCTCACAATATCCCAACGGAATCCCAATTTTTGATGAAGAAAACCTCGCTCATTTAATTAACGAATACGACATTGACCAAGTTGTATTATCTTATTCTGATATCTCTCATATACATGTAATGCAGAAAGCTTCCCGTATTATGGCCATTGGGGCTGATTTTCGACTAATGGGAACTAAACATACTTGTATAAAATCTAATAAACCACTAATAGCGGTATGTGCAGTTAGAACTGGCGCAGGGAAATCAGCCTTATCTAGAAAACTAGGACGTATTTTAAGAGAACATGGAAAGAGAGTTGCCATTATTAGACATCCTATGCCTTATGGTGATTTACGTAAACAAATTTGGCAACGTTTTGCAAAATTGGAAGACTTAGACAAACATAACTGCACCATAGAAGAACGTGAGGAATATGAACCTCATATTGTTGCAGGAAATTTAGTTTTCGCGGGAGTTGACTACGCGAAAATTCTAAAAGAAGCTGAAAAAGAAGCTGACATTATTTTATGGGATGGAGGAAACAATGATTTTCCCTTTTATGTTCCAGATTTATGGATTACTGTAGCTGATCCTCATCGAGTTGGTCATGAGACAACCTATTATCCTGGTCATACAAATTTACTTGCTGCTAGTATAGTGATTGTTAATAAAGTCGATACAGCTAAAGAAGAAAATATTACTAAACTTGTTCAGACTATTACGAAAGAAAATCCCACAGCCAAAATAATAAAAGCTAAAAGCCCTATTACGGTTGAAAATCCTAAATTAATTAAGGGAAGACGTGTATTAGTTGTTGAAGATGGTCCAACTTTAACTCATGGTGATATGGAATACGGGGCTGGAATTGTAGCTGCTGAAAATAATCAGGCAGCTGAAATTGTAGATCCGCGTCCTTTTGCTGTTCGTTCCATCAAAAAGACATTCCGAAAATATTCCCATCTTAAAAGAGTTCTACCAGCAATGGGATATGGTCCAGCACAAATTACTGAACTTGAAGAGACTATTAACAACGCAGAGGCGGATATAGTCATTATTGGTACTCCAATAGATTTACGAAGGTTGGTTAAGATTAATAAACCAGCTATTCGCGTTACTTATGGCGTTGATGATAAAACCACCCAAACTCTAACAAATATATTAAAAGAAAGTGGATTTATTTAATCCATGAAGAATCTAATCCATTTTTTTAGAAAAAAAGATCTAAAAAGTCTGAAATGCTACTTGTTAGAATGAATCTGACCCCATTATGGAATCCCCCCAACAATTACTGTTATTTTATGAAAAGGCATATTTTAGGAAACAATTATTAAAATTATTAATACGATTCTTGCGTTGAGACAACAATCATATAAAGTCCCACGATTGCTAAAATGGCTCCGATAAATGCCATGACTACGCCTGGTAGTGGAGTTGAACCCTGAACTAACATCCAAACAGCAAGAGCCATAGTTCCTGCTAATCCAAGTCCACCTATGATAGTTGCATTATTCCCTTCACTATAACCGTAGCTCTCTCGATTACCGTATCCTAAACCAAGGCCTCCAACAACACCAGCAATCCAGATGAAAAATAGTTCAAAATATGGTTCACTAAATTCTGGAAAGAAAAACGATAGCTCTATAGCTGCAAGGGCTGTTATTAATAAACTAATCATAAATATTATCGTTCCAATAAGAGTGGGAGTTTTCATACACTAAACCTCAAAACATGCAATTTCTAATACTATTATATTATATAGATTACCAGTGTTTTTATTTCTTTTGATCGTTGAATATGATTATTTAATAAAGCAGATTAATCTGACAATATTCCCAATTGCTATTATTATACGCAGATTTGAGTTTTCTCTAAAGAAAAAACTTGAAAAGAAATAGCTCGAAAGAATATTTATTCAACAGTCCATTTAACGATTCAGCGAACTACCCAGCGCTTTAGTAGGCTGGTTTCCTCCTGCAATGATAGTGGGTAATGATGATCACATGCAATTATAAAATAAAAA
>JBHLKP010000152.1:0-9539 GCA_048886525.1 Candidatus Hodarchaeota archaeon | reverse complement strand
TTTAAAATAAATAGGATGGTCAAAAAAATAGAATGCCCAAAATGTGGGAGAGAGAACCCATCTCAAGCTAAATTCTGTTTTAATTGTGGTAATAATCTTACTCAATTAAAGAACTTTATTTCTATTTCCCCTAAATTAACAAAATATTGCGAACAGTGTGGGTACAATAATCCTCCTAACGCAGTATTCTGTCATGAGTGCGGAAAAGAAATTACGATTAAGGCTGAAACTCATCCTAAAACTAAGATTTGTCCAACTTGTGCAATTTCAGTTAGTTATTCCAGTTTATTTTGTCCAAATTGTAATCAATCTTTAACTGAACAAAATTCTGTCATTAAATCCAAAGTAATCCCAGAACAGAAGGAGATTAAGGACTCTAAAGAATGTCCTGCTTGTGGATTAATTACAAAAGGAGACTACTGCCACAATTGCGGTTATCACTTAATTGAAACTAAAAAAAGAAGTTCTTATAACTGGTGGTATTGCCAGAGAGATTCAGCTATAATGGCTGAAGTGGATCAAAATCTACAAATTGCTATTTCAAGTGAATCTGTTGATGAATCACTTGCCCAAGCGTTGAACAATAATATATTACAACCACACGACCGAGAAAAAGCTAAAATACTAGCTTTGCAGCTATTAGATGAAGGAATGGAGAAAAAATTTTCAGTTATTACAAAAGTAAGATGTCCTGTTTGTGGATCATATTCATATGCCCCTGTTACTAAACGTCCTAGACAGGTAAGTCCATTTGGATTGTATAGTCAATTAACTTTGAACGCAGGTAATATTCTTAGAAATGGTATATTTTTTCTACGGACTTATCCTTTGTTGTTTGTAATAACAATATTAGGGGTTATTTTAGACATAGGAACATATATTATGGGATTAAATTCATATTCAGTTGTAGATCTCAGTGTATATTCAGTAGAATCAAGCGAAATATTTTTAGAAGAGGTTCCTATCATTAATCTAAATACTTCAGACCTAATTACTATTCTTTTGCTTTTAATAATTGCTACTGTTGTCACCTTAGCAATAACTTCATTTATTCAATGTTGGTATCTTACTAGCTTAAAAGGAATTAGACGGAATAAAGAAAGATCTCTTAATTTAATCGAATCTTTAACATTAAGCTTTAGGTACTTCCCTAGAGCTTTTATAACTCAATTCATAGTCACTATGCTATCAACTGCTCTTTCCATGATATTACTTATAGCAGCAAGCATCATCTTAACAAGTAACCTCTATGAACTTGGTTATCAATCGATTTTATCGTATCTATTTCTCCTTTTAGTACTTATGTTCCTAGTTATTGGTTTTAGTTTTTTTCTCTCTATATTTTTCGCTTATGTTCTAGGAAGTGTTGTACTTGGTGATGCTGGTATCTTCCAAAGTTTCAAAAATTCATATAAATTTGCTAGAAGATACTTAGCAACGACTTTTGGTGTTATCATTGTTTTCAATTTCATTGGAGGATTAATAAGCGTTCCGGTGGGTATGTTTGTTGGTACCACGACAGTTTTATCAAATTCTGGAATAATGTCCTATATGTTAATAACTACAATTCTTTCAGCTATAGTAACAAGGGGAGTTGAAGCATATAAAACTTTAAGCTTAGGGTGGGCTTACGACGAGTTTAAATCCATAATTGAGGTATAAGGAGCGATATCAATTTATAATTCAGTTCCATTAAAAAGCAACTGGAAACAATTATCTATTCTACTACGACTTCTTAGTATTGGTTCATTCTTTACTTTAATTTTTCTTATCCTATCATCTTGGTATTCTATGTGGAATCCATTTTTCTGGACTCTGACTCAATATCTTAGCCCAATCCTTTTTTTGGGAATTTGGGTTCCTTTTGCAGCATCATTTTTAGATCTAGAATTTGATTCAATATCATTTAAGCGCACTTTTCCAGTTATAATATTCGGAAGTATATTAGTTGTTTTTGGAGCTCTGTTACTAAATAAAAGATTGATATTCGTAATTCTCACTGCTATAACCAGCTTATTCAACATGAATGCGGAAATTGACCAAATTGGCACTTTTGTAGTTAACGAATTAATGATAGGAATTATTGGTCCTGCAAATGAGGAATTAATGAAGATAATACCTATAATTGTCATTACTAACGTTTCAATTGTATTCTTCAACCCAGAAGTGGATGATTTTAAGGAGTTTAATACTAAAAGCAGTATTATGAGCGTTAGGCAGTTAGGTTTATATGGGATAATAAGTGGAACAATATTTACTTTCCTTGAGCTATTTCTATATCAATGGCAATTAACTGGGAGTGGGAGTGGTAACCAAGAAATATTTTTACAAATATCATTACGAACTCTTGCTCCAATTCACGTATGGACCACTTTTTTAATGGCATTGGGTATTGCGTCTTTTAAAGGACGCTTAGCTGAACATCAAACCATAAAAACAGCATTTTTTAGTTGTTTGGGGTATTTCATTATTGGTTGGGGCTTTCATGCCTTCTGGAATTCGCTTAATGTCTATTTCAATATTTTTTTACCACAGGAAGAAACAATTCTGCTTTTAATAGTCAGTACATTAGGAGTACTAGTAAATATTCTATTATTCTTTGGAATTATTTTTATTTTCAAAACAACTCCCTCATTATGCTCTCATTGCGGATATCAGGAAAAGGGAATTCACTTCCATCATATAGCTAAGGAACCACAATCTGACATCAAGCAAAGCAGATATGAACATGTACGTTCCTTTGTAAATCTGATTTCTCACCTCCGAAGAAACCAATTGAAAAAAACCCTTGGATGTCCATTTTGTTTTAATCCATTAATACTAGGAACTTGTTCAACTTGTGGAGCGAGAACTTTTGTTATTTGTCCTCAATGTAATGGTTTTATCTCCGAAACAACAAGAAAATGTCCTCATTGCAATAAAAAGATCAATCCCCTAACAAAGCTACGTAATAATGTATTATCTTTGCCTGACACAATTATTTTAGGAGTAACTTCATTATCAAGTATTGCTTTTTTACTTGCTCCAATTACAATTCTTCTTTTTGGAGAACCTGACGGTTATGGAGGAGTTATAATACCAATATTAGTCTTTTATTTTATTATGAGTATTACAACACTTTTAAATGTCGTTATTGCACTATTTCTAAATAGAACTGCTGGAATGCTTGTTTTATTTTGTTATTTTTTGGAATTCGTTGCATTAATATTTACTATACTTAGTAGTCTAGCAATAATTGGCTTCCTCAGAGCAATTCTCACTCTTGACATAATTGGTTTGATCATAATTACTCTTAGTGGTATTATTATCTTTATTCTTGGTTATCGATTTGTATATACCTATTATTTCAATTACTCACCGATATTTTCTGAATACGATCTAGAATCTATTGAGAACATGACTTTGGAGGAAATTCTGTGAGTTTTAGAATGACTTTCCCATTCAGACGTTTAACAAAGATTCGATCTGCAGATTCAGCGATTATTTATAAAGTCGTTATTGTCTTCCTATTTACAGGATTTACAACCTACATTCTTTTTTTTGAAACTTTGGTAATTATATTAAATTTGGATATATATCAAACATCAAATTTAATGGAGTTAACAGGAGTACCTGAAATTGATATTTTAACTCCTCTGATTATTATTAGTCTATCTCCGTACCTCTATTTGTATACCAATATATTTTTGTTTGGTTTATCACTAATTCCTTGGCTTTTTGCAGGTTTTGTGACAGGAATAATTTTTGGCCCTCAACATGATCGATTAATTATATTGTCTCCTCCATTCTTTATATCTGCTATTTTTATGCTCTTCTTTTTCTTATTGTACAGTATCTCTGGATTTGGGTTCTATATTCCCTCAATAGATCTTTTATTCTTTGTTATCTTAATGGCTTTAATGGCGATATCTATTGCGATGACGATTTTCATATTCTGTTTACCAATGATAATTCCAGCTTTTATTGGTTACTCTATAGGAAGGAATCGTGCTATACGGCCAGTTGTACCAAGGGTTTTTCTTGCTCAACCTGATAGACAAGATCCAGATCGTTCTCGTTGTCAATATTTAACAAATCGAAATACTTGTAGTATAGGAGGAGGGAGAGGAGAAGTGATATTGATCACTAATTTATGTGATAACAAATGGAATCAAAAAACGTGTCGTTTTTACATTAAAGCAAGTAAGACTTCAAAAGAGAGAAATATTTCTCTTGAAGGAGACTTTATTGATGAGATTCAGTAAGATAAGACTCCTGATATTTTTGATAATCATATTACTAAGCATCTACTTATTTATATTCAACGGTAGCAGAAATGTTCCACTTTCAAAACATAAAGAATATGATGAGGTAAGCTTGACAGATGATCCTAGCACGAATAACCCGTTTTTTGATTTTAATTTTAAATTACCTGAAATAGAAATTCCAATTGTAAGTGGTATTTTCGGTCTTGCTGGAGAAGGATTATGGTTCATTTTTTTCATTATTTTAGTTATGCTCTTACTATTAATTGGCTCTCTGGCAGTATCACATGTCCGGAAAGGAAAAAAAAGAGAAATAAAAAAGCAAATAACTGTTGAAAAGCCAGATCAAAAAGAATTGAAGATTAGAAGAATGAAACTTGGTCAGCGAATAGAAGAAATCATAAATTTTCTTAAATCATGTCCAGATGGTCAATACAGCAACGGTATTACTATTGGTTTCGAACATCTTGATAATGCATTTAAAGAGTACTCTAAGATATCAAGACCTGGCTGGTTGACTCCTCGGGAATTCTCACAGCTTAAAATTCCTTATTTTAACCATGATGCAATGAATAACGCGGTGGAGAAGTTTTATAGAATAACCTATGGCCAAAAACAAGCTTATAAAATAGATCTTGAAGATTTTATTCATTACTTAGAAACTGCAATAGCAGATGAAAAAGTTCTTGATTGGTATTCAGATATTCCAATTGAAGAACGGAGGGATTTCAATTGAAAAAGAGGAGTTTTTTAATCCCTACTATTATTATCATTGGTGTTATTGCAATATTACCGCCAATTCAAACTGCACCTTTTACTCTAAATAATAAAAACTGGGACGGAATTTCGAAATTTAAAGAATTAATTCAAAACAATATGAAAGTAGCTGATTCTTCAATTCCACTCCGCCTGACAGTAGATGCTATGAAATATGATGTAATTGTAATAGTTGGAGGAAATTTGCCTTATTTCACTGAGGATAGTAGTTATTTGTACCAATATGTCAAACAGGGGGGAAATGTTATGATATTCGAGGATCATGGATATGCAAGAATACTGACTTCAGCATTTGGAATATCTTTAGGAGGAACAGTGATAGATCAAGATTTTCATCATATGAATCCTTACCAACCAGTAATTAACCAAACGAATCTAAGCCTCTCTGGATATGATCTATTATCTCACCAAGTTATTTTTAATAACGCTGTACGAGTCCAAGAATCTCGTCCCTTACTTAATACAACCTATTTTCCACTTTTCAATACACATGGTAATACCTGGGAAGATTCAAATCACGATGGAAAGTTTTATAGGGAAAATGAGAGAGTAATAAACCAATGTTTTCTTGGAGGACTATTAGATTTCAATGAAGGTGGAAAATTAATTGTTATAGGGGATTCTGCTTTTCCTACGAATGATTTAATAGATCAAAAAGAAAATAGAGAGATGCTTTCAGATTTACTAGCTCTTCTAGCTTCAGATGGCGCGAAATCAGCCATATTTGATGAAAGCCGTAAAATTTGGATACCACCAACAGGAAAAGCGGCCTTTGGAACAGTAAGCGTCTTAATAATGGGACTTTTCCACTCCCCTGTAATAGCTATAAGTATTATTATTATTATAGGAGGATTAATCGGTATTAGAAAAGATGAACAAATAATAAATAATTTACAAAATTTACGTAAGAGCTTTCATCCAAAACAGGATATTCAACCTGTTGCAGCATTCATTCAATCTGAAGAAGAAGAAGAATTAGCACGTCTTGCCAAAAGTCAAGTAATTTCAGATCTTTATCGATCTTTGTTAGCTGACGAGATTAGATCTCTTCATAACAAATTGAACTATTCCGACAAAATAGAACTTGAATATATGTTGAGACAACGTTATATTGATATCAGAGATTATAATAAATTATTAAAAAAGCTTGAACAGTACGGTAAAGATAATTCGGAGATAAAATAGATGGATCCAAATGAAATCAAAGATATAGTTAATATTATTGTAGAAGAGATGCATCAAAGAGTTGTAGGTTTAGATTTTGCTATTAGAAACATCCTAGCATGTTTCTATGCAAACGGTCATGTCTTATTGGAAGGTGTACCAGGAATAGCTAAATCAATGATGGCTTTTTCATTAGCTGAGATATTAGGATTAGATTTTAAACGTATTCAATTTACTCCAGATCTAATGCCAGGTGATATAACAGGTGTTTCAGTTTTTAATATGAAAACACAAGAATTTTCTTTTATTCAAGGGCCAGTTTTCTCAAGCATTATTTTGTGTGATGAAATCAGTCGTGCACCTCCAAAAACTCAATCTGCTCTATTAGAAGCAATGCAAGAACGCCAAGTAAGTCACGAAGGAACTAGTTACAAACTACCTGAACCATTCTTAGTAATTGCAACTCAAAATCCAATAGAACAAGCTGGTGTTTATCCATTACCCGAAGCTCAGCTAGATAGATTTCTTATTCGTCAAATAATTCCTTATCCAAGCAAATCTGCAGAGTTAAATATGCTTCAATTAAAACAAAAGCAAGATTTACTACCTGTTAAGAAATTATCTAATTCTGATGAAATTCTTAAAATTCAGCAATTTGTTAGACAAGAAGTTCTAGTATCTGAAAAGATATTGGAATATATTGTTGATCTAATGAGTAAGACGAGAGAACATTATGGGTTAACTCTAGGAGGTTCACCTAGGGCATCAATAGCTTTAATGACTGTAGCCCAGGCAAGAGCTGTGATCTCTGGCAGAGATTATGTTGAACCTGATGACGTTAAGCAACTTTTTTTTCCTGTTATCAATCATCGTTTGATTCTTTCTCCTGAAACAGAAATGGATAAAGTTCCTGTAATTCAAATTATTGATAACATCCTGAAATCGACTGATGTAGTTGTATAAAAATAAGAGGGAACTTTTTGAATCAACAACGAGGAAGACGGGAAATAACTAGCCAAGGTAAGTTTATCCTAGTATTAACCTTCATTGGTGCAATTTTAGGTATGAATTTTGGGCTTTCATTTTTGTGGTTTCCTGCATTTACCTTAATTTTATATTTCATACCATTTCTTAGATTTCATTTATCTTCAAGTTTAGAAGTATCTTCATTCCGTGTTTTCTCAGCTTCCACTGTTACACTTGGAGGTTTTCTTCATTGTAGATTAAGATTAATCAATCAATCTCATAATTCATCAGTAAGTTTAACATATGATAATCGATACTCAAAAGAAATTATCCTTATCAAAGGTTGGACTCATCAAAGAGTTCATCTTAACCCAGGTGAAACACGTGATTTCTCTTTTATATTTACATTTAGTAAAAGGGGAATCCATGAGTTTTCTCCCATTATTATATATCGAGGTGATCCATTGGGACTATTTCGAGAGTCTTATGAATTTGATGAAAAGATTGAAATCCGTGTTATCCCAGCACGTCCTCAAATTAGAACTGATAGGAAACAGAAAAAGAAAATTCGAGATACTCTTGTGGGAATCCATGCATATCGTCGTAGAGGTCAAGGGGACGAATTCTTTTCTTTACGAGAATACATCAGAGGTGATGAACCCCGAAAGATCTATTGGAAAGGAAGTGCAAGAAAAGGTAAATTAATCTCAAAGGAATTTACAGATGAACTCGTGTTTAGGATATTAGTTGCAGTGGATATTAGCTGGACTATGCGATCTAGAAAGCTCGAATATGCTTTAACAACTCTTTTAGAACTCGCAGAGATGTCAGCTCAAAACAATGATGCCTTTGGTTTTGTACTTTTTGATGAATTTCCCCGGAAATTTCTTAAGCCATTGAAAAGCCCACGATTATATGAAAAAACGGCAAGATTAACTTACGATCAAAATGCTTTTGCAAACCAAGCCCGATTTGAGACTATTCTTCCATATATCTTTTCACTTAAAGGAACAAGAGGTCTTTTAGTGATTATTAGTGATACAGAGGGAATATTGGAAGAAAAAATAAAATCTATTCGACAGTTGGCGAAATTTGGCCATAGGATTATATATGTGGATCTTCGGGGAGATAGTTTTGGTGTTGTTCATGCTGATATCTCAATAAAGCAAATAAATACGAAACTTGAACTTGACCACATTAATCTTACCAAACGAAGAACTGCGAAAAAATATGACGTCCGAGAAAAAAAGTTAATGTCTATTCTCGATGAGATTGGCGGAACATATCTAAGAGTTGATACTGTAGAGCAAAACCTTCTATTAATGCTCAAAAAGGAATTTGAACTTGAAAAACCTGATTTTGAATTTAAAATGGTGAAAACATGAATTCAGATAAAATATCTCCATTAAGTGAAGAATTACCTGGGATTTGGATTTCAAGACCTCTATCAGAGTATCATAGACATATATTTCGTATTTTTAGATTTTGTACAATGAGTATCTTTTCAGTATTAATCATCAAGGTCATTTTTCAAATTGGTTTAGTTCCAGTTGGACTTCTTCTAATTTCTGGCATAACTATTCTAGTTCTAGAGCTTTATATACCACGTTTTCCACATATAGCTATTCCTTTAAATCATTTAGCGATTTTTATTTGCCTTACTTACCTCCATTTGTATAATATATTTTCTCAACAGTCATATATTTTTGAAGCTGTAAATTACTCAATTCTTCCAGATCTAATTGAATTATTTCTTGGCATTATTATTTTGATTCGAATAATTATTGGTATTGAATTGATTAGGCTTTTTCAATGGTATCTTCATGCTCGTATTCCTCTTTCAAGATTCCCTCTAAAAAATTTACAAACTTTTGAGGTAAATCTGCAATTAACTTCAAGTGAACAGGAATATTCTGAAGAATCTTCGAGATTTAGGTTAAAATCAATCTTTTCTTACACTTTTATCTCGATTAGCCTTCTTTTTATTTTATTAATTCCCTTATGGTTGGTTTTATTAGGATTTAGAGGTATTTATCCATATATCCTATTAATTCCATTTATTTTAGTGACTTTGGCAATATTAGCTTATTTTCCACCAAGAACCTTTTTTACGAATGAAAAGGATTAGTTTAATTTTGATCGGCAATCACATTGGATCTAAAGAGAGAGTTCGAAGGTAAGAGTGAACTGTTTTATTTCCCTCTAATTCCAATCCTTGAGCCATTAGTAAACAAAACCTAATTCTGGTTCGAGTTCACTACCGACCCGTAGATGAACGTGGCCAATTATTGATGTACATCTTATACACTGAACCCAGATCTGTGAGACTAGAACCATTTATATTAACCATCCATAACGAATCTGATTTAGAAACAAATAATAATCAGA
>JBHLKP010000151.1:0-9622 GCA_048886525.1 Candidatus Hodarchaeota archaeon | reverse complement strand
CGTAGTTCCTGGAACTACTGTTGAGCGAACCACAATAACATGATAATCGTTCTTTTTCTTAAGAGCTTGTCCGAGTTGTTTAGCAGTCTGTTCAATGAATTTCAAATCGACACTCTTATCTTCTCTCATAGGGGTTCCAACAGCGATCATACTGATATCTGATTCCATAACAGCCTTCTCTCGACCTATGACGCATTTATAATTCCCAGAATTGACTGCTTCTTTTAGAAGCTCTGTTAATCCGTTTTCAAAGAACGGTGACTCTCCTCGATTAATCTTGTCACAATTTTCGCCATTAAATGTGGAATTAATTACTCTAAAGCCTTTAATTGCGAAACAGCAGCCACTCACTAAACCAATGAACCCAGTTCCATGTATTGCAACACTTAGCTTTTTCATACAACCCACCTAGGACTCTATTTTAACAGGATTATTGAATGCTTTCTGAAATTCACTTATTTTTATCTTATACTTATCATATATAATCATACTTTATCATACCACTTTCAGAAAAATAGTATTGAAAATAAAAAACCTCCTGTAAGGTTCGGTCTTTCCTAGCACATGGGCATGAATACCATCAATATGTTTATAATACGGTTAAAAACGTACCAAAGGGAGTTGTTTTAAAAAATGTTAATTAAATAATACCTGAAGAGTTCCTTTATAGATTCAAACACCCTTATCAGTCTGGATATGCAAAATTCTCTGATATTTTTAGATACGAATTATTAAATGATAAAGGAGACTTTTGGGGCGATTTAGATTATGTATGTCTAAAACCATTTAAATTCAAATCAGATTATATTTTTGCTTCAACTAAATGTATGGATAATTCAGCCCGAGTGGATGTAGGAGTTTTATAAGTTCCGAGGAGAACTAAATTCATAAAATTATGCTTTTAAACATGTTTGGAAAAAATATTAACAAAAAAACTTGAAAAAATGGAATTTAGTGAGATGGGAAGGAAGCTTATAACAGCAATAATTAAGGATTTTAGCTTAGAATCATTTATTAAACCACCAGAGGCATTCTCTCCTATTCATTACTGGAATTTCGAGTTATATATGAAAAAAGACCCAAAAATGAATATGATCCCACGAGAGAGTTATGCTACCCATTTATACAATGGATTGTGGAGACGAGGCCTAAAATTACCAATCCCACTTTTTAAGATTCAAGGTAGATTGACAGATAACGTTCTTTTTATCAATATTTAATCTCGTTTATAGCTTTTATAAAATGAAAATCCCATCTCAAATGAGAAATGAAGATCCAAAATACAATAAAAATAAATTTTATGATGAAAAAACCTTATATGGCCAACTACAGAGAGCTTATCTTCATAAAGCGGAGTTTAACTTATTTTGATTTATCACAAAATTCTATATAGAATCTCAGCGAATGTTGGTGTTTTTCAATGGAGAAAAAGTAGATCTTGGAATCATTTAACTTCATTAAGTATCTCACAGACAAAGCTAGATTAATATCTGCTTTTTTAGTTCTTATTTCTTCTTAACCAGACCGTAAGAATGAATATTCCTATTATTAAGGTAAAAAATGAGAGAGGAACCCTCTTCTTGTTTTTCGTGATCAAATCTTTATTAAGATTTTGATCAGATCTCACCGTAATGTTTATACTGTCAGTTATTATATGTCCTGCTTCATTTGAAACAGATAACGTTAGATTATAAGTACCTATTCTTAGATTTTTCAATTTAAAGATGAGATCGGTAGGTCTCCAAAATGGCTTGAAGAAAAACGACCCTGTTTCTATAATTGTATCGTTTAAGTATAGGCAAAAGTTTCCCGGAAATTTATTTTTATTTCTGAAATTATACCATGTATTCCAACAAACAGTAGCAATATTAGTATGTAATACTATTATGTCTGAAGGAATATTAAGAATTGGAGATAAATAAAATCTATCTGCACGATAAATTTCAAAAAGGAATTCTTCTGAATGAGGAAAGTTCATTTCCCACACAATCTGCCCTTTATCGTTTACCTCAACTAACCTTGGACCAATATCAGTATAAGGATGTCGTTCAGTTCCAAAGACTCCTAAACGATTTCCATTTGGTAACCTATCCGCATCAGAAACAAAACCGCTGTAATATTGAAGAGGAGCAGTCCACGACCACGACTCATTAGCTGTCATTGTTGTTTCATCAATTGTGATTTCAAGGATTTGGGATCGCTGATTTAGGGAATTCGATTGATTATGGTAGTCATTATCAAAGAGGATGAATGTATTGTCATCTACTTTTTCGACGGCATGTGCATGATAGAAAAGATTATTCCTTTGTCCTCCGAAGCGATCATAAAGAGTAAAGTTTCCATATTCACCTAATCCCCAGATGATCTCTCCTGTCTTGTGTGATATCTTGTAAAAGGTGTTTAAATTTCTAGCATTTAAATAAAACACATCTTCTTCATCATCAAAAAAGATAGTATTGCAATGTGTAATGTCTGGCAAGCCTGTTTGTGTTAAATCTTGGTGTGGGCACCATTGATCAGGATCGACAAAAGAAGAAGTGTCTAATTCCCAGATTATTTTTCTTGTAGATATATTATACTCAACAATTTTATCAAACTGATATTCTTTTCCATTCATGTTATGTTTTATTTCATCTAGGGTTAATAATGTGTGATTAGAATAATTATATTCATATTCATGATGTCCTTGGATGCCTAATTCAATAAAATTATTGGAAAAAAGGTTCCAAATTGCTACTCCTTCAGGTTTTGCTGTTAATATAGTTGTCGAATTAATAAACTCTACATCAAGTGCTCCACCAAATCTGGAGGACCCAAGATCTTTTTTTAAAATGATTTTTCCTTCCAAATCTGTAGCCATAAGAAAAATATCTCTATAAGACATGTTATCTAGATGTGTCTTTTTGAGTATAAAGAGATTATATCCCGTAAAAATCATTGTTTCCATATTACAAGTTACATTAAATTCAGAGTCAAGAATTCTATTTGATTTATTAGTTAATTGAGTTATATAATTTTTGATTTTTTTGTCAATAAAATAACAAAATGATGGTTTTTCGTTTTTGTTGCATTCAAGTATAACAATTCTCGGAATATTTTGTTTTTTGTTAGAATTTAGATTGGATACAATGAATTGAGAAGTGATCATCAGAATGATGAAAAATAATTTACTATTTCTAGATTTCATTGTCAGAATACTCTCAAGAATCATTCTTTTCCATTATCCTATTATTTCACTATTATTTGTTCGGTAGTAGATCATTGACTTAAATATCTACTCTGAAATCTTTCAAATTCATTGAGATACTTCTTCAGTTGATGTGCCAACGGTCTAAAGGTCGCTTCAAAAATCTTTCAAGAAGATCTATATCATCTTTGTATATATTATGAAGTTCTTCAGTTAAAATAGGATTCAAAATAGGTTTAGAATTATTAAAGAGTCTGTTTAGTACTATTTGATCGCCCAAATTATAAGAGTAATAGAGGATCTTAGACACTTTATTATCTTTGAAGAAGATCTGAGATCTAAAAGGCCAGTTTTTTTCTTCTAATTTCACATTATAGACTTTTGTGATATATTTTCTGTATAAATTCAGTCTTCTTAAAGAATAAATTCCCTGAAGAGATTTAAAACGAATTATTCTGCTTTTAATGAAATTTACTTTGGGAGGATTAATCTCTGCGATATCTAAGAATTTACAAATATTCCGATATACACCGTTCAAATCCTTTTTTATATCCTCATTTAAAAAAATCTGAATGTTCCCTTTATCAAAGTATTCTAAATACCTTTGAATATGACGATAGTAAAATCCAAAATCTATCACCCCTTGGGCAATTTTCTGGAAACAAGTATGATTGAATTCATTATTCAAAATTTTCTTGAATCCCTCTTCTAACGGTAGTAAAGGAAGTAGATTGAATCTCATATAATGAAAATATGCTGATATTGCTCTTGAAATGGGATCTCTTAAAAAAATTATGAGTTTTGAATTAGGATAATGCTTATATATTCTTAAGGGACATTCTGGGAGAGATAAATATAATGGATTCCTTATCCCTTTTATTGACTCATTATTCATATTTGAAAACAAATTATCCAAGTCAGTTGACTCAAAATTTTGATAATTTGGAGTTAAGAAGAAGTTTATCTCTCTTGATGGCAACTGTATCTGTGGGTGCATTGATAAAATAGTATGCATGAAAGTTGTTCCCGATTTTTCTGCTCCAATAATAAGGAAATCTAATTTCAAAGTAAAAACCTTTGATTTTTTAAACTGAAGAGGTGAAAATTTCCATTTTTTTGTGATATAAAACCATTTTAAAACTTATTCTTAACCACGATTTCAACAAACACCCCTACCCCATGAAGGGTAGATAAACACTTCAATTCTCTTTATTTAAAAACGGAATTTTATGAGACAAATCAATGCCAAAATGCCATCTCGCCAAGAAATTTTTTTTTCTCCTTTCGCACGTTCTTTAAAACTTATAGGTAACTCTAGGATTTTATGTCCTACCCTAGCAATTTTTGCTGTAAGTTCTGGTTCCAAAAGGAAGCCATTTGTTTCAATATTGATTGATTCAAGAATTTCTCTCCTAAAAACTTTATACCCAGTTTCCATATCAGTAATATTGATATTATAAAGCATTCTCGTTGCTGTTGTTAAGAAAATATTACCTAAACGATGTGTAACCTTCATTGATTCAATATTTCCCATAAATCTACTCCCATAAACGACGCTTGACATGTTACACAAGATCGGTTTTATTAAGTCAGGTATTTCAGATGGGGAGTATTCTCCATCAGCATCTTGTATAATTATTATATTGTTCTTAGATTTTTTTATTGCGACTTTTATAGCCGTAGCTTTCCCCATATTTTGTTTTAAACGAAAAATCCGTAGATTTCTTATTTTTCTCTTTCTTCTGAATATTTTAACTCTTTCGGTTGTATTATCTGTACTTCCATCGTCAACCACAATGACTTCATGAGGTATCTTAAAATCCATTGAATAAATTTCAGATAAGACATCTTTTATACTATCCTCTTCATTGTAAGCTGGAATAAGTATGGATAAACAATCTGGCAATTAATCACCTTAATTTCACTTTTAATTGCTATTTATAATTTCATTGATAAAGGAGTAGAACCAATAAGGTTAATGCCATAGAGAGGAATACAACCAATAATCCAATCTTCGACAAACTAGATATTTTTTGTTTAGTTGTTTTCAATTTGAATAGAGTTAATGGTCGTCTTAATAAACCAAATCCATAACGAAATACCTCTCTGCGGCTTACGAGCCCCATTGGCGATGTAATATAATACCCATGTCTTAAAACTATCGTTCCCATTGCAAATTCTGATAAGAATGATGATAATGCCAAAGATTTACTACGTATTCTGTACTCAATTCCCTCTAACCAAAATGCCAACCTTTGAAGACGATAAGTATAGAAAGGAATAAATTTAAATTTGAAGCTCGGAAGTTCTTGGAAGATTACCGGTTTAAAGACCTTATCTTTTCTATTTTTCAAGCTATATTTCAAAACAGGAACACTTTTCGGTTTTATCCCCATAATTTTCGCTGCTACAATGTCCGTTGTAAGAAAATCTGTTCCAGCAATTATTATTTTTGTATCAATTTTTTCTCCATCTGACGGCCCTGCTCCCTCCATACCAACAATACCATCAATAATACAGAGATCTGGATCAAAGAATTCATTAATGTCTAAAAGTACTCTTGATAAGTTTTTATGGTAGTGACCTTTTAATTTTCTTGGAATAAGCCCGAATTGATTCTTCATAATGCAAGTAATGCGTTGTTGTAAATGTGTTTTTAATTTTGCAACAGAAATAAACTTCGTCATTTCAAGAAGTATCGTTGGTGCTTCAAAGAATCTAAAATAGTTGCCATTAGTTACTTTAAGCTGTTTAGATTCAGCTCTGGATAAATTCACTAAATTGACATTATGATACTTCTTAGATAAGGATGAATAACCCATTCTAATGAACTCATCACTGGCAGAGGCAAGTCCATGATCACTTTCAACGATAGTAATTGACGGATTACCCCTTTTATTAATTTCAGATATTAAACAATCTATTATTTTCACATCGGTTGTTCCTCCCTCCTCTGGTGGACGAAAATCAGATAGATTCGGCTTAATCACAATATTATCAAAATCATTAACTAGAAATCTGGTTTCGTCTAATATTTCTGAAATCTTATTGCTAATCTCGTTAAATTCACTTCCTCTTTCGATTTCATTTAGTCTTTTTATTGATATTAGGTTATCTTTTTTATTCAATCATCGATTCTCCTATCTTAATATATTAACACTTAATTCTGTGAATAAACTGTGTCTATGATCTTTGTTGTTAATTTTATTTCTTCAATTGGAATTAATGACTTTTCACTCTTTGTTATCATCTTATGGAAATAAAGTAATTCTTCGTGGAATGGGGAAATAATTGGTTCTGTTTTTATTCGTATAGGGGGTTGTCTGATTAATTTATTCGCATAAAAAAGTACATCATTTCCGTTTGCAGAGGAAATTCCTTTACCATGGGTTCCAGTTAATTCTATAGAATTAATGCTCATATCATTCCAAGCGATGTTGACAATTACTTTAATACCTGATTTAAATTCTATAAAAATACTGGCTGTGTCATCTATTTCTGAATTTTTGCGAATAGAATATATCTTTCCTCTGATATATTCTGGTTCTCCAAAGTACCAAGTTGAGAGATCAATCATATGACATCCCATCTCGAAGAGAGCCCCTCCACCTTGATCGGAAGAATATTGGAATTTTGAAACAGAAGGCCATTTATAGGCGTTTGCAAATAAAGTGAAATTTGCTGAAAGTAGGTTACCAAACTTCTTTCTAGTTATTAGATTTTTAATTCTCTTATATACTGGAATAAACCTGAAGTTAAATCCTGGTAGAAATGAAATCCCAGAATTGGTAATAATCTCATCTAATTTTTCTGCTTCTTTATAATTCATAACTACTGGTTTTTCACAAAAAATACCTTTTTTTTCCCTAACTGCCGCCTCTATCATGGAGAGATGAGTTTTCGGGGGTGTTAGTATCAATATCGCATCTATCGACGGATCTGTAATAATTGAATTAAAATCACATAGTTCAGTTTTCTTCAGATTATACAAATTTGATATTCTTTTAAATCTCTCTTCTCGATTCTCTGCGATCTTTGCGATATTAAATTCTGGCATTCTAGTTAAAGCTGGAAGGTGGTAAACTTCAGCAACGGCTCCAGCTCCAACAATTCCAATATTTAATTTTTTCAAATTATATTTCTCCTTTTTAAAACCAGAAACCATTTCGTAACAGTGTGAAAGACTAAAAATCGACATATTGTACTCTGCAAAATTGAATTGATTTTATTCTTTTAGAAAAGAAAAAAACCTTAAGTTAATACATTAATGCAAGACTTATTCATTGACCTCTCAAAAACTGGAATATGTTCTTCAATTTTTTAAAAACCAAAGATCTTTTATCGAGAATGATAGAAAAAATAGTTCCTAAAATATTCCCTACAAACCAGCTAAAAGCGATATCTACCACATTGTTACTAAAACTTATGAATAGTAAAGTACATACAAGAATAATAGCATTAACAGATAAGAATTCATTTAATAAATATTCTCGATTATATTCTGCCGTTTTTATCAAATTGTAACAGAATGGAAGAGATGTTATAAGCAACAGCGTTAATATACTAATCGTTACAGAAGATACATAGAAATTTCCAAAGAATGATAAGATAAAAGTATTTAATAACGTGAATATCACAGTCAAACCACTCAGGATTAATAATAATCTTTTTATGATTAACTTCGATTTGGATCTGTCACTTAGTAGTGGGGGAACTGCTGATCTTGGGATTGCATATAAAAAGTTAGAAATTGTTAAACTAATGAAAAAATAGGCACCCTGCTCTGCGCCATACATTTCTGTTGCTAATATCGGTAATAATGTCAGAGGTAACAATGAAATTATGTGTACGAGGTAATTATAGAGTGAGAACTTTATAAGTTGTAAATGATTTGAAGAATCATGTTCTTCACTCTTCTCATTTATTATTTCGCCTTTTCTTCCTGAAAAAAGAATTCTGTACCCAACTATGCAAATAATGGTTAAAATAATACTTATAAAAGCTGAAAAATACCAGCTTGATATGATCGAATCAAAGCTGAAAATTAAAAAGGAAAGAGTAAGTATTTTAAGGACACTAAACGTTCCGCTTTTGAATAGAATTAGGAGGGGAATGTCTAGGGATACTAAAATGGCATCTAATATTTCAAATAATAACCAGATATAAGAAATTAAGATAAGAAGGAATATATTTTTCAAGTACGTCTGTTCTAAAAAATTTAAGTTGAAGGGGAGAATATTAATGAGTGAAACGACCACAATAGTGCAGATGAATGTAGTAAAAGCAATTACTGAAAAAAACCTTTTATGATTATTTATATTCAGGGGGAAATACCGTAAAATTGTCATATTCAATCCTAAAGTTGAAAAAATGACAATTAATCGAACCAAAGAAATATTAGACGTTGATATTCCAATATTAGAGGGTGGATATAAGTTGGCAGCGATTATCCAGAATATAAATCCTAAAAGAGTCAAGAAGGTAAAGTTTAAATATATTAGGAAAGAATAAATCATCACTCGGTGTTTTTTAATACCACTAGAATGCATAATCAAACTCAACTAATTAGTTTCAAATAGATCAATATTTTGTAATTGACACGAATATTGTGGCAAATTCATTCTTGAATACGTTCTGATACATTTTAGATAAAGTTAGGTTTTCTTCTAATTGTCTGAAAGTATCATTATCATTTCTAAATAGTAAGTAACCTTCCTTTATGTTCTGTGTTATCACTATAATTTGTGGATAATCTTTGAAATAAATTTCATCCTCAATAGTGGGTATTAACAAAGATCCGTTCCATGTATAAGAATCTAAAGGTAAAAAGTGAAGAGATTCGAAATTTTTAAGGTCAAGACCTAGATATTCTGATGTATAATCCCCTAATACGACGTAATCATCGATTGGATATTTACCTAGATATCTTCCTGCATCAAAATTAGCGGGGGGAACATAATCTACATTTTCATTGCCCCAGAAGGCAATTAATGTTAATGGAGACAAAAATAGTAAGATTATGATTAAATGATTGTGAATACGATGATAATAAACAAATTTAGCAAGAACTATACAGAATACAGGTAATGACAACAAAAAAATCCTTTGAAAAGCTTCACGATTCTGCCATATTTGAAGTAGAATTATTGAAAAAATGAGAATTGAAAAGATATAACTAATGTAATATGATTCAAATTTAACATAGATTCTCTTGTAGATGATGTAAATAAAAGCATAAAATGAACTCATCCAAAATATACCACTGATCAGAATTCGAGCTAAAATTATGATATTATGTTCTAGGTTTCCAGAAAATGATCTACTTTGAAGCTCTGAAACTGCACTAAATCTAAATTCTGACAATCTGCGAATAATGCTTTCTAAACTTCCAATCTTTTCAGAAAACCATACTTCTCCTCCCCACTGATGTGCGGC
>JBHLKP010000150.1:0-9721 GCA_048886525.1 Candidatus Hodarchaeota archaeon | reverse complement strand
ATGTCAGTAAATTGTGCCAGTAGAGCACTAGACCCAATAAAAAGAGCTGCTGCTGGGGATGGAAATCCTTCAAAATGTACAGCAGTTGGTCGAAAAGTGTAACGGACAAGACGTGCCCACCCACAAAGAGAATAAAATCCTGCTATTCCTAATCCAAAAAATGGTCCAATACTTGGTAATCCGATTCCTATAAGAGGGGCATTTAAAATCATAATACCAGGAAGAATTGCGAAAGTTACTGTGTCTCCGATAGAATCTGAATATTTTCCTAGTTTCGATTCAGTAGGAGACATTTTAGCAATTTTACCATCTAGAAAATCAAAGATAGCTCCAAAAATTAGTAATTGCAGTGGGAGATAAAAAAGTTCCGAAGATAAATAAATGGAAACAACAATTCCAATCAATCCGCATGATATATTCAAGATTGTGAGAATAAAAGCAATTACTGTGAATTTATTGAGTGATAACAGGATATTCACCTAGAATTATTGATTTCTATTTTTTCTTTTATTCTAGCTAAAGGAGTCATACCAGCAATGGTTTTTTGTTTTTCTCTTACCAATATATCAAATTTATTGGATGGAAACTGAATATCTACTTCGCTACCATAATAAATTATACCAAGACGACTACCTTGCTGGACTTCCTCACCTTTCTCAAAATAACATCTACAGTAGCGAGCAATTATACCTACTATTTGTATTATATTGAAAGAACCTAATGAATTTTTTATTTGAATTATTTGACGACTATTTTCAGTAGTACCACGATTTAAAAAGGAAATAAATGGCCAATTTCTCCCCTTATCAAAAGTAATACTAACAATATTTCCTGAAATCGGAACACGTGTTATATGAACGTCGAATAATGACATACGGATTCGAATAATTCCATTATCACGGTCAATTTGATAAATTTTCCCATCAGCAGGAGCAAGAATAAGATCTGGATTATTAATAGTTTTACGATCGGGGTCTCTAAAAAAAAATAGATGCCAACTTAAGAGAAAAAAGATTACAAGTATGAAAAAGATGAGAAATTGGAATTTTAAGCCATAGAAAAAGAAAACTAGGAGAAGGGTGAGTAAACCTAACGTTACTTTTTCATGTCCTTGTGCTAAAGAAAACATTAATTTACTCGATCCTTGAAATGGTTATTTTTCTCAACACTAACTGATAAAGATTCTTGTTGGGTTTCTTAATTATCATATTAAAAAGACTTTTTTGAAATTTTAAATCCCCAAACGAGAAGTTTAAATTTGAATTTAAAAAGAGTAATCTGAGTAATGCTTCTCCCTTAGGAGATAATGGAAATGACATTTGACCAGATAGATTTATCACCTGACTCATTAAAACAGGTAGCAAAACAGGTTAAAATAGAAGAAGAGCTGAACAAACTTAAGATAAAGGTTGAAAAACTAATAGTTCGTTCAGAAATCGAAGGTCTCGATCTTAGTGATGAGATTGAGAAACTACAACAAGAACTCACTCAATTGAAAACTGAAAAAGACAAAAGTCAATCGAAAGGAGAACATCCTATTTTTGAGCTTATAAAAAAGCAGTCTGTTTTAGAAGAGCGGATAAAGAAATTAAACGAAAAAAAGAGCCAGATCCAACCTACGGTGTATGATTCTTTAAAAAATGAATATTTAAGCGAAAAAAAAACTACATCATTACAAATTGAAAATACAATCAAAAAATTAAAAGAAATTAAACAATCGGCATCTAAAGGGGGCCAAACTTTGAAATACTCTATTGAAGAGCTCTCTGTTAGAAAAGAAATAGAAGAAATTCCAGACGAAATATTCCAGAAGCAATTAAATGATTTAGAAAAGGAATTTAAACAATCTGAAGAATTAATTACTGCAGTCGATTTTCTGCTAAAGATGGTGCAAAGATAGGTGACATCAGAATTCTTTAATCGTTTAGAAGATGCCAAAAAAATAGTAGCTAAACAACGAGTTAAGAAATATATCATTGATAAGAAAATCGAAAAATGGGTCGTGGTAGGGAACAGTCGTGAATATTTAGTTAACCTTAATCCATTTTGGTGTCGGTGTTATGATTTTCAAAACAATGTGTTATCTGGTCATGTTTCCCAATGTAAACACAATATTGCAGTTCAGATAGCAATTCGAGAGGGTAATTTCGATTCTTACTCCTTAAGTAAGGAAGAATACGATCAAATACGCTCTGATTTCTTATTTGATTAAAATAAGTGATTATCATTCACTTTTTTATCAATAAAATTGCATAAAAAGTTTTTAACAGAATTAATTTCTAGCAAACCAGCATTATATCCTGCTGCAGCATCATGCCCTCCTCCAGTCCCACCAAATTGTGTTATTAAGGCGGGAACAATGTCTTTACCTAATGAAACTCCTGTTTCTGAAATAAATTCAGGGGTTGCACGTAAACTGATGCGTGTTTCTGATTTTCGTTTAGCTATCACAATAGCAACATCACCCCCTAAAGAAATCAGCGCGCGGGCAGCTGATGCCTCATAAGAGCTTACATATGAGAGTAATAATACTTTATTGCCAATAAGATGTTTTTTCATACGTTGAGCAGCCTTTATACATGCTGTTCTCTCTGAATAAGAACGTAAAGAAGAAAATAGCATATTAACTTCATCATAAATTTTAGAATCACTGGAAAGGAGATATATTATGCATTCAAATAATTCTAAATCAGCGTACAAGAATCTTTTGGTATCAAAGAGGATTCCTGCTAATAAACATCGAATGATTTCAGGAGTTAGAGACATTTTAGTCTGATGAAATAAACAGGAGATAATTTCGGTTGTTGCTAGGAAAGAAGGAAGTCTGAAATCAAAAACCAATGGAATATTTAAACTAGTTGTGATATGGTGATCGAAGATAATATACTGATAATTCGCAGAATATAACTCGGAATTTATTTGGTTTGTATCAAGAAGAATAAACGTGACTGGGGAATGTATATAGTCGATTTTAACTTTTTTAAATTTGTAGGTAGATTTTTCTGCTAATTCTTGACCTAGCTGGCTTAAATTCGGATCGAAAACACGAATGGATAAATTCTGGTTCAATTGAGTTATAAAATGGATCATAGCTATAGCTGATCCAACAGCATCTAAATCAGCTTGAGTGTGCATTACTAAAACTATAGTACCTTCATACGCTTTTATGAAATCAACAAAATCTAGGCCATAAGGAATTCTTCTCACTAATATCATAACCTCAATTGCTAGCTAGCAAATCTTCAATTTCATTATGTAACTCGTATACTCGGATAAGAATAGGGTGGGATGAATCAAAGTATTTACTAAATCGCGTAATTACTTCCCGAGTTGTTAATAATGAGTTTTTCTTGGATATATTGTCAGCATAAGTAATAATCTTCTCTTCTAATGTTAAAGGAACATAATCTTTCGAGGGTAATCCAAATTCTCTTGCTTCCTCTGCTAAAATTCCAGCAAACAAATGAATCTCTGCAATTCGGGCTAATTCATCAGAAAAACCATTTTGACGTAACATTTGAGCTCCAATAATACCATGAGTCAATTGGTGGGTTTTAGATCTTCCAAGATCGTGAAGCATAGCACCTGCAAGAACGATATCACAATTAATCGAAAAATTATGCTTTTTCAGTCTTTTTGATATTTTTAATGCTGTTTGTGTGGTGAAAATGACATGATTGATGACATTAAAGGGTGTAGAATGATGAATGAGTAGTTTAATACAGGTTGCATAATCTGGGACTAAAACCACTTTCTAATCTCTCAAAAAACCATTTATTGCAACTGGATTAAAGACTTAGTTTATATTATGCAAACTAAATAATAGCACTAATTTGGAGAATTAAGGTAATTAAATAGCAATAAACGTAGATTGATCTGTTTAGATGAATGGGTAGGACGAGATTTGAACTCGTGACCCCTGGTTCCCGAAACCAGAATCATCTGATCATCGTATTTTATAAAATACGACTAAAACCAAGCTAGACTACCTACCCATGCTGGCAGGTTTATTTAATGATGAATGATATTGATTAAAGATCGTCGAAGCCCTCTTCCAGTTCTTCTGCGTCTTCTTCTCCCTCTTTGTCTGGTTTTTCTGCTGCAGATGCAGCTATTTTTGTTACAAACTCAGAATATCGTTCTAAGAGTTGTTCAATTTGATCTGTAGATAAAATTTCTTTTGTAATCGCTCTAACATCTTTTGCAGTTTTGGGATTAATGTTAACGATTTGAACTGCGAGGATCCGTGAAAGACCAAATTCTTTTTGGAGAGTTTCGAGTACTTCTTCAGAGTAAGCAGCATCACGTGACAATTTTTCAGCATGCTGAGCTGTTACTCGTTGAACATAATTGATACCAGATTCTTCTCGTACTGTCAAAAGCTCATATACTTGACCTAAAGGAATTGGTTTCTCTTCTAAAATTTTTCTAACCAAATTACACCACTTTTCCATAAAAAAGGTATTATGGTTGTGCTTTGAGGTGTTCGGGGCGTGCAATAATCTGTTTCGTTGAACCCTTATCTTTTATCTGAATAACATAAGCTTGACCCCTTTTTTCAAGGACTAAACCAGTTTTACCGTGGAATCTTCTGTGGGGTCGTCCTTTCTGGACACTAGGTTCGATTACAATATTAACTCTAGAATTAACTTCATAAGTGGCTAGCATTCTGGAAAGAGAAGGTAAACCTCGCTTTCTTGGATGTTTAGAAAAGATCTTTCGCGTTCTAAAGTTAGTTCCCTTGCTCTTTTTGACCATCTTAGCATGCCTCAAACTTAGTGATCTGTTCTTTATTTTTTAAGTCTAAAAGAGAGTTTTTAAGTTACATATTTGTGGATTTCTTTAAGCAATTTTCTGTTTCTATATTAGATTATCCTTAATCTAACTTCACCAGAAGTTCCCTTCCTTCCGGTAGGTGATGAATGAGGGAATAAAAAAGACCTCAAGGACAATGAAAAAGCGCGATCACTAAATGTATTGATAATCTACGATATAGAGTCAATGATCATACAAAATGTTTCCATTATTTATAATGGGTCCAACTAACTCTTAGGAAACAACCTGCTTTAGTTGATTGTAGTTCACTTCATTAAAGAGGATTATTATTACTAAAAACTTCGACTACATCTAACGCTGTAACTACAGCATTAGTATTTAGACGTTCAGATAGGTTCGGTTGAGTGCGTCCCTCGTCTCCACTAATAAGCTCCTTTACATACAACCCTCCTTCACAGATTAAGAAGATTTTTAACTGATCTGGTTTAATTTCTTGTATCTGAAATGAAATAACTTTTCTAGTACGAATTTTATCTGCTCTACGATGAGCTACCCTTAAAGGAGTTCGTTGTTGGATAAGGGTATCTGAAAAGCTTTCTCCAATATGTATCACTTCGAATTCTTCTAGCTTTAAAGCTGGATCAAGAGCAACAATTGCACGATATGCCTTTGGAGTTCGACTAGATCTTGTTTTTAATTCCCGTACTTTTGTACGATCTGTTAATGTTTCTAGTTCAACCTCAATTTTGCCTTGTGCCATTTCATTAATCGTTCTTTGAAGTGATCCAAAATCCAGTTTTCTTTTTCTAGGTTCAGAAATCTCAAGTACAAATGGACGGCCGTTTCCTAACATCCTCGCGTCAATATCTTCTCTTCCAGATCCATGAAACTTTGATGCAGTTCCCTTGGCAATTTCAAAGATTGGTTTTGAGATAAATTCTTCGACAGATTCTTGGTACATCTTACCAGTATTATGACAATAATCGCATCCTTTTCCATGACACTTGCGACAAAACCATTTTGATTGAGGGATTCCTCTTTGTAATTTTTTATAGCGTCCTAGTATAAGTAGTGGGTTACTTTTAATGAAAATTTTATCTTTGATTAAATCAAATGTTACTACAATATCAGGAGCTTTGAAATCTACTGTTGCATACTTTATTTGATCCTGTAATCGTTTACCAATCTCTCGGTTGAACTCAGATTTGATTGACTCACCAAATTCCAAATTGTAGTTACTTCGGATACTATCTTCCTTATCTATTATAGCTGGGGGAAAAATACTTCCAACGAGAAAAGTAAAAAATTCATATTCGTCTAAAGCTCGAATAGCCTCCGCTGTAAGTTTATCTAACAGGTAGGAAGATAGAATATCTCTACATATATCACAAGGAGCATCAATCGCTTTTATTTCTGGAAAATAACGTTGAAGTGAATGAAGACCAATACTAAAGTCATTGGAACGAAGCGAAGAAGGACTAGGAGGATCACTTGCAGATAATCTATGTGAATTTTCCCATTCCATTAGTAATAGAATTTTTAAAGCCCTCCCTCGCATAGTATTTGATAAACCTGAAAGAAGGTTACCAAATTGTCGGCCAAGGCACGAGTTACAGCAGTGTACATGTTTAATTAGATTTTCCACCTGCCTTAGAATTGATGATTCCATAAATTATTGCCTTCAGGTATTATTAAAGTAAAATCAATTACAATTAAAGATCTCTAAGATAATTGTAATATATAGGATTCTATAGAGAAGCTTGTCATTTTTAGCAAGTTCTATGGCATTTAATAACAGTTATCAGATACTGAAAAAAGGTGAATAAACGGATTGAAAGGATCATGAGGCAATTCATTATTATTTCTAACACAGTTGATACATCCAAACCATTATCACTTAACTCTCTAACTGGGTATGGTCGTTTAGATGTGATTTGTAGATGTATAAACTCAGCTTTCTTTCTTTCAAATGAATTTAGAAAAAATGTAGTGCTAAAAGTATTTTTTCGAAAAAATGGGAAAATGCTAGAAATTCAGGGTGAGAAAGCAAGAGGAATAAATCCAGATGAACGAGCAATAGCAGGCGTGTTAAAAAGAGTATTTAAAGGAAATAATTATCCAGGGATACAATTCTATCAAAACACACTCAAAAATGTCATAAAGAATGAAAAACCTGCAATGTTAGAATCAAGAGGGATCTGTTCGACTCAGATAGTTAAAACAAAGAAAATTTTTATGATTGGTGATCAACTTGGATTCCCCGAGGAAGAAAATCATTTATTTTCAAATTTGGAAAAATTTTCCTTGGGTACCTGTGAATATTTAAGCTCTCAGACGATTACCATAATTAATTACTTATTAGATAATGTTTAATCAAGGAAAAAATCTTAACTATCAAACTAAGCTTTAAAATCTGCAATAAATATTAAGAATAGAAAATAGTTTTATTTCCAGTAGGTAGTCTTTTTATTTGAAAGTATAAAAAGAAACTTGATCAAATGAAATAAATAGAATAATTGAGCGTAATATAAATGCTAGACTCTTTAAGCTCGTCTTTGCGACAAACAATAATGAAAATACGTGGCGCACCTTTTGTAGATAAGAAATTAATCGATGAACTTATTCAAGACCTGGAAGACGCTCTAATTTCAGGTGATGTGAATCTTGACCTAGTATTCAATGTTACAGAACAAGTACGACAGAGAGCACTAAAAGATGAAATACCAGAGGGTGTAAGTCGACGGGATTATACCCTTAAAGTCATTTATGATGAACTTGCGAAATTACTTGGGAAGCGGTATGAACCTTTAAGGTTAAATCCCAATGAGACGTCAATTTTAATGTTTATAGGAATTCAGGGTTCAGGAAAGACAACTTCTATTGGAAAAGTAGCTAATTACTTTCAAAAACGAGGTTATAAAATCGGAGTCATTGGTGCTGATACATTTAGGCCTGGAGCGTTAGCACAACTTCAACAGTACCTAGAACCGATAAAAGTTGAAGTTTATGGTGATGAAACAGAGAAAAAAACATCTAATATAATTAAAAATGGATTAAAGCATTTTAAAGAGAAAAAAACCATCAATCTCATATTAATAGACACTACGGGGCGTCATAAGGAAGAAACCGCCCTGATGAAGGAAATGCAAGACATTAGTAAAATTGCAAAACCAACTGAAATAATCCTAGTTGTTGATGCTACAATAGGCCAGCAAGCACAAGCACAAGCTGATGCTTTTAATCGTGCAACACCATTAGGATCCATAATCTTAACAAAAATGGATGGATCAGCTAAAGGAGGAGGGGCTATTTCAGCGGTAGCGATAACAGGAGCAAAAATAAGATTTTATGGTGAGGGTGAAAAAATCCAAGATTTAGAAGAATTCAATCCAACACGTTTTGTAGGTTCATTATTGGGTATGGGTGACCTAGAAGGACTGATAAATAGCGTTAATGAAGCTTTTGACATGGAAGATACCGCTGAACTACGAGATGCGTTTAAAAAAGGAAAATTAACCCTTCGACATTTCAAAATTCAGATGGAAAGCGCTAGTAAACAATCTTCAATAGGAAAAATGGTTTCGAAAATACCCGGGGTAGGTGGAATGCTAGGAAAACAACCAAATATAGAGGAGGAAGGGCAAAAAAACATGAAAAGATTCATTGCAATATGTTCTTCAATGACAGATGATGAATTGGACAATGCACGAATGATTAAGGGGAAACGAATTCAAAGAATAGCAAAAGGGTCAGGTACCTCTCCTCAAGAAGTTAAGCTCCTATTGCAACAATTCAATACAATGACAAAACAGTTAAAGATGATGAGAAAGATGAGAGGAAGACGAGGAGGACCACAAGGAGGCATCCCTCCAGGAATGGAAGGACTACTTGGTTAACCCTAGAAATAACTGGTATTTATGTCCTTGATCTAATAATTAATCTCTGCCATACTCTTGATATAAAATCTATTGGGTGTTTTGAAGAGATGCTAATAAACCTCACACACAATTTAAAGAAAAATTATCCTTCATCTAATTTCGGGAGCTTAATTATCAGGGATGTTCAAAATAGAAAGAGAAATGAAACATTAGAAGAACGTAAACGAGACTTAGAGAAAAAAATAATAAAATCTATTGGAGAAGTGGATAAAGATAGCATGATAATCTATTATAACAATTATTTCAAAATATGGAAAAAAATATATCCCATTGAATACCAGATTAAAACAATCAAAAACGGCGGAAATTTGCCACAAGTCTCAGTACTAGTTGATAGCATGTTTATTTCAGAACTTAAAAATAAAATTTTAACATCAGGACATGATCTTGATGCAATCCAGGGTGATCTTACCTTCGATGTCTCCAAGGGCGGGGAAAAATATCTGCAGTTAAATGGTCGAGAAAGAAAATTGAAAAAGAACGACATAGTTCTTAAAGATAATGAGGGGGTTCTTGCAAGCATTTTGTACGGTCCAACAAAACGAACATCCATTTCGCTCAAAACAGAAAATACCCTTTATTTAGCTTGGTGTCCCTATTCTATGGATGAACAGCTCATCCTAGATCACTTAAATGCGATCTTCTTAAATGTGAACTGTGCATTTGAGTCTGCAACATCAAAAGTGCAATTAATTCAATAATAATGCAACCAAGTGTTAATCTTTTTTTTCTCTTCTAAAACTGAATAGGTAAAATTGCATACGTAATAATATTCTTAACAGAACCCTCGCCTAGTGATGATTGAGGTTCGAGGATGACAGCTGTAAAAATTGAAGGTTTTGATCCGAATCGTTTAGAAGAACTTGCAAAAAAGCAAACAGAGATCTATAATGCAGCAATTGCCAAACTACCTGAATCTTTTCCAGCGAAAGTTGAAGATACAATTGCTCGTTTCAAAAGGGAAGCATTCGATCAAAGTAGGATGTTTTATGCTTATGAAGGAGATC
>JBHLKP010000149.1:0-9728 GCA_048886525.1 Candidatus Hodarchaeota archaeon | reverse complement strand
CATGAGATAGTATAGTATTTCAAAACATTAATTTAATATGGTAATTACTTGTTTTCTCAAATTACCTTCTGGAGTTCCTTCATATGAAAGTCTCTTGTCAAGCAACCTGTCAGAAATGCTATCAAGAGTTAAGCCGTAGGCAGGATCTTGATGCTAATGACTTTGTATGGTATTGTTCTAGCTGTAATCGTATTTATCTATGTGAAATAGGATTAGCACGTCTTGGATCAAGCTATTCATGCCCCTATGATCATACTATCGTGGTTAGAGAAGAAGTTGATAAGAGTATGATTAAGAAAGAAGGCATTCCAGGATCTAATGACCAATCTAGAGAAGAGTTATATCATAAATTGAGAGGTAGGGAGAATGATTCAAAGATAAAAGGAATAAAAGATTCTAAAAAGCTAAGTGCGTATCATCGTTATAAAATTAGTGAATTAAGCGATATTGAAACATTAACTATCTCTTTACTCCTTGAAATAATAAAGATTCCAGAATATCAAATCAAAAATGCGAAAAAAATCAATAAAACCAATGTAAACACTGAATTTCTAGAAATAATAGGAGAAAAGAACGGGAAAATCATTGATTTTCTTTATTCTGCCTTATTTAAATTTGAAAATATCCCTTATGCATTAGAAATACGCTTTGCTGTATGTATTCCTTTTATTTTATCAAATATAAGTAGAATAGAATTCTATAAATCACGATCATCAAAATTTAATTTACATCTTTATAATAAAATGGGTGAAGAAACATTAGTTTATTGTACAAATGATGATATGGACATAAAAGACGTCGAAAAATTAGCTAAAGATGTATTTACAATAGATTTTAAGAAATATACAAAAGTAAAACGCGTATTTCTAGTAGCAAATTCATTTTCTTATATGGCAAGATGTTTGCTCAAAAAATATGAATCAGCCCTCACAGCTATCAATGGAGCTCCAGATAATATGTCTACGGCTTTATTCAAATCCATTCCTATATCTTTATGGCAACCAATCCTTGGTAAGCTTGAATTCCGAAATGTTTCTCTTAAATAGGTCTAGAGGATAGAATCATCAAGGCATCCAATCGAGTAATCGGGGATATCCAATTTCTACATAATCTTTCTTGATTAATTGTATTTTTTGAAATATTGGTTTCTTTAATCCTTCTATTTGGAGATCTGTGAGTATTTTGGCTAATTTAGGTTGAATATTTTTGATACCAGCCGTTAGTCTTGAGTAATCCGCGTGTTGTTCTGTTTCTGTTAAAATTTCATTAGTATATAGTGGGATCTGCCTATTTAATCCTCCGCATAGGACTTTAAGACCTTCCTTGATATTCAAGCTATTGGGATTGCGACACACATCCATTAGTACGTTGAAACACTCTTTGTATGGATGAAAAACATTACGTGCAACTACACCACGTAAATACATTTGCTTTGTTTGTTCTGCTTGAAGAAGTGAAAAAGGAATGTTAATCATAAATTCAGTCATTAAAAGCTCTTTTGAACTCACAAGTGATCCTGAAACATCTTGAGCCTTATCGTAAACATCCATTGGCAATACAATCCCAGTAATCTCCCTATGATCAGTAATTATTTCCCCTGGAGATAATCTAAAATGTACATAATAAATTCCCACACCACAGAGGAAAATAAATTGTTCTCCTCTTGTTTCTTCTATCCCCGTTACTGCAAAATCTGGGAGGATTAGGACATTATCGTGAATTATCTCTCTAACTGGTTGGTTTAAGTAGAAACCCTGAAATTTCCCTGTCTCGAGTAAACTATTCCACGACGGGATAAGAATGAGTTGTTTTAAATTTCCTAGATCTGTACTTTCAGGTTCATCTTGTCGTTGCAGTAATCTTTTTCTTATTTTCTCACGTGTTTCTAAGTATTCTTGCTCTTCTTGCTGTTCTTGCAGTCTTTTTGTATCTGATTTCTGTCTAACCAATCGGTTGAGCTCTGCTTCTCGATTTTTTATTCTGGTCTGTATCTCACTTATAAATGATTTTCGTAAGTCATTGTATCCATGCTCAACAAGATAAGTCTTAAATTCAAGTAATGAGACACCGATTTTAGTATCAATAGGTCCTAGTTTATCATAATATGCAAGAATAGCTTTAAGAATTTTCTTTTCTCGACGAATCTCCTGAATTTGCTTTCCTAGAGCAACTTTATCTGCGGGATCGCTTGGATCTTTTTTTTCCATTGTTAATAACCCTATAAATACCAAACGAAGCGATTTTTAGGCACTAATTATCGCTCATAAAATACTGTCCATTATTAAATATAACATTCATTTTTGAATAGGACAGATCAAATGTCAATAGAAATATGGAATCATTCTTTTTGTTTCATTCATATATTTTCTGTAATGTTCCCCAAATTTTGAAAGAAGTACTTCCTCTTCGCGATTCATTCTATCTTTAAAGATAACAAAATAAAGAATTGTATGTAGAGATAGTATAATTAGGCTACGAAAAGCTAGTTCTAATCCAATTGTCATTACTATTCCTCCTGCATAAATTGGATGTCTTATATATTTGTACATCCCATCGGTAATTAACTTTTGCTCTATTTCTTCAGATAATGAACCTCCTCCGTAGCTGTACCTATTCAATTGATATCTACTAGTTAGTAATATTATCCCACCTATTAACATCAATAATATCCCAAAATAACCTATTAATTCATTATCATACAGAGATAAATATTGTGAAATGATGAACTTGTTTTCATAGAACGCTAATATTAAGATCAAAGGACCGAGGAAAAAGAATAGCATCACAATAATTGTATATTTATCTTTCAACTCATTTGGATCACCAATTGGCCTTAAAATTATGTCAAAAAAGCTTATACCATAATAAATTATTATAATTAGGCCGATATACTCGCTGTTTAAGAGATCTTTTCCAAAAATACTAAACCAGATAAAATAATATACTGGATAAAACATAAGAAACTGAATGAGCTTTCTAATGTATTGTTTCATTTTTTTCCGTCCTCAGTTATCTGAAACGGTTAATGGGAGGTTCTATATCTTATTCTTTTAACATTTTTATAAAATCTAAATGCTATAAATCTAGAATTCATAATCTTAAACTAATTTTTCAATGAAAAGAGAATTTAAGTACTTTTTAATTTTTACTCACCATTACATCTTTGGAACCAATACAAAGCATAAATTTCCAAAATGACTTATTTGGAGAAAATGATAATGAATGAAATCGTTAACCGAAATTGGCGTTTAGCCTCGTATCCTGTTGGCTTAATAAAGGAATCTGATTTCGAATGGGTTAAGGAGAAATCAATTATTGAACTTAAAGAAGGAGAAATTCTTATTCGTAACCTTTATCTATCGTTGGATCCATCTAATAGAAATTGGATTAATCCTGCACGAGCACCCCATTATACTAAACCGATTAAAATTGGAGAGGTGATGCGGGGAATCTGTTTGGGTAGAATTGAGCAATCTAGAAATTCAAAATTTGAAAAGGGGGAAATAGTTACTGGAATATTTGGTTGGCAAGATTACACTATCAGTGATGGTTCTGGGGTTATTTCTATCAGTCTTTTTAGGTCTGAAGACGTTTCACTTACAGCATATTTACATATATTCGGAATGATCGGAATTACAGCTTATTTTGGACTGCTAGAAATTGGAAAACCACGAGAAGGAGAAACTCTTGTCATTTCTGCTGCTGCAGGATCAGTTGGATCACTTGTGGGACAAATTGGGAAAATAAAAGGTTGTCGTGTTATAGGGATAGCAGGGACAAAAGAAAAGTGTAATTGGATTAAAACTGAATTGGGGTATGATGGAGCAATTAATTATAAAACAGAATCTGTTGATGAACGTTTGCGAGAACTTTGCCCTGATGGAGTTGATATTTATTATGATAATGTTGGTGGGGAGATCCTAGATACAGTTCTTAAACATATTAACTTACATGCTCGTATCGTTATCTGTGGAATGATATCTCTTTATAATGTGACTGATAAGCCAGCTGGATTGCAAAATTATACTCAAATTCATAGGAAACGTGCATTAGTTCAAGGATTCAATGTAAATGACTATTTGAAAAGAATGACTGAAGCGTTTGTTGATTTAATGCAATGGTTTTCGGAAGGAAAACTCAAATATCGAGAAGATATTATAGAAGGGTTGGAAAACGCGCCTCGAGCTATAAACAAGCTTTTTTACGGATCAAATAAAGGAAAACTATTGATAAAAATTATAGAAGAATCCATACTCTAATTTACTAGTTTTAACTTATCCTTTATAGTGTACAGTAGTGGGATAACCCTTACAATCAATTTTTTAATGTAAACTGCAAATCTCACAATTATCACCACAAGGACTTATTCTAGTGGTCTTCTTAGCTTCTTCATTGTATTAGTATGCTTCAGAGCTTCTTTTTCTGATATATATTCACCTATAATAATACTAAATATGCTTTTTTCCATAGTAATCAAGCTTAAAGTTACATAAATTGATAATATTCTAACTTCAAATTAAAATTTTACTTTTCTTGGCTAGAACGTTTTCATTTGATAAATTATTTTTTTTTGCAAACCCTTTAAAGATTTCAGTTGCATCGCCTACTTTTATGACATTATCTGGACAAATTAATAAACAGTGCATACATGAAATACATACCCCATCAGTTGATTTCCCCGTATCCGCGTTAAAAGATTCTGTAGGACATTCTCTCTCACATTGATAACACATGCTACAACTTTCTTCTCCCCTAAAAGGAAGAAATATTTTCCACGGCCCTTTACTTAAGATTTGTTCTTGTTTCTGAAATATAAAACCTCCTAAATCAATGTGCCAATCATTAATTTGTAACTGGAATCTTTTATACGAAAGTTCAGCAAATTCTTTTGCAACTTTATAATCACTATCATTTGGTCGATCTCTCGCTAATTCCCATCCTTTAGCGACATTGAATGAATGACTACCGACAAATTCAGCTGAAAGAATCACATCAAAGTTTGCTTTAGTTAATAAATAATAAGTTACTTGATGTGCCCACTCTAAAGCTCTAGCTCCATACGTGAAGAACATAGAACATTTTGTGTTAGATCCATTCAATGTTTGAAGCCAATCCTCTGAAACAATCGGTATTCTCCCTCCATAAACAGGAAAACCAAAAATACAAGCCTGATAACTTGAAAAATCTATCTTTTTTGTTCTACTGGCTATTGTGAGAGTATTTATTAGTTCAACTATATTACTAAGTTTTTCTAATTCATTACCAATAAATTTTGCGTATTTATTTGTAACACCAGTCGCAGAAAAATAAAAAATCCCAATTTTCATTATAAGCAAACTTTTTCGAAACATATAAATTAATGCATCAATTCTTTTGGTAAGCCAAGCTTCTTGTTTGAACGATTTATTAACAATCCCTTGTAAAAATAGGGAGAATTTAGTCATCATGTTACAAGGGTTACTCTTAACAATTAAATAACTCGTTCATAAAAAATAACATTAGGTTGATCCTTTAAAAAGAGTCGTGGTTGTTAAAACAGTGGATATTAATGACTCATCAAACTCGAATGATCAGATAAAGAATATTCTATACGAATTAGAACTAATTTCAAGTAAAAAAGCATTAGATGTTGCTACTGGAGAAGGAGTGTTTATTAAACTATTAATGAAAACATTAAAAAAATATCAGCTATTTACGGGTATTGACATCTATCAAAAAAGTCTAAATAAAGCTGTTAAAAGCTTTAAAAGGAATTTTAACACTTTTATAAACATGAATGCAGAAAATTTAGAATTTAAAGATAATACATTTGATCTAGGGTCGATCTCTGAATCTCTACATCATCTTAACAATCCAATTAAGGTTTTAAGGGAAATTAAAAGAGTATTAATGCCAAATAGATTTCTTATTCTTCAAGAATCATTTTCTGACTCTGATCAATCATCATCTCAAATTTCTGATGTGTTAATCCATGAATTTATCGCTAAAATTGATATTTTACGCAATGTATACCATCATGGCTTTTATTCACGTAAAGAATTAGTAAAAATGATTGAAGAAGCAGGTTTTGGTGATATTAAGGTATACATTTCACAATCTCCATTAAAATGTGTCTTATGCAAATATATAGATATTTGCCAAGATTCAATGAGTAAGAGAATGATGAATATAGGTTTAAGGGCTATTAATTCTAGTTTAAAAAAAGGTAGAGACTTATCTCAATACAATGATCTAAAGATAGAAGCTAAAAATATCAAAAATAAAATTCATGAGAATGGATATTCACCAGCCGCAGTTGTTTTTATTTTTGCCAAATCAATTTCTCATTAAATTAACTTTTTTCTGTGACTTCTAAAGAGAAATAAGTATTAAAAGGGTATTTAAAATTAAATCGTGAGTAAAAAGGGGAGAAATAGCAATAGGAAAATACAGGATGGGTCGTTTAGAACGATTCCTATAATAAAAAACTCGCTAAAATTGTATCGATCGGTGTAAGGGTTGGATAACTAAACCTTAATAATTTTACACCATAATAATTAAAAGCCCTAAGTTCAGTAGAAAGGACAAGAAAACAATTAAAAAATCAAAGGAAGAATATTGGTTGAATTCAAAACGAACAGTACTTTTATTAAACGCTAGTAACCATAGGGGAAATTTAATTTATCCTTACGCTTTTGTACAAGTATCAGAAATCGCAAACCGCTTTAATATTCACACCGTTCGTCAGGATATGTTTTTTATTCCAGAGAATAAATGGAGGAATTTTCTGCGAGACATGTTAGAAAAAATAGACTTTGATATGATATTGATTACTATTCGCAATACAGATGCGTGTTCATCGGAAGATTATGATCTTAGAAAGGTAAATAATAATTACCATCAAATTCCTCACTTTATACCCCCAGAATTACCATTTTATTCTCCCATAAAGACTTCTAAGATTCTTATAGATGATATTCGTACTGAAACGAACATTCCAATTACTCTAGGAGGATTTGGTTTTTCCATCATGCCAGAAAAAATCATGAATTACTTAAAACCAGATTATGGAGTTATTGGTGATCCTGATGGATTTTTTGAACATTTTGAGGATGTTCTTCTAAAAAGAAATTTAAATAAGGTTTCTAATTTAATATTTTTTGAAAATGAGATCCTCCAAAGAGGCCCATTGAAATTTTATTCTCCCTCTTACCGAAGAGAATACACAGATGAAATTATACAAGACATTAAGGCTTTTTATGCAAAGATTTGCACTATGAAGAGTACTAATTTAGAACCAAGTATCCCTATTGAGATAGTTCGGGGATGTATGATGAAATGTGCATTTTGCAATGAACCTTTCATTAAAGGTAGAAATCTCCGATATCGAGATTTAGATGTAATTGAAGAAGAAATCAGATATCTTGGAAATTATGGTTTAAACTATCTTTATATGATTTGTTCTGAAAGTAATACAGGAGGAAAAGAGTATATTCTGAAACTTGCGGATAGAATCAAGAAGATTAATAGTGAGAGACGATCATATGAAAAAGTAACTTGGATTATGTTCTATCTAATGGACTTAACTTCAAGCGAATTAAAACATCTTAGGAGCGCAGGTTTTCTTGGAGGAGCAAATGATGTAATTAGCCTTGATGACGAAAATTTAGCTGCTATGGAGGTTCCGTATCGAAGTAATGACATTATTCAACATATTAGAGGAGCATTAAGCGTTAGGAACGAGGAAATTAAACATAACAAAAATCAAATTCCTTCTTTAGAGTATAGAATATTCGAAAAGTCTCCATTTAGAGGCATAATTCCACATGATAACTTCATGACAACGTGGAATCTATTCTTAGGAAATGTTGCCTCAACGCCTAAAACAATTCGTGTTACTCTGAAAAAAGCTGATGATGCAAATCTAAGCCAAGAGTTTGAATCCTGTTACATCAATAAAGCAACAAGAGTATGGGATTATATAAATTTAGACAACAAGTTGCAGAAAAATATACTTTCTGTATCTGAAAGTAGAATATTAGATTCATATAATGAGCTTTATCCTTCTTTTATTTATCCCCCCACCCTTATTGATCATTTCGGTTGTATTGAAGATTTAGAAGATTTTTTTGCTCTTTTAGGAAATGTTTTTCTCTCATCAAACCATCTCTTTAAAAAAGATTGGAATTGGTTTCTAGCCAAGAATATAGACCTAAATAGCTTCAGTTTTCTGTGGAAACAATCTATTAAGTCAGGGGTTAAAATCAAAGATCTTTGCTCTATTAATGAAGTTTGCGATTTTCTAAATTATCTGTACAATAATCCTTCATTCGATAACATTACTCTTCTTTTTAATCCAACACCAAGCCGAAAAAAGTTACTAAATTTTTCAGCTCATGTTGCAATTCTATTCATATTATATTCTCAGGAAAATGAACTAAACCAAATTTTAAAATTTCTCCACATGCCTTCAAATTTGAAAGATACATTAGCTCTATCTCCCTATAAAATTACTAATAAATTATTTCAATTTTTTGAGGAAAAGCATGAACTACTTGCATCACTTAATAAAGAGCCTTTTGGTAATATTTTGTCCATATTTTTTACAGAATACCTTCTATACCTTAATTCGGTACCGCTTGAAGAAAGATATCGTATTTTTTTTATTGAAAAAAAAGCGTAATATATTAAGAACGAAAGGATAATTCATAAAAATTTGAATTCATATGTAGAAATATTCATGAAGAAGCTTGAATCGTGTAAAAAGCGAATAATCCATCTTGTTATCTCAAATGAGCTTAATAATGTAACAGGAGAACTTTTTGAGGATTATAAGGTGGAACTATTGAAATTAATCTATGATTTTATAGCCCCAATCAGATTTATGAAATATAACTTCAGAATTGCTTTTACTGTTTCAGAAATGTGAAAGTAACAATTGGGCCAATGAATTAAATAAAAATCTATATAGTCTGAATTTAGTTTAACCAAAGTTTACATTCAAACCAGTATGAAATATTAAAAATTTCGCGCAAACTTAATGCGTTTGATGGTCTCAAAAATTTTTTGTTACTCAAGATACATTCGAAAATTTTTCGTTGACGTATGAGGTATAAATTTACTTGATTTAACAAACCCTTAAGATCTTAGTTTTGAAAGAACCCATCTCTAGATAAGGAAGAAATACGAATATTTACTTAATTCTTGAATTCAAGTGAATTATTTCCTCATTTATCCATGTCCTAAAGAAAATAATAAGAAAATTAGTAAAAAGAATATTTAACTTTTGTAAATAGATTTTCAAATATCCTAAAAAGTCAGATTTTAAAGAAAAATATTTTGTCGGAAATAAAACCGATATTGGAAGATTTAGATGGGCTGTTGTGTCAGAAATTAAAAGATAGAAGAGTTTATATAATTGGAAAGTGTATAACCTCTGTAATTTCAGCTGATTAAAAAATCCTTATTCGGGATTTTACCCCTGTTTGATTGCCACGAATTCAATAATCACAAGGGGACAGAAAAACACGATCTAGGAGGATAATGGAAGGAAGGTGAAAAATTTTGGATAAATATAAGGTTTTTCTCGCATTCTGTGATAAGTATGATCCTAAAGAAATACAAAAAATTATTCAAAAGGGAATTGAAAAATTAAATATCTCTAAAATTTCAGGAAATATTACAATTAAACCCAATATTGTCATTGCTCATAAAAAAGCGTCACCTCATTCATATACAAGACCAGAAGT
>JBHLKP010000148.1:0-9760 GCA_048886525.1 Candidatus Hodarchaeota archaeon | reverse complement strand
CACTCAAGATCAGGTAAATTCTTTTTAGATGAGGAGGAGTGGAATGAATTTCAAGAGGTGTCAACAAAAGAACTAAGGAAAAACGAATTGAAGTTCTTTGAGGCACTCAATAATCAATACCGTGAATGGAATAGGAGTGATTTACCGACAATGGGGAGTAATGCGTACGCTATGGACGCTGTGAAAAGAGAAATGAATATTCAAGGCTTATTGAATCTGGAGTCTATTGGTTATACATCTACTAAATTTCATTCCCAAACATTACCAGCTGGTATGTCTCTTGATTCATTTGAGACTTATAATTTGGATAAAGATTCAATGATAGGCAATTTCATAGCAATTGTTGGCAATAAAACCTCCTCGTTCCTTGCGCAGACGTTCTTTAGAAACGCTCAGCATTCCATGATAAAGCTGCCGTGTGTTAATCTTTCAGTGCCTTTGAATTATGATCAGATCAGGCAAATTATGCCCGATTTACTGAGGAGTGACCATGGCCCGTTTTGGAAGTATGGGATTCCCGCAATCATGCTTACTGATACCGCTAACTTTCGGAATCCTTATTACCATACCACGGCTGATACAATAGATACACTGGATTTTGTTTTTCTTAAGAGGGTCTGTCAAGCAGTTCTAGCAACAATTCTCCGATTTCCTAGTTAAATGTTGATTCATATAACAAATATTCTTCTCCAAAAGCTTCTTCTAGTTTCTTTTCTTCTCATCTTACTAAAATTCTCCAGAAAAAAATGAAACAATGCGACAATACAAATCAGAACTTTAATACTCACAATAATTATCTTGAATCCAAGAAAGAAAAGAACTACTTCAAGATATATTGGATTTCTACTATAACTGTATAGGCCTTTGGTAACAAGAGTTGATGGAATATGAAAAGGTTTCTGTGCCTGTAGCCCAATTCTACCTTTTATTAAAAGATGGAAATTGGCAGCAACAACGAAAATAATTCCTAGGAGAATAATGAGAGGTCCCAATAAATTGAATGGATAAATAGTATTGATATCGGAAGGGAAAAAAAGAACTTCAACAAATGCTTTCGCTCTGACAGTTCCTCATATTAAGAATGATTATTATGATACTTAGGATAATAGCACTCAAGAAGAGTTTTAAGATATTAAATAATATCCCAAATGGTGGAGGGAATTTTTTGTTAGCTGTCAATTTGATGCTAGAGTACTACGATATTTTAAAAATCCACAAAAATTATCAAGGATAGAATTAATGTGATAATTCTGAAATGAATGGAAATGTGGATAGGTGTGTAGATAATTTGAGCTATAAATCACTTTCAATAATACAAGTTATTTTTATTTCATTAGCTGCAATCTCTGTACTTGATTTTGGATATGTATGGACTGTAGATCCTTTAGGGATAGAGGAAAGCGATGGTCTCTATTTTAATAAGATTCTGTTTGATAGAGATGATGGGATAATAGGGTCAATCCTTAAAGATATTGATTTTTGGGGATCTATTCAGTTTTGGGCCTATTGTTTCTTCATTGTTGCAATATGTCAACTTATAAAAGCATTAACGGTGAAAAGATAATACTTATAGTGAGTTCTCTATTGTTGGGAAATTGCTATACATAGACAATATCTATTTTAAACTAATAGACACAAATTTCTGAAAAAAAAGGTGGATAAGAAAGGATACTTATTTCCTTTCTTTAAGTTATTTTTGCATATTACTGCTCTTTATATCCCGTTTTTAAACTCCTCTACGAATCCTAAAGTAGTAGAAAGCACCAGCACCTCCAGCAACAGCAGCAGTTACAACACCTACTAGTAGAATAAAGGATAGATCAATTCCTCCTGATGGGAATTCAGATGGTATGATTTCATCGAATAGAAATTCGGTGTTGCGAACTTCTCCATCAAGCCGTTTGGGATTCCAATTCTGAATATCAGTTAAATTGTACGTCATTGGGCCTACCGATAATGCTTCACTATCAATTCTCAGTGTACAATTAGCTAGTGTTATTCCAGCACCAGGATCGATATCAGATCTTTGAATATCTGCATACAAATAAGACGTAGGAGATACAGTGAGGACTAAAAATTTTATCCATCTGTAAGTTGCGCTAGTACCGGAGGTTGCAGGACCGAATACTTGTATATCTCCTAAATTTCCTCCGTTTATATTAACACTCTCAAAAGTAGCATTCAAATCCCCCGCAGATGTGTAATTACCTTCTAAATAAACAGTCATGTTGTATAATTGGTACTGATTCAGCGATATTGCGATGCCTAATACTTGATTACTATCGGTTGTTGAGTCATCATTAATACTAAATTGCCCACTTCCCGAAATTACACTAGTTTTGGGTACAATTGTCCCTGTACCGAGATAAGATCGAGACATGAGATCAGAATTAAGGGGATAGTAATTTGAAGGTTGAGTTAAGCTAACAGCTAAATTTGCGGTAAAAGATGAAATGAGACCAGATTGATTTACAGCAAACGATGGTCTAACAACGACTATTGGTATTTCTTTTGGCCTAGTAGGGATGAATTCAATAATTTCGGAATTATTTACATCATAAGCTATCCAAGAGCCTGGACTTATTTCTCTATTTCCCATGGCAAGACTTGAAATGCTTTCTGTAATTAATTCATTATACTTTGCTACAACAGAGAATTGATAATTAACTGATTCATTTTTGTGATCAGAGGTTGACACGTTCACCCGATTAATACGGTTAAATTGCAAACTTGATTCAGGAATTTCGAACGCGACCACACTGTTTTGATTCATTGTCAATGAGAGAAATGGAGACAATGATTGGACTGGTATCACATGAAACATTATTACATCACTCAATGTATAAGGATCTAAGGCGTAATTCCCAGCTGGAACATATATCCAGTTAATTCCTGATAGTCCAGAGTCATATAATTCTCCAAATTCACGATCAAAATCACCTTGATAGGCAACATAAGTCCAGGGAGTCGCGGGGATCCCACTTTCTTTATACAAATCAAAAGTTGGGCTTGATCCTGTATAATTTATTGTTACTATTGATGGTTGGTTTAGAGTAAACAAATAACGTGTTCCGCTTTCCAAAGTTGTATTAACATTTAATTCCAGATCTGCTGTATTAGAAGTTGCTGCAACATTTCGAAGATAAATCGTGTACTCCTGATTTGTATAACCTTTAGAATACAATACCAGAGTCAGTGTGGTATCAGCTGTAGCTCGAATTAACAGCCCATCAGCATTAATATTTCCAGCGATAACTTGAAAATTCTCTCCAAGGAGGAAAGGAACACTTTGATTCGTATTCGGATCTAAATCGTTCATAAATAAATAAATTCTATAAAATTTACCTTCAACCAAAGGAAGTGAAAATTGACGTAAGCTAAATCCAATTTTCTTATTAATATCTTCTGCAGTTATCTCATCTGGCAATGGAGTAGGTATATCTTGGACGATTTCAGCTCCAAACGTAGTATTTTCGGGGATTGTAATACTTGAGTGTGATCCCATTTTGTGGGGTGTTAGTGATACGATTGTTGTGCTATCAACCTCGAATGTGAACTTCAAAGTCATATTTTCAACTGGAAAAACTGGTATGGTTTCTTTCCACACCGGTGTTAATGAAGTTCCAGAATACGGAAAAATTGATGTTTCAAAGTTTAGAGTTCCTTGTGCGGAATCATCCTTGAGGTCAACATCCAAATAAAATGGGTCACTCGAATTTATCATTACTGTGTATGTAATACTGTCCATGGCTAAAAACGTAAATTTATAATTCATGTGAAGGCTAATTGTCATCAATTGGTTTGCAGTGTAGCTAGCTTCATCGTCTGTAGAAGTTCTCACAACGCGAGGTAATTCTTCGTCATCATAGAATGGGTGTAAAGAATTTCGACTATCACTTGATTTTAAGTGGGTGGGTAATAATTGTTCTGGATTTCGATTTGTAGCAAAAATGTTGAAATTATTTGAGGTAGCATCTGAATAATACATCGTAGTTGGTAATCCCTGATAAATTATACCAGGAAACGATGAACCAGGATTAATGATATAATAATCCCAATTATCAGGCATAGAACTAGGATTAAAAGTATCCTGTTCCTCTATAATATCAATTATTGGTGTTTGAGCAGAAGCTTTCATTATAACGAATGAAAATAATATCATTATATGAAATATACAAATTAAAGAGTATTTATTTGTTTTAGATTTAGTCATAAAACCTAATCCCTCAAAAAGATTTTTTTGTTATGGGTTGATCTAGAATTTGTCTTATATATAGCTTGAGAAATAAAATCTGCTTTTGGATTGGTAAACTGTCTTCAGAAGAGTTATAATTGTCATTTTGTGAGCTCTTATTCGTAATAAAACTGAAAAATGTACCCAATTATTAGGAATGGATAATTTTTGTTGGTTTATAAAGAATAGGACAATTATAAGAATTTTAATGCTAATAATCCTTGTCTTGGAGAAACTATGTTCTTGATCTTGAAGTTTTAGTACCAGACCTAAAAATAAGTTTTTGATCTTAGATGAAAACAAAAAAAAGTTGCTTCTTCAGATATCATTTGAATTTATATCAATCCAAAAAAACTGGTTATTCTGCCTCAAGAGATTCGAGCTCAACTTTTTTCCCGATTGCTGCATCATAATAGATTTTACGGGGAGTACTGCCAAAAACACCATAGGGACAACGTTCAACACATAAATTACAACCGATACATTTATCCTGATCTACTCCTTCTACTTTGGATCCTTCTTTTTTAAGAACCGCTTTTGAGTAGCAAGTAGCGAGACAGAGATCACAATCTTCATCGCATTTATCAGAGTTTACCACTTGACTGATTGTAAAAGAGGGTAACAATCCCCAACGGATCTCTGGTGTGTATAATCCAGCACAATATTGGTCACAGTTACAAATGCTATCTATATTCGGGCGCATTCCCCATAAAATTGTTCCATAGTGACTTAGTTTTCGTCTTTCAATGATCAGCTCTTTGGCTTCATCCTCATCTATGAAGCGTCCTTGTCCCTCGATATGCCGTTTACGATGGTAACGTGCAAGATGATTAATAAAAATACAGCGAAGGTCAGCTTCTCCAGACGCGCCTTTCTTACAGCTACAATAATGAAGATACAAGTCTTCAGCATTGTTAAGTACTTGTAATAATTCATCTAAAGATGAAGCAACTTGACCTCCTAAAAAATTCTTCGCAAAGTAATTGTAAAAGGCTTTTTTAAGACCTGTATATGGTTTACGATTAGCATCTGCAGCAATATCATACGTTGCATTATCAACCATAGTTTGTAACCGTGCACCGTAGAAGTTATACCAATGCTCCCGAAACTTTCCTGGGAAAATTTTCAGAAATTTCCCTGAACTAATATTATAAGCATCTTTCTGTTGATACCAGATTTTCCTAGTATGTTGGTAACAAGTAAGGCACATAAGCTTGTTTAAACCAAGTCAAGCTTTTATATAGATTTGGGTTGATCGATAATTCTTCTGTAACTTCATTTTTTTAACTACTACAAGATTTAATTCAGGAATTTTTATTTAGGAGGTGAATGATTTTCTATCCTCTGAGAGTATAAATTTGATTTTGTTTTTGAAAATAATGAAGTCCGAAAAACATTTCCAAAAACTTAGCATTTAGATAAGACTAAGAGTATGATCGATTGCTTTGATAGCGTCATCAGCACCTTCTAAGCCAACGGAATAACGAATTAGATTGTTGGGAATCCCACACTTATTTCGCATTTCTGGAGTCATCTGTCCATGTGTTGTCGAAGCAGGATGAACCCAAGTAGTATAATTTCTTCCTAAATCAGTCACTTGAACTCCAAAATTAAAATTTCTTGCAAAATTCACAGCTGCTTGAAAACCCCCTCGAATATTGAACGACATTAAATGACTAAAGCCTGAGGATCCATCTTCAAATCGCATAAGTCTTTTCGCAAGTTCGTGTTGAGGATGTGTATCTAGTCCTGGATAATTGACTTTTTCAATTTTAGGATGTTCCATAAGATAATTTGCAATTTTTAAGGCATTATCTGACATCATTTTAACTTTCAGTTGTAGAGTGGACAAATCATCCCAAATGACTGCAGCAGAGGGGGGATGAAGACAGGACCCTATATTTCTAAAATGACCCCCTTTGACCTTTAAAATAAAATCATCTGAAAGTTCAGGCATATTAGTGATTATTCGTCTTTTTGCTACAATAGCACCTCCAATTGCGCGGCCACTGCTTCCCATAACTTTTGAAATAGAATGTATTACAATATCCACTCCATATTCTAGTGGTCGTAACAAAGCGGGCGAAGCAATAGTGGAATCAATAATTAATGGTATATTATTATCATGTGCAAGTTTAACAAGAGCGGGTATGTCTGCAATAAACAGATTTGGATTAGAAGGGGTTTCAACATAAAGGAATTTTGTTTTCTGATTCATTTTTTCTTGCCAAGCGTCTATTAACCACGGCTCATAAACCCATTCAACTTTCCAGCCCATATTGGGATATGTTACATTGAAAAGTTGTTCAGCACCCCCATACACTTGAGCGGATGAAAGAAAATTATCACCTACATTTAAGAATGGCATTGTACCTAAAAATATCGCAGCCATTCCAGAAGACAAACATAATGCTTGAGTTTCTTCCTCGATAGTTAAACCTTCTAATGCAGCTATCTTCATTGCTAAATGATCTATTGTAGTATTATCAATTCGTGAATAGACTTTATTGGGGTCATCTACTGTTTGATAGCTTAATAATAATGAACCATCTATTAATGAATCGAAAGGTGCTCCTGTAGGAGTTGTGAAAACTGGAAGAGTCATTGATTTGAACTGACGCATATCCTCTGTCTCATAAAGCCCCCACAAACCAACTGTGTTAAATTGTTGATTTTTGGTTTTCATCATTTGTACTTGGCGTTTTTGAAGAGTTTCATTACTTCTAGCCCTAAAATATTCTTCATCACATTTCATTTGTTTTAATTTTTGTAATTCCAATTCTAATTGGCTAATTTTTTTCTGAAAAAAGGTAGAATCGAATTTAGAAGGTTCTTGAGTCATATTTATCAAATCCTTTTAGTTTAAAGAAATACTCAATACATAATAAAATGGTGGGTTCTTATTTCAAGTTTTCCATTTAAATAAACAGAATAACTATTAATATTATATTTAAAATTTAAAAAATTATCTCTCACTAGATTATGTCTCTTTGGAAATATTTTCAGAATTGATAAGAGAAAAAACGGTGACGAAGGTTTAAGATCTAGCTAATTATTCTATTTTTACGAGAATTTCACATTATAGTTTATAATATCCTAAAACTATTAATCACATTTTGGGATCGATATAAATTTAATAGAATTTAGTATCACGAGAAGATTTTTAAAAGAGGAATAGAAAATGGATGATTTATTAAATGATTATCCCGTGATTACAGAACTATCGGTATCTTGGGGAGACATGGATGCCCTCCAACACGTAAATCACACAGTTTATTTCCATTATTTCTTGAACGGACGTGTCTCTTACCTAGAAACTATAAAAGCTTTGAACTCAATGGAGGAAACTGGAGTGGGTCTTATTCTAGCTTCAATACAGTGTAGATTCAAGATACCTTTAACTTATCCAGATAAGCTCGTTGTAGGCACAAAAGCGGAAAAAATTCTCAAAGATCGAATATTTATAAAACAAGCGCTCGTTAGTACCAAATATAAGAAGACTGCAGCCGAAGCAGAATCACTTCTCGTTGCATTTGACTATAAGAAAAATCACAAAACAATTTTACCTAAGGATATTATTCAGAAAATACATGACCTAGAGGGGACAACTTCCATTTTGCTTTCAGAGTAATTTTGGTAATGAAATACGCTTATTCTTGCAAATATATTTGTTCCTCACAATATGGGGTAAATGGGCGAATTTTATTATAATTACGAGAAAATTTAAGCTTTGGATTAATTGCTTCAAGAAAAATTTGAACTGATTTTTCCCATCCTTTCTCACAAACTTCCCTCGTATCGAAATTTTCTTGTTTACAAACTTCTAGCACAGGACACCAGTTATATGACCGCCAAATAATACTTTTCTCGTCTTCATATACGATTGGAACTTCAATTGGATCAATTCCAAGATATTCTATGAGAAAGAATTGATAAGCCTTTTGTAAATCATTTCCCTTTAGCCTAACGCTATCTAGATTTCTTGTAACCCATTTTTGGCGCTTTAGCGTTAGTGTTGAGTTAATATTATCCCAATCGTTTTTTTGCCTAGCTTCCTTGATTTTCCTGGAAAGATTTTGGACTAAGTGTTTCCTTTCTTTCATCAAAAGTATCAAAACCACATCTGATATGAACTTATAAATGAACGATCTAGCTGACGAGCCATCTCTCTTGAATCCTCTGGGGATTGACATTAAATAAATATTGGAAATCCCAAGAAAAAAAATTTGATTACCAGAATCAAAATTCTTTAAGTCGTCATTTGATCTTCCTTTAGTTCGGGGTGCAATTATCGCCAATTAACCTTACATCAAGAATGACACGAAAATTACCTTCCTCATTGAATTCAGATGTCTTAAATGTGCTACTAGCAATTTTGATATTCAATATTCCTTGGGGATTAATTCAACCTTTCATTAGTCCTTTTTTTTTCGACCTTACCCAAGGTGATTACTTCCTGACAGGATTACTAAACGGACTACCATTTATAACGATGGTGTTGTCTGTTTTTATTTTTGGTTGGGTTGTTGATAAGATTGGCTCAAAAATTGTCATGAACTTTGGCTTTTTCCTCTTCATAATTCTCTTTGTAACCTTATTACTAATTTCTGATCCGTATCTATTCTTCTTAGATTATGTTATTATTAATGGATTTTTAGCTTGCTTTTCTCCTGCTGTGTTAAAATATGCTAGCTTAGTAAAAACTGAAATTAACATTTTTGGCGCTTTAGGGGGAGCAATTTCCTTTGGTTACTTCCTTGGATCGTATATCGGTGGTATTTTATATGATATTTTAGGAATACGCATTCTTTACCTTCTTGGACTCGGTTCATGTATTTTAGGATTAATCCTTACTCTTCGTATGCGAAATATCCTTCAATCTGAAGAAAATGAACTTTTGGTAAATACATTGAACAATTCTGCTGCTTCAAACCATTCTCAAAATCTAGGTTCAATGTTAATAAATTCCAAATTAGTTATCATTATTCTTATCATTGCTCTAATTCAAACTTTTCAAGGATCATTTTCAGGAATGTTTGTTTCAGTTTATCTTATATCTGAACTTGAGGCTCCATCCTATATAATTGGGTTATCGTATGGTATTGCTACATTATCAGGAACATTTGCAGCCCAATATGCTGGGAAATATGGTACCAAATTCGGATACAAAGGAATCCTTCTAAGTTGTTATGTAGGTTATTTTCTTGTTTGGATTGTATTTTTTAATTCAATCGATAATTATCAGCTACCAGCTATATCTTATACCATTCCTATATTTGTTGGCCTAATGGTGGCAGGCCCAGCTATTATAAGCCATTATATTAAAGAAAATCAGCGTGGAACTGTAATGGGTATGTTTTCGGCAGTTCAGTACTTAGGTTTAGGTATCGGTTCTATATTGGGGGGGTATCACGCAAGTACAACCATGTCAATTCATTCAAATTTCGAAATTTCAGCTTACGGTGCAATAATACTCATTCTCTTTACTTTCATATTCTTTAAGAATGAGAAAAATGTAAATCAAAG
>JBHLKP010000147.1:0-9769 GCA_048886525.1 Candidatus Hodarchaeota archaeon | reverse complement strand
GATGAAGCAACTTTTGATAATCCTCATCAGTTCCCTAAAGGAATCCATTATGTCATTGTAAATGGTGAAATAGTAGTGAATAATGAAATTTTCACCAATAATCTCCCTGGAAAGGTTTTAAGGAAAATATAAGAAGAATTATTAAAAATTAAATTGATTTTCCTAGATATATCTAATAAAGTTTGATAAATCTGCTTCTACCTAATCTTTTGATTTTGTTATTCCTTTTACAATTCTAGCAATTGCATTAGCAATGCATGCATAAACTAAAAGAGCAATCAAAATCGATTCATCTATTGTTTGTATGAAAATCACAACAAAAGAGAGGGCAACTGTGATTATGCCTACTGTTATAAATAAACCCCGTAACCAATTCGTCAGTGTTTGATCCGTGCCGCCAGTAGCAATTCGTGCAATTCCTTGAACGGATAGTCCAACACTAAGGAGAAATAAAGCAGTAATGATTGTGAGATCAGGTAAACTAAGCACCGTTGTAGCCATAGATAACCCAAATCCTCCGACAAAGATATTCAGATAACGAAATTTCTCTGTCATCATGGGATCTGAAAGCCTATTAACGATTCTAGTTAGACAAAATAAAACTCAAGCAAAAGAAAGAATTATAATCATTATCTGCTGAGTTAAACCAAAATTTAATATTACTCCAAAACCAAAATTATCTGTAAATATCTATTCCCTTCAATTCAAGAAACAGGTTTTTCACATTAATCGAACTTAAGAGAGGTAGATTTCAATAGAAAAGGATCTTTAGCAGTCGCAATTCAAATTCGAGAATATTTTGAACTTTTATATCTTAAATTCCCTAAATTACTGTAATTGGGGGTAGCAATGGTTTGAAATATAATTGGGATTTAAATTTCTCTTTGGTTTTGATTAATATTTTCTCCAATAAAGATTTATCATCGTTTATTTTGATTTTGCTTTCTTATTTAAGACGATATCTTCTGAACAAATTTTTATTTACAATTTTCTTATTTGTTATTGTGATTTTTTATTATATACTAGGATGCTTAATAAATGGTTTCAAAGAAATTGACTTTTAGTTCTCCCTCATGGCAATATATTGAAACTTTAACCGTTAAACTATTCAAATTATTAAAGAATGAATTTTTACCAGATATAATAGCTGGAATTAGTAGAGGTGGATTAATCCCTGCTAGAATAATATCCGATCTATATTTAATTGAGAAACAGAAACCAACATTATCCGTTATGCAAATTGGTTTTTATTCTGGGGTAGGAACTACCAATAAGGAGCCTATTGTTTACCAAGATTTACCTGGTCATATTCACGGAAAAAAAATTCTATTAATTGATGATGTAGCCGACAGTGGAATTTCTATTGACTATGCTCTTCAGTACTTAAACATGAAGAAGCCAAAAGAAGTTCGGGTTGCTACACTTTACTATAAACCTTGGTCTAAGATCAAACCTCATTACTACGTTGAAGAAACTTCTTCATGGATCATTTTCCCTCACGAACGATATGAATTCATGGCCGAACAGATGGAAACTAAAAATTTAAGCACAGAGGAGGCGAAAAAGTTTTTTCTGGATGAATCCGGTATTCCAAAGTATTCAGTGGACCACTTTTTTGAAGTAAAATCGCTTAAGAGACAACCTAAGACATAAATTCTAAGCTTTTATAACAACAAGTAGAAAATCTATCATTTAGAGGAAGCTCATTAAAAAAATCACAATATTTCTAGGCATCAGAATATATTAGTTAATCTATTTGCCACAATCTTATTAAAATTCTCCATAGAAAATTCTTTTCTTTGAATTATTTAGTTAAATTCCTCCTGCATAAAAAAAAAATAGCCTGGTACTAAAAGAACTATTTTTAGGCTGTTCAAATCAAATAAAGAGAAACTAAATGAATAGTCAAAACTATCAGTGCAATTAATGACATAATTGTACCAAAATATAAGAAACTAAATCTGCGGAAGCCCATATGGATTTCTTCCACATTCTTTTAACACGATTCCCTTATTGTCTTAGATCTTCAGAAAATCTATGAAAAAGTTTAGCAACGAATAATTCAAATTCTTGAATTCCTCCTATATTAGGATTATTAGATTCGATAACTGCATATTCAAGAGGAGAATGAGCCCGTCCACCGTGACCTAATCCACCATAGACAAACGGGAGTTTAAGAATCGATTGAAACATAGAAAAAGGAGCCGAACCAGCCAGTAAAGGATAAAAAACTGGTTTTTTATTAAATTCCAAATATACTTTTGCAGTAGTTTGGATCAAAGGATGCGAGGGGGACATTTTTGCAGGTTCATATCCTGCCCCTAATTGTAATTCAACCATTGGAAATTTCTCCTCAATATACGTTTTGTAACAAGTTTTTACATAATCAACTTGTTGGAAGGGTGGCAATCGAATATCAATATTTGCATGCGCTTCATGAGGAATAATTGTCATTCCACCTTTACCGTAATACCCACTTTCTATTCCATTAATTGATAATCCTGGTTTGAATAATTGCTCAATTATTGCTTCTTCTCCAGTTATTTCACCCCCAGATTTTTCTCTAAACTTATTTACACTCAATGTTTTTTTCCATTCCTCAAAATCTAAAGTCTTTAGGAGTTCATTAATCACTTCACGATCTTCTTGAGATGGGCCGACTATCATAGGATCATCCATTATTCCTGGTACAAGGATTTCATTTGTAATATCGTTTTTAAGAGCTCCTAGAGCCTCGATGAGTTTGAAAATTGGATTTTGTACTAAACCAGAAAGAGAGGAATGTAAATTACGACCAACTGGGCCTCCCCATTTTCCTCCATGGCAAAACATCTTCGCCTCAATAACCCCTCTGACCCCTAGATAAAATTTGATAGAACCATCATGAGTTTCAAAAAACATTGGAAAAAAAAGAGCTGTACTTTTTTCCAATTTATCCTTATAAATCTCAATGAAAGACCTCAAATGTGGAGATCCAAGTTCTTCCTCTCCTTCGATTGCAAAAATAAGATTTACGGGTAGTTCACCTTCTTCTTTCTGGAAAGCTTCAAAAACATTAAATGTAGCTAAAGTAGGTCCTTTTTGGTTTTGTACACCTCGATTCAGAAGGCATTTTCCTGAAAATCCTGGGAACCATTCAAACTCATGAATCTCCGCACCGAAAGGATCAATTTTTTTGTCATTCACAATCCATTTTTCAGGATAAACTGGTTGAACGTCGTACATACTGTAAAATAAGACTGTAGGTTTATTTTTGTCTTGCCATATTTCACCATATACTTGAGGATGTCCAAATTCTTCTCCCATGGTTTCAGCTAGATGTACATTATCCCCTCCTATATTTTTGATCTTCTTCATTAAAATTTCTGTTGTTTCACGAATTCCCTCACCTGTTGCTGACACTGAGGGTTGTTTGAGAAATGCCTGAATTTTGGGAAGATCTGTCTTCATAAAATTGTTTTCAATTCGCTTTAAAACATCTTTTAATGCCATAATAATCCCAATTCACGTTTATGTATTTCCTTATATTAACTGACTAGATTTAATTAATTTACTTTCCTGAAATATCATCAAATTCGGATTCATTCGAAAAAGAAATGGATAAACCAAAAGGAAACAATTTTATTCTTGCAGGTTAGGAATGTAAAAAACCTCAATATATAAAGAAAGTATTGGATTTCTACTTGGAAAAAGTTGATTTCATTATTCGGTGCTTTTGAATCTAGTTATATAGAAGAAAGTCGTGAAGTGGATAATATGGTAAGAAGAAAGAAAAAATCAGAAATAGAAATGTTACAGGAAGAGTTAACAAAGACTGAAGAGAAATTAAGACAACAAACAGTACAAGGTTTAGAAGAATTATCTAAAAAGTTAGAAGAGCGAATATCTACCATTGAAAATCAACTAGAGAGTACTGCTTCACGACTAAGTGAATTATCAGCGACTCTGGAAAATAGAAGTGTAGAAATTCGAACAAGTGTTGCTAAAGAATTGAACACTAGAATAGATGAGCTGAGAACAAATCTAGAGACTTTAAGTTTGGAAACAAATAATGAGATTCTTGATATAAGTTCTAAACTTGAAAAATTAGATACTAATTCAAGTAATTGGTCATTTGCTGTAAACGAGCAAATGGATACGTTTAGAACTCAGTATATAAGTGTACTTGAAGAACTTAGACAGTCGAGTGCAATCGCTATTGAAAAAGAACAAATTATATCCCAAAAATATCTGGAACTGGTCGAACAATTAAAAGAAAAAGAAAAATTAGCTATTGAAAAGGAAAATTTAAACCAGAAACGTCTAGATTCATTGCAGGAAGAAATCTCAAGAAAAGAAAAAGATTCTGAGAAGCTTAAATCTCTTATGGAGGAGTTAGAGAAGGAAATAAAGAAAAAAGATCAAGAAATCGAAGAATTGAGGAAAATAAAAACTGAAGCTGAAACGCTTAATAGAAAGTTCAAGAGTTTAAAAGAAGAGACTGATATTAAGAATTATGAACTTGAGCGACTCCAAACCCAGTTGAAGTCAATAACCGATGACACAATGAAAACTATTGGAACTAACAAAGCTGTTAAAACTTTCCTTAGTGAAAGTGAATCAGGTCGGATTTTAAGCCAGTTACTTAATCTAGATCAAGTTACTATTGATGAATTATCAGCTATGACTGGTATTGCTACATATACTGTCCATCAAATCATTCAACACTTTCGAGACATGGGAATTATACATTATGATGAATCAACTAGAAGAGCGCGCTTAATAGATAGATAAGTGGCTTTAGGTGTTGATTTCTTGGAAATAACAATTGAAACTGTCAAATTTAAGCTGATTCAAGGTGATATTACAAAAGAAAAAACAGATGTTATTGTGAATGCAGCCAATCCAACCTTACGGGGAGGTGGAGGAGTTGACGGTGCTATACATAAGGCTGGAGGTCCCACAATTCTTAAAGAATGCGTCGAGAAATATCCTGATGGATGTAATACAGGTGAGGCTCGTATAACAACTGCTGGGTTGATGAATGCTAAATGGGTAATTCATACTCCTGGGCCGATTTGGAGAGGAGGCTATCAGGAGGAAGAAAATCTACTGAAAAATTCATATCTGAATTGTATAATGTTAGCAAATGAGTATGGAGCAAAAAGTATCGCGTTTCCCTCAATATCAACTGGGGTATATGGTTTCCCTGTTGAAAAAGCTTCAAAAATAGCAATTCAGGCTGTTATAAAAGCTGTAAAAGGTACTTCTATAGAAAAAATACATTTCGTGCTCTTCAGTTCTTCTGATTACAACATATATGTAGAGGCCCTGAAAGAGGTCTCAAATATTCGGGATTAGTCATATAATAAATTCTAAAAAAAGTATTTCATAAATGATTACTTTTTTCTTTTTTTATCGTTATTCTTAGTTCTTTGTTTATTTGGATAATAAACGCTGATCTAATTCAGTTTTAATTTTGGGAATTGGAGGAATAAATATGAAATAAGGAATAAAGATAAGTGAAAACTTAATCTGGTGCATAATTTTTAGCCATTTCAGCTCGTGAAATAACAATTCTTTGAACTTCATTTGTACCTTCATAAATAGGAGTGATTCGTGCATCTCTATAGTGTCGTTCAACGTCATATTCACGTATATAGCCATAGCCGCCATGAAGTTGAATTGCCGCATCCGTTATTTCTTGAGCGATTTCTGAACCGAATAATTTTGCGATGCTTGAATATTCAGAAAAATCCATTTTCAAATCCTTCATCCGAGCAGCATGGAGATACGCTAATCTCGCAGTATGAAGCTTAGTGTATAAATCAGCGAGTTTAAATTGAATAGCTTGAAAACTTTCAATTGGCTTTCCAAATTGTTTTCTGGTTTTAATATAAGTTGCTGCTTTCCGATATGCTGCATCTGCAATACCTACTGCTTGAGCTCCGATTCCTATTCTTGCAGCTGCCAATTCATATAGTACAACACTGAATCCTTTCCCCATCTTTCCCAGCATGTTTCGTTTCGGAATAATAGCGTCTTCTAAAAGTACTTCAGCCGTTGCATTACTATGAAGTCCTAATTTTTCCTCTATTCTGGTAATTTTAAATCCTGGATTACTTTCTGTGTCAAGAATGAATGCTGTAAGTCCTCTTGAACCTTTTTCTGGATCCGTCGAACCTAAAAATAGATATGAATCTGCTATTCCAGCATTTGAGATAAAATTCTTTGTCCCGTTTACAAGATAGTGATCTCCATTATCGACAACTCTGGTTTTTAATGAACCTAAATCAGATCCAGATCCAGGTTCAGTAAATAATAATCCGCCAATTTTTTCTCCAGCGGCTAATTTTGGCAAGTAATACTTTTTGGCTTCCTCTGTTCCAAATGTTTCAATAACATCACTTGAAGAATTTTGTAACCCGAATAGTAGTGAAGTGCCAGCATCAGCACGAGAAATACGTTCATAACAAGCATTGTTTACTGTAAAAGGTAACCCACTTCCCTCATATTCTTCAGGGATAGCCAATCCCATGAGGTCATTTTCAGCGAATTTTCTTAATATTTTGTAAGTTTGTTCGGGATAGGTTACTTTACCTGTTTTTAAATCAAAAGAACATCCAGTTTCGTCCATTTCTTGGGCATACGGTTCTATATCTTTTTTGCAGAGCTCATCAACTAATTCGAAAACCATCTCAATTGGTTCAGATACCTCTTTATCGTACCCAAATGTTTTAAATATTTGAATCAAGTCTTTCATCCTTTATCCATCCTCTTGCATAATGTAAAGTCAGATTTTCAGGTAGTTTGGTTTATATATCTTTTTATTTCGGTTAAAGGGTAAAATATAACCGAAGAAAAGGTATATAGAATAATTAAAAAAGAACTTTGGTTATAACGTAATTAATCTTCAACTAATCATTCAGAATTTTATTTTTCAGATTCGCTAAAAGCATGGAAAATTCTACTCAGTTTTTCTGAATACCCTTTACTGATATTGAATTTCTGTCTTACTTTCCATTCTCCTGCTTTATTCTTCTGCCATCCGTAAAGCCTGATTTGTTGTTTTCCATCTGCTAGTTCAATTAAACAAATCGCTTTTAACCATGATGAGGTTTTTGCAAGCCTTTTTGCCGCCACAAGTTTGAGTGTTTTACTTACAGGAAACTCCTCGATTGGATCAGTTAATAATTCTTTCAGATTCATAGTGTAAACCTTCTTTAATATAAAGTTAATAATTTAGAAAACAGATTTGATATTATTTTATTAGATAACTGATAGTGAAATGACTCTCGAATATTCAACTATAAAAAGTAGCTCAAAATTAGATTCAAAGCATTCTAGAAAGCAAGTTTGATGGAGAATTTGTCAAGGTGAACTAGCTTCTAAAATAAAATCAATTTTAGAAGTTATCAAAATAGAAAAATAGATTATGTATATAAGATTGAACATATTATCACGCTTAAGAAGCCTAGATAAGTAAGGACTTATGATGGATTCAATAAAAAGATTTTCTACGAAAGCGAAAAATTATCACAAATATCGACCAAGATATCCTGAAAAAATAATAGAGTTATTAAAAACAGATACAAATTTATTGTCAAAATATTCTTATAAGATTGCTGATATTGGTTCTGGTACTGGTATTCTTTCTGAACTTTTTTTAAAAAACCATAATACTGTCTTTGGGGTAGAACCAAACGATAAAATGCGTGAAGTAGCTGAAAAAGTTCTCAAAAACTATTTAAATTTCATTTCTATAAAAGGTACAGCAGAAAGAACTAATCTTAAAGAAACAGTGAATATGATAACCGCAGGGCAGAGTTTTCATTGGTTTGACATGGATAAAGCTTATAAAGAATTTAAACGAATACTAAAACCCAATGGTTATGTAGTGTTGATTTGGAATCAAAGAAGGAATTTAACAACTCCATTAGGGAGAGATATTGAAGAAATACTAGATGAATATGGAACAGATTACATAGAAGTGAAAAACCATGAAGAAAATTTAGATTTCAATAGATTTTTTGGAAATAGAGGGTATTCTAAAAGGATATTGCACAATAAGAGAATCATGAGCTATGATGAGCTGCAAGGCAGATTAGTATCAATTTCATGTGTTCCTAATATTGGAAATCCGAAATATTCAGGAATGATTGCAAAATTGAAAAAAGTATTTAACCAATATCAAGTAAATGGCAGAGTGACAACTGAATATGACACTGAAGTTTTTATTGGTCAACTATAGCAAAGATAATATAATTTGAGAATTTTTTTTTTCTCTTTAAAGTAACACTTGTGACTTGTCAATAAATGGCAATAATGGAGGGATCTATCTTTCCTATTGGTACAGACGAGAATCATTAAGATCAATTTCTTAATTATATCTAGTCTTCTCCCTTATTTAAGTTTTAAATACATTTCCAGAAAAATTATAGTTTTTAAGGATTGACTAATGGGGTCTTAAAAGCAGCTGGTATCTGACATGAGTAAAGAATTTCATTCAATGAGTATTGAGGATATAGCAATAAAACTAGATACAAACTTAGAAATTGGACTTTCATCTAAACAGGTTCAAAATCGATTAGAGCAATTTGGTCCGAATGTTTTGGTCGCTCAAGAAAAAGATAGCCCTTTAAAGATGTTTTTTATGCAGTTTAAAGATTTTTTAGTATATTTACTAATTGGAGCAGCTGTAGTCTCAATAATTTTCGGAGATTTCATAGAAGCCCTTATAATTGTAGTTATTGTGTTTTTAAACGCAATAATGGGATTTGTTCAAGAATATAGAGCAGAAAAGAGTCTTGAGAAGCTTAAAGAACTGACTGGAGATGATACTCTAGTAATTCGGGAGGGAAAGGAGACTAGAATAAGCACAAGAGACTTGGTGCCAGGGGATATACTTTTAATGTACGAGGGAGAAACAATCGCCGCTGATGCAAGAATATTTGACGCCAGTCGTCTGAGAATCGAAGAAGGGGTTCTCACTGGGGAATCTATTCCAGTAGATAAGAGTACAAAGCCAATAGTCACAAAATATGTTCCAATTGCTGACCAAACCAATATGGCGTTCATGGGCACAACTACTGTTAAAGGAAGAGGTAGAGCTATTATCACTAAAACGGGGATGGAGACAGAAATGGGAAAAATTGCTAAATCGACTGTGGAAACAGAGAAACAAGAAACACCATTACAAATACAATTAGATAGATTAGGAAAAATGTTGGGTATAATTGTAGTCATTGTTTGTATAATTGTTTTGTTAACTCAAATTATGAAAGAAAATGGAGATGTAATTGAAGCTATTGAAACTTCAATTGCATTAGCAGTATCAGCGGTACCTGAAGGACTCGCTGCGGCCATCACGCTCACATTAGCTATAGGAGTCCAACGAATGGCAAAAAAACAAGCTGTTATTAGAAAATTACCAGCTGTTGAGACCTTAGGAAGCGTTGAAGTTATCTGTACTGACAAAACTGGAACTTTAACTCAAAATAAGATGACAGCTCAAAAGATATGGACCCCTTCTTTAGGTTTAATTGATGTCACAGGAACAGGATACTTACCTCGGGGTAACTTCATTCACATTGAGAAAAAAAAGAAGATTAATGTAAGGGATAACCCTGATGTTTATCAATTACTTAAAACAGGTGCTTTGTGCAATACTGCCTCAATTAATTATTCTCACAAAAAAAACGAATGGAATTGCGAAGGTGATCCTACTGAAGGAAGTTTAATTGTTCTTGCAATGAAAGCTAATCTCTTGGATAGATGGGAGAGTGGATAT
>JBHLKP010000146.1:0-9876 GCA_048886525.1 Candidatus Hodarchaeota archaeon | reverse complement strand
TTTCGCTTAAATTATTTTTGACCATGGTAATTTGTCCTCATTGTTTCTTTTTAGTCTCCCTACGCATAAATTATACAATTAACTCATTTTAGAGTAGATGTTCATATATCTTTCTAATAGCTTTTTAGGATCGGGTTTATGATGGTACGAAGATAATTTGACCAAAAAATCAACATAAAGATGAATATAAGAAGAAGTGATACAATCCATTGAAAATAAGGGTTCCCACACCCGTATATCTACTGAATATACCCAATTTAAAAAATAAATAGAAATAAAATATGTTAAAATAAGTTTTTTTTCAAGCAGAGAGTCATTTTTATATTTTCTATTGAACAAAATATTTTAGACTCTAAAGGGCGCATAGCTCAGCAAGGTAGTTAAAAAGCCCAATTGTGGTTTTAAAGCCAAGAGCGGCGGGCTCTTAAGAAAGAAAAGAAAATTCTTTTAGAGAAACCCGTTGGTCTGCCCGAATCTTTTGTGATTCGGGCCTGAATGGGGGTTCAAGTCCCTCTGCGCCCGTTAGTGCCTTATTCAATTCATTACATTAAAAATGATTCTCTTAAGATTTTTCTGTCATTTCTTGGTTCCTTTTTTACAAATAGAGTAGGAATAAAATTGGAGAGTTGGACTGATTAATACCAGAGAATATTCATATGGCGTTGGAGTCCCTTTAGAGGATGCCGAAAACGCTCGTTTACGATTAATAAGATCAAATCAGCTTTCCAAAACCATGAAACCGATAAGAAAAACAAATTATGTTATATTTCCTATACTAGATCCTAATATTATTCCTGATTTATTAAAGGGAATAAATTTTGTCATAGAAAAATATTCTTTCGATGAAAACCGAAAATATAAAGACATTGAAGAAATTCTCTCACTAGAGTTTCCGAATGTCGATTTTAATGAAATAACTTTTAAATACGACCAGATGGGTGAAATTGGGGTCTTAAAACTTGATCCAGATAGTACTACGTTTGCATTTCGGCGTCGTGCTGGAGAGCTCGTAATGTCTCAGTCTCCCAAAATAAAAGTTGTTGTTAATAAAATCCATAATGTTGAAGGTGTTGAACGAATATATCCAATTGAATATTTAGCTGGTGAAAAAATAACTCAAAGCTGGCATTTAGAATATGGAGTTTTCATCAATTTCGATATTAAAACTACTTATTTTAATCCCCGATTAGCTGAAGAACATAATAGAGTAGCAATGTTAGGGTCTCCAAGAGAAAAAATCCTTGATCTCTTCTGTGGAGTTGGACCATTTGCATTACATTGTGCTAAGAGATTTTCATGTAGGATTATTGCTTTAGATATAAACACTTACGCAATATATGCTTTGAAAAGAAGTATCATTCGTAATAAATTAAATGGACGTATTTTTCCAATAATAGGGGAATTTCCGTACATTTTTCAAACTAAAAAATATTTTGATAGAATAATTATGAATCTTCCTCAAAAATCAGTTGATTTTCTCCCCTATGCTATAAAACTAATTAAAAAGGAAGGAATTATAACACTTTATCAATTTATACCAAAATCGGAAAGGCCTGAAAAAGATATTTGTAGACTAATAGCAAAAAAGATGGGTAAAGTTAATTCTTATAAGGTGCTTTTTAATAAAGTAGGCCGAGAAGTATCTCCTTCAAAAGTTCAGATGAATGTGGATCTACAAATTGTTTAAATGTTTATATCAGTAATATGATGTAAAAATTGAAGGTTAGCTTTAATGACTGATATTAGGGAAGTAAAAGAACGTCTACTTAATCAATATAGGAATAGAGGGTATGTATCGGATGAGAAAGTGTTTGAGGCATTCATGCAAGTACCTCGTGAGTTATTTGTAACTGAACGTCAGGTACCTTCAGCTTATTTTGATCATCCCTTACCACTAATGAATACAGGACAAACAATTTCAGCTCCGCATATGACAGTAATGATTTTAGATTATCTCGAATTGAGTGTTGGTCAGAAGATTCTTGAGATAGGAGCAGGATCTGGTTATCAAGCAGCTTTAATTGCAGCTATTGTAGGTTCTAATGGAGATAATCTCGGTCATGTTTATTCTATAGAAATTGTTCCAGAATTAGTGAAATTTGCCAGGAATAATCTCGAAAGAGCAGGTTTTAGTGATTTGGTAACTGTTATCGAGGGAGATGGAACTCTTGGATATGAAGAACAGGCTCCTTACGACCGAATTATCATAACTGCTGCTGGTCCAGTGGTTCCTCCACCGTTAATAGAACAATTACAAATCAATGGGACATTAGTAATCCCATTAGGAAGACCTGGATTATGGCAACAGATGACAAGGTACCGAAAAATCAGTAAAACTGAATTAGTTAAGGAAATTTTATCATCAGTCGCTTTTGTGCCTTTAAGGGGGAAATACGGAGTATAACTGTATTTTTTGTTCATAGATTTCAATATTTTCTTATCCAAAGAACTTATCCAAGGTTTTTTGGCTTGATTTTTGTCTTAACATATCCAATTGTCTTTTAATGCGAGAAGATTGAAAATCACGTTCTTCAACCAGAAATTCAGTAATTTTCTCAGGATCTGGTTTAGAAAATTTCATTTCACAATCATTATTCAGTTCTGGTGAAAGGAAATATTCCAATAAAGTGTTTGGTGGATAAGGAAATACTTCTTTGAGATCATATTTTACATCCAAATAATCAAATAGAGCTGTTGGGGTTGGGTATTGATGAACCAATTTTAGAGCTGTTATAGGGCCAACGCCTTTTATTCCCTTCGGATTATAATCCGTTCCTATAAGTAATCCTAACATTATTAGTTGATCACGGTCTTTTAGCCTTAATTCTGATAGTATATCAACAAGCGATATTTTTTCTGGAGGAACATCAATCCATCGTTGTTGGTTTGGCACTTTCCGTCTCTGTGATATCGCTAAATTTCTTATTACAGATTTACTCCCGAAAAGGAAAGAATCATAATCTTGAGAAGTCATAGAGTGAAGATGACCAAGTTCTACCAATTTTGCTCCTTGAGCTTCTGCTTCTGCTGCTGCTTGTACTATAGGAACACCAAAATATTCTAGAAGACGTTTCGCGTCTTCGATCATTGTTGGAGTAATACTTGAAGTTGCTTGTGCATATTTCATCGCTCCTATCATGTCCCCTTTAGCAATAGCTTCAGCTTGTTTTAAAGCGGCTTCTTCTTTCTTCTTCTTTCGTTCTTCGATTTCTGCCATTTTAAACGATGGAGGTTTACCATCAAAAATGAAAACTGGCTTAATATTATATGCTAAAAGATTCGTTAAACGGTAAAAAATTCCTGAAAGGTGACTTGTAACATTGCCATTTGAATCTGTAAAATAAGTTCCACCAGAACTTTGATCCCTGATTCGAGCTAAAAATGCATATATAATATTATAAGCATCAAATCCTATCTTTTTCCCTGCTAATTCTTGAATCTCTATTTCATGACGACTTTTGGATATAAGCTTCCCGATTTTTGTACCCATTTCTTTTTTATTCCTATTATTTCAAAATTAAGGTCAACTGGGCTTCGTATAACTTTGAAAGAAATATATTGATTTTTGCATTTTTATTTTACCATTGTTCAATTAATACAATTATAGAAAAAAGGCATAAATTAAAAATTCCCTTTCTTATCTAATTGTATTAAATGTCTTAAAATCCAATGGGTCGGTGGTCTAGCCCGGTTATGACGCCTGGCTTACACCCAGGATATCGACAAAAGCATGTCGACCTCGGAAATCGGCAGTTCAAATCTGCTCCGACCCACTAAACTAACTAACAGTTAATATAACCATTTTTTGGTTGAAAGTGGTAATCTAGATTTGCGGGGGTTTCCCAGCCAGGTCAAAGGTTATTTAATATAATTTAAATCCGATTACAGGAGCTGGACTTAGGATCCAGTCGCATAGGCGTTCGTGAGTTCAAATCTCACCCCCCGCATTAAAAAAACATATATAAACTACCCCTCGGCTTAAATGAACATTGTTATTCGTATAAATTGAAAATTATGGGAGAGGTTATATGATTATAGAGATTGGTTCCATTGAATTATGATATGTGATAATAATGGCTGATATTGAAAAAATCTTCTCAGATATTAATGAGCAATTAGAACATGATAATCAAAAGCGTGAAGAGTTAATAATACTCTGTAGAAGTGCTATTCGCTGTTCTTCTGTTGCTATCCGTCGTTTACATAGAAAAGAAATGTTTAGAGCTAATGAAAAGATAAAAGAGAATGAAAAACTTATCTCACGTATCAATGATCTAGCTCAGCAAATAAATCCATATCCTTTTGGAATGGTGCTTTCAGCAAATCAAGAATATATTGAGGCAGTATTTCTCTATTCTTTTCTTCAAGATGAACCTTTTCCGAGCTATAGTGACTTGAACGTTCCTTATTTAGCTTATCTCCATGGAATACCTGATTTTGTTGGAGAACTCCGTCGTGTAATACTCGATTCACTTCGTAAAAAAGACAGTATTGATCTTGCAGTCAAAGCACTCGATCTGATGGATGAACTCTATTCTTTATTAGTTACATTGGATTACCCTGATGGATTAACCTTTAATCTTAGAAAAAAAACTGATTTTACTAGAAATCTGACAGAAAAAACGAGGGGAGACGTAACTCTTGCGTTGAATAGATTAGATCTAGTTGAAACTCTAAACAAAACACTTCAGACCTATCTGCCTGTGAATAATCAGAAAGAATCGAAATAACTATACATGTTAATTAGAAAAAGAATTACTTTTTTTGTTGCCTCAACATCCGATAGCTGATTATTGGATTTCTAGCAGCTTTCACATCGTCTATTCTCTGTACAGACGTGTTTTGGGGTGCCTCTATTATTATTTTTTTCTGATCAGTGTAAGCAATTTTGGAAACTTTGTTCAATATTTCGATAAAATAATCTAGGGTTCTTTTAGCTTCAGTTTCAGTTGGTTCAATCATTAGAGCTTCTGGTACAATCAACGGAAAATAAACTGTTGGAGGATGAACTCCTTGATCAAGAATATATTTTGAAATATCTAGAGCTGATACATTTGTATCTTTGAGCATCGGTTTTGACGATAAAACAAACTCGTGCATACAAAATGAAGAGCCTCCAAAAGGTACAGAGAACCCTTTAATAGATTGAACTTGTGATTTCATATAATTTGCATTTAAAACAGCCATTTCTGAGACAGCTTTCAACCCCTCACGTCCTAATCTTAGGATATATGAATAAGCTCTTAGGATTGTAGAAAAATTACCGAAATAACTTCTCACTTTTCCAATACTACGAGGATGGTTGTATTGGAAGAAATATTCATTTGTATCTGCATTATAATCGACTGTAGGAACTGGTAAATAATCTTTTAACAGTTTAACTACTCCAACTGGTCCTGCTCCTGGTCCTCCACCACCATGAGGAGTAGCAAAGGTCTTATGTAAATTAAAGTGAACTAGATCAAATCCCATATCCCCTGGTCGCGCTTTTCCCATGATTGCGTTGAAATTTGCACCATCATAATATGCCAACCCGTCTACTTCATGAATTAGCCTGATAATTTCTTCAATGTTCTGTTCGAATATACCAAGAGTATTTGGATTGGTTAACATAATTCCAGCAGTTTCATTTGAAACTGCCGCATCCATTGCCTCTAAATCTACACAACCATCTTTATGAGATGGAATTACTACAGTCTTAAAACCACACATCGATGCGGTGGCTGGATTTGTACCATGAGCACTATCTGGTACAATTATTTCTGTTTTAGTATCTAAGTTTCCTTTTGAAGCATGATACTGGCGTATAATCATCATTCCAGTATATTCTCCATGAGCACCTGCTGCAGGTTGGAGTGTGACACAATTCATTCCCGAGAGTTCAGCCAACCAATTTGATAGTTCATACATAATCTGGAGCGATCCTTGCACTAAACTAGGGGATTGATAAGGATGAATATTCTGAGCTTCAGGATAAGTAGTTACAAGATCACAGATTTTTGGGTTATATTTCATTGTACAACTGCCTAAAGGATAAAATCCTCCATCTACTCCATAATTCATCTGCGAAAGTCTTGTGAAATGACGAATTACATCAAGTTCACTCAGTTCAGGAAGTTCTAAAGGTTCTTCCCTTAATATATCAGAGGATATTCGTTTTTTTACACTTTTTAAGATTTCAATTTCTTTGTCGCTTAATTCATCCAGCTGATAACCTATACGTCCAGGGGAAGAATATTCGAAAATTAAGTTTTTTTCCCATTTTGATTGTTTGAACATTTCAGTTACCTCCATACTTTTTGAGGAAATCCCCAATTAAATTTACAGAGTTTTGTATATCATTCTCAGAAGTCATCTCAGTGGCAGCTGAAAGGTATGATTGCCCTAATTCTGGAAAATGTTGTTGGAGAGAAAATCCAACTTGAATATTATTTTTTTGAAGATGGTTCACTAATTTCAACGATGAAATTTTTTCATCTATCGTAAAAACAAATTCTTTAAAGATCGAACCTGAAAAATGGGGAGAAGAAAAACCCTTTAGCCTACTAAGTTCTTCCATAAGATAATTTGCACGAGACAAACAAGTTTCAGCTAGTCTTTTCAACCCATTTGGTCCAATCAAACTTAAGAAAATACTAGAAGCAACAGCACAAAGTGCGTTATTCGTGCAGATATTAGATGTAGCTTTTTCACGTCGAATGTGCTGCTCTCTAGTTTGTAGTGTCATAGTAAATGCTCTATTATCGGAATTCTGTTCTGTTGTTAATCCTATAATTCGGCCAGGCATGGCTCTTGATAATTTTCGATCATCTTTTACTGCGAATATTCCTAGTAAGGGCCCCCCGAAATTCATAGGTAAACCAAGTGATTGCCCCTCCCCAATCGCGATATCAGCCCCATAATCTCCTGGTGATTTTAAAATACCAAGGGATATAGGATCAATTCCTACTACAAATAGTCCTCCAAGATCATGGGCTAATTTTCCAATTTTATGAACATCTTTTTCGATAATACCCCAGAAATTTGGATTTTCTATGTAAATACCCGATATTTGCTCTTCATTCGATTGAATTATTTCTATTAACGAATCTATGTTTACTCTTCCTGTTTCTGGATCATATGGATAGGACTTTATAGAGATCTCTGGTCCTTGAGTATAAGTTTGGAGTGTTTGATCTCTCTCTGGTTGAAGACATTTAGGTACAAGAAAAACATTTTTTTTAGTTACTCGGGTACACATCAAAGCGGCTTCTCCGAGAGCGGTAGCCATATCATACATTGAAGAATTAACTAATTCTAATTTAGTAAGATCTGCAATCATCGATTGGTATTCCCACAATGCTTGAAGCATTCCTTGGGATATTTCAGGAGCATAAGGCGTATATGATGTGTAAAATTCAGATCGGCTTAATAAAGCTGGTATAACGGCTGGTATGAAATGATGATAAATTCCTGCTCCTAGGAAGCTAAATAATTCGTCCATTGTTGAATTGCGGGAGAGTATTTTCCGAACACGAGTAATCACTGCTCTCTCTGAATGGGATTCAGGAATATCAAGGTCACCCAAAAATCTTACTTTCTCAGGAATGCTTTGGAATAAATCATCTATCGATGACACGCCTATAGTTTTAAGCATTGATTTAATTTGAGCATCGCTCTGCGGGAGAAAAGGATGATTAAACCTAGTAAAAGACGTCATATGTGTTAACACCTGATAAAATCGAAAATTAGCAATAATTATTTATATATGATGAATAAAACATATACTAAAATGTCAAGAGTATATTATGAAAACGCAGGCTTTATTCATATGAAACGTTCATAAAAAATTTATGGAGCTCTAAAGAAAAATAAAATGGGAAAAAATCTCTCGTGGAAGGGATCATTGAATATAAGATCTGAAATATTCTATTCCTGAAAAAATCCAGCACTCAAGAAAGCTTATCACTATTATGATGGCTTATAGAACCAAGTTATTAATTGTGGAAACTTTTTTTAATTAAATTGAACATCTAATATTAGTGATCAGACTATTTCTTCCGAAATCTTCTCATAATAAGGGCACTTATTCCGAAAACTACTATTGGTAACATATAACCAGCAACTATCAGAATTAATGGAGCTTGGATTGTTCCTTTAGGGAGAGGTGGAAGAGTTGTTGTTGTTGTAACCTCTCTTTTTCCTTTTAAAAAAACAGTCACTCCATTTGAAAGTAAGTAGCCATCAATTCCATTTTGGAGTTGAAAAGATACATTCATTGCAGGTAGCTCTATTTGTTTTGTGTCAGAACTAGTTACATTGAATGTGATTGAGAACAAAAGTATTTCATTCGATTGTAGAGGTCCAAAATGATATTCAAATTCTTCAGAATCATTTTCAATAGTGGAATCAAGATCAGGTTCAGTACTGAATAAAAATTCTAGATCTGATAGAATTTCACCAGATATTGTAATATTTGTAATATCTTCAAAGTATGTATTTGTTACGGATACACTAGCATTGAGCTGATCGTTTTGATAAACTGTAAGTGGACTCGCTACTTGGTAGATCTGAACAGGAATTGTGTTGGTAGTCAATGGATGACCATTTGTTTGATTGAGAGACCCATATAAAGCACTAACAATTAAAATAAAAATAAGTAATCTGTGCTGCTGGAATTTAGTCCCATGTACCATTAATATTTCTCCTTACTGAATGCTTTATATTATGTTTACTTGGAAAGAATCACAGAGGTCGTCGTATGTGTGCAATGGAATTCAGTTTTAGAAAGTTTCGAGTGAGATTATAAAAGAAAAATTTTAGCCAATTGTGATTCAAAGTAATTAAGCCCAGATTGGAATCAAGAAATGATATTCAGTAAGCTACAACTTGACCTTGGAGAGCAATCCGAGTAGCCATCTGAAATAATTCTTCAACATTTTTCCCTTTTAAGGCACTAGTCTCGAAATAAGGAACAGAATACTCTGTTGCTAAGGCTTTTGCTTCACTAAATGTAACTTCTCGTTTATGAATATCCGCTTTATTTCCAACAAGGATGAAAGGAGTATTGGGAGAATGTCTTTGTAGTTCACGAATCCAATGTTTTACATCAAAAAATGATCCCCGATTTTGTAAATCAAACACAATTATTGCTACACGGGCTCCGTAATAGAAATCTCCTCTTACACATCCAAAACGTTCTTGTCCTGCCAAATCCCATAGAACTAGTTTAACTGATGTTTTATTCAAAAATGTTTGATGAACTTCGATATTTAATCCGACTGTAAGGTCATATTTCTTGGGGATTGATTGAGTACGTAAATTAGAGCATAAAGAAGTCTTTCCAACCTTTCCATCACCAATAAGGATCATCTTGGTTGCAATTTCTTGAATAGCCACTATTTTACCACCTATGATTGGTATGGGGTAATTGTGCGGTAAGAGAATTAAAGAAAAAATGTTATTGGGATATTATGAAGGACTATAGCTTTATAAGGAAAAAAAGGATCTATATGTGATAAAATACAATTCATTACATACCAAGAAGGAAAAATGGAATCTGAGGTTTGTACTTTGCCCATTCTTGAACAAACTTATTCGAGCAATAAGAATTTTTTTTCAGCCTGTCATTTTTTAGTAGGATTTGATAAATGCGATCGTTTACATGGCCATAACTATCACGTTACTGTAAATCTTAAATACAATCATGTTGAGTCAGGATCTGCAATAGATTTTCGAGTTATTAATGAGGAAATTCAAGATGAATTAAAGCTCTTGAATCAAAAGATACTCATTCCTGGCGATTCTCCTAATATTCAGATCTTCTCTAGTTTAGAAGATAGAAATTGGAATATTAATGTAAAAGGGAAGAAATATTCTTTTCCCAAACAAGATGTT
>JBHLKP010000145.1:0-9929 GCA_048886525.1 Candidatus Hodarchaeota archaeon | reverse complement strand
AGTACACAATTATAAGGAAATCCCTACCTGAAAATATGATATCAAGATAAAAAGGCAAATCGAGTAAGCAAAAACCGAAACTTGAGAGAATAACAGCAACGAATGGAGACAAACCACGGTCTTCCATCAATGGTATCGCTGTTCTTCTGAACATCAATTGGACAAAAATTGGATTTAATACTAATTGATAAATTAAATACAAAACCAAGAAAATAGGATCATTTAATAATAAATTATATGATTTTTTTCCTAAATACCAAGGAGAGGGAGTTTCTGTTGAAACACCTAAAGAGTCAAAAATATATGTTATTAGTATCCGAAAAGTTAAGATGATGAAGAACAACAAAAGAAAAATCTGGAAACTAGTTTTACTTATTGGTTTATATATTGCGTCTACTACATTTAATCGTGGTATAACCACAAAGTAAACTAATAAAATAATCAATAAACAAGTAATATTAGGTATCATTAATGTATAAAGGTCAATCATTGTTAGATCGATTCTGTTTTCGTAAGATAGCCATTGAATGATTACAAGGGGATAAATAATGAGATTATATAGAAAATAACCTATCGCAATGATCACCGTTGGCGTAAAGAAATTAAGATAGCTATTCTCGATCTCAACAATCTCAATTTTACGCATTTTTAATACCAAATTTTTCGAATATCAAGATTCTTATATAAGTTATTTTAAAAGCCCTTTTAATCTAGAAAACTGATAGATATAAGTATATAATTATTGTACAAAGGGTTCATTGAAAGAACTAAAACCTCTAGGGATTATGAATGAGTCAAGATACTAATGGATTAATTGCTGGATTAATAATCAGTCTTTTCGAAGACTTTGGTCCTTCTAATATATTTAATTCCTCACCTTTATCATCAATTGAGGCTTTAAATATGACAGTAAAGGGAATGACTACTCTTGGAACCGAATCTAAATTAGAATTAGGTGAAATACGTTCATATGGGCCAATCCCAACCCCTAGAGAACCTTATATTTCAATTGGTTTCTTTTTTAATCTAAAAGCACTCCAATCAGAAGATACACGCATAATGAAAACGGGTCGTCTTGTTGTTTTTTGGATAATTACGAAATCAACTACTACTCTTAGCTATATTGGTCTTATTAAACAAATGATTCGACGGGTTTTACGGACATACAAAATTCAAACTGATGAAGATCTTCGGAATGAAGATATATTGGTTAAAATTAATGAAAAATTAAAAATCATCGAGACGGGAGTAGAAACTTATTATATTACACAAGAAATGAAGATCGAATCCTTCTTGAACTTAGCTTTAGTTCCCGAAAGTTCTCCAGTTGTTTTAGTTGATAATAATTTTAAGAAAATTGAAGTATTAATGCGAAAAAGACCCTCACCAAGTAAAAAACTTGAGTATATAAGTATTGTTAAGGAATTTCGGGAAAAAATACCTAAAGGATCCCTTTTTAAAGTGGAGGCAATTACTGATGAAATTGCTATTCAAAGATTATTATCTAAAGAAGGATTAATTGTACATAAAGATCTTAGTGATCATTTCAGAATTCGTTTAACTGATAGAATTGCTTTCGAAGAAATAGACGAATTCCTAGACCACCATTTGACACCTATACGCAATAAAATTGCCTCAAGTATCATTCAAGCATATGAAAAAAATTTAAAATTAGACCTAAAAGAACTAGCTATCCAGATAGGTTTATCTGAAGAATTAATTCTAAATCTTGTAACTAACTTGATTAAATCGAATATTCTCCACAATGCAGAGGTAGAGAATAATATTCTTCGATTTAATTAAAATGAAGTTAATCTCTTATCATAAGAGATCCCCTAACATTGATGCTAATTGATCCATTTTTACTAAAACATATTGAACTGGTGTAACCTTTTGAGCAATTCCTGTAAGTAATAACTCCGATTTCATCTTTTGAAAAACAAATATATAATTATTTGTCTCTAAAGTAGTTTTGAAGGTTAGATCAGAAGGAAATTCATCACTAATACGATCATAATTGGTTAGCCACAGATTTGCAGGAAGAATAATTTTTTCTGCTAACGGCCCTTCTTCAAAAACAGGAAGTCCATCATCGGTGTAAATAGAAATACCTGAGAGTTCCTTATTTAATTCAATGAAGTCTTGAAGAGCTTCAGAAACACTCTTTCCTTTAGTGTTCTTTGTGATAAGAGTTTGGATCATGTCACCTACTGCAAGATAAATCGAGTTATCAAAAATAGATGTTGGATGGTAATGAACATCGAATTTACCATTTTGTGAGGTGAAATAACTCTTCATAGTTTCAATTACTTGGTCTCGCATATCCGGAAGTAATAGATCTATCTTGTGAAATAGGCAGAAAATAACAGCATTCGGAGAATATTGATTCAAGCGATTCACTGCATGATCGAAATAAAATTTGGAGGTAGAAACATGATCAAAATTACTAACATCAACTACCCAAACTAAAATTGAAACATCACTAAAAATAAATTCAGCTTGTTCTCCAACAAAGACCGAAATAAAACTTTCTTGTCCTCCGCAGTCAAAAATTTGGAATGCTGAGTCTATGATATTCTTAGTTGAACGTGTATAATTGATTGTGGCGTTATAATCCTTAACATCGTCAGGGGATTTACCCTCGAACACTACTGAGCGAATGCTACTTTTTCCACTTGCACCAAGTCCCATGAACAGTACTTTCTGGCTTGGAGGAGCTACTGCCAAAATTTGTTACCCCTTTCATCTTAGTTTATATCAGGTGTAATTTGGTTCGGTTTTTTTTAAAGATATCTAGATAAAAAAACAGAACCTCTTGTTTAAAGGATTAATAGAAGAGTAAAAGAACGTTCTAATATTCTTTTCTAAATATATTATAGGATTAATACTATAATTTTTTAATTTTTCTTATTTATATCAGTATAAATATCAATTATGACTGATTTTATCTTTGATTTTTATTCTGAAGTAAATAATATCTCCCTTTGCAAATTTCAGTTTTCTAATTATATGTTAATGAAAAGTAAATATTATTTAGATAATCTTAAGATCATATTTCAAATTATTTATAACATGAATAGCTTTGTATGATGACGAAGTCTATTACACGCAAAACAAATTTCTAGAGTTTAATCAAAATGTCTGAATGGGTTTCTGATGCTGAAGTAACAGCACGATTAGGCTATAAAATTCTAATTGCAGGTCTAAGTGAGGCTGGTAAGACTGCAGTTAAGCGGATTTTCTTTTTAAAGCAAACAACCAAAGATGTGGATAGTCTTTCTGCAACAATAAATTATGAACGACTATCTGTTACAATTAGTGACACTCCAGTGACCATTGTAGACCTCGGTGGACAGAAGATCTTCTTAAAGAGATTTTTAAGTGGATTTAGCCCTTTTATTTTTAGTAGTGTACAGGTTTTCATTTATTTAATAGATGTTGCCAATAAAACTTCTAGAAACAACAGTATTGAATATTTTAGAGCTTGTCTCGAGAAATTAAGAGAATTTTCTCCCGAAGCAGAATTATTTGTATTTCTTCATAAAAATGATTTAGTTAGAAATAATCCAAATTACGAGAGTATACATGAACAATTGAAAGAACAATTCCAGTTAGAAACAGATAAAAGGCTTAAGTTCTTCAGAACAACGATTTATAAACCAGAAAGCGTTATAGATTCTTTTGGCCGTATTTTCGAACTGATTATTCCCACAATTGCTGGAAGTGCATTTGTGGATGAACGAACGATTGGTGAAATTGAAGAGCATCATTTGATAGATATGACATTAAGAGAACCAGTACCAAAAGTAGAAGCAACTTATCAATCAGGAATTGATATAATTACACCCAAAATAGCTGGTGATACTCAAGTTTTAGAAAAATTACAGTTCTTAATGCGTGAAGCAACAAAAACACAGCCTGATTTTCCAACTCAGGCGGATCAAAAACAAATTTTTTTAGGAAATGCTGCAACAGAAGAATTATCTTCCGAAGCTGTATTAACTCATTTTGAAGCACCAAAACCTATTGAATCTTCGATTTCCAACAAAACAGAGTTTGTAGAACCCCCAAAAGAACCAACTCCAGCACCTTTGGGTACAGCTTCCCAAGAGTCTTCATTGATAAATCAAAGAATCAGTCACATTGATAATTTTTACCGTATTGGTATAGAAAACGCTACAGAAATCGTTAATTCAGGTTTTTCAAACTTATTTGAAATAGCTGCAAAAATAGGCATACCTATCCCTCTTATTAGTGATATTATTTTGAAATATATACCATTTCTGAAAAATACTCAAAGTGAAGCGAAATATGCTACTTTAAATGAAGATCGACTATTAGATATGTTAAATGCCCACTTAAAGGGATTCTTAAACGAAAAAGACATAGTACAGTGCCTAGTGATTATGCTTGAAAAGAATGAAATGCCTGTTCATGAAATCGTCAAGAAATATTTCGCACCAGAAAAGAAGAAAAAGGAATTAAAGGTTAAAAAACCAGTCATTGAAAAAGAAGTACCTCAATATGCGAAAATAGACATTCCTGTTGAAGCTGAAAGCATTGAAGGAATTATTACTCTTCCCCAGGTTCCAGGAATGGGATTTAAGGTTGATCTTATCGAACCTGATGCTTTAAACGCACGAATTACTTTCCATCTTCAAGGTCCTCTTGGACAACGTGAATTAATTGGAAGTTCAATTGTTTCGGCTCAAATAACGACCGATGAACTATTATATCTCCTAGCTTATGAACTTAATATGTCCAGTATGGGATTATTCGAAGATGGAGTAAGTGCGATGTACTTTGCTGCAAAAATCATCCATGAATCAATACGTCAGCTTCATCAGAGTAATTTACGCTCAACGAGTGAGATAAAAGCACATGTTTTACGGAAAAGCAAGGGAAAAATCCAATATAGGGCTGGACAAGTTGACTTCATCATCCCAACTGAAGTTCAAATGGATGGTGACTTCATTCTTATTCCTGATAGTGAAAATGTAGCCTTTAAAGTAGAAAAGGCTGATAAAGGAATCACAATTAAATTCTTTCAGCGAGGTTTTCCCATTGGAGAGGTTAATGTTATTGAATCTATTGGTCTCCAGCAGCTACATGGGCTACTACAGAAGGCCATGCAATTACCAATCGAGTCTGAGGGGGCAATAGATTTTGCTAGTCGTATTATTCACTCCGTTATCAGTAAATTAGCAAAGCCTGAAGAAGTATTAATGCCAAAGACTTCAATTAAGACGTCTATTGATATACAAGAGGAAGATGAATCGTCAGAACAGCTAAAATCTTATTTAGCTCTTCTAGATGAAGATTAAATTTAAAAATTCAATTTTAAAGCAGTTTTGAAGTTTAGGAGATTATAATCGATCATTCTTCAATGGATGTCATATATCTACCAAATAAATTCTGAATGTCTTCCATTGCTATCTGTAGATTTTCTTGTGTCACACCCTTTGATCTCTCAAACCAACCTTGTTTAATTGTTGATTTAGAATCATCATGATACGCAATTAAGTCAGAAGCATCATTGAATACATCTCTTAGTTCTGGAATATGAGGAAGTCCGAATAATAGGAGAATTGATGATTTTTCCATTTCTCGGTCATAAGCTACAAAAGATGGTTGGATAGAGCCTCCCTTAACGAGATATGGTGCAAGAATTTGTTTTAGGTATGCAGAATACTCCAGTTTTGCTAAATCTTTATTCCCAGTGAAAATGGAATAAACTGAACCAGCATTTGGTTTTTTTTCTATATCGGTTAAAGAACAGTGATTAACCGCGTATTTGGCAGCTAAAGCAAATTGTTTATCGATTCGACCGAACTGAGGTAAGAAATACATATCTTCAAAATAACATGGAACAACAACAGGATCTAAGCGTCTAGAATAATCGGCTAGATCAGTAGTAGGCATTACTTTTTTTCCAGGTTCCTGAATGCTGGGTGAAAGAATAGCTTCAATTGTTCTGAGAGCAAGGGGATTTACTAGCTGAGTAAAATCTATTTCTGAATCTGATCGTAAATTTTGGCCATTATACGCTAAATTTGCAGCATCTATTCCTAGAGAATGATCTAAAAGACCACTAGCCATTCCTTCTCTCCAGTCCATGACTCTTTTCAACATTGTTTTATTCGATAAGAGAAAGATTAAGTTTGGACCTTTATATGGCTCTAATTGGTTACGAAGAAGTGTTGAAAGAGACCATATTGAATTTATTGCTTCTGATGATTGGTTTTCAAACGGTAGAACTCCGAAAACATAGATAAAAATCCTTCGTTGCTCTGAAAATTGTTTGTGAAGAAGTTCGACTAAAGCTGGAGTCCCCCCGCACCCTGTACCTCCACCAAGACTCGTTAGAATTATGAAACCTGAGACACCTTCATATCCTAGAGTTTTGAGTTGATTGAGGATAATTTCTTGATTTTTCATAACTAAATCGTAACCCTCTTGAAATTTCCCTCCTACTCCAATTTCTTCATCGGAGTAAAGTAAGGAGTTCTTATTTGGAATAGAATATTCAGTTCGTGTTTTTACTAAATCAGTTTTATCTGTATTCATAATTAAGTATTCTCGAATACGAGAAGATCCAGTCTTTTTTTTACTTTGTTGTATATACGAACCAACTAAGTTCGAGCCGCATTCTCCGATACCAATTACAAAAACATCTGCTTCTCTAGCTGCTTGTGACATAATATGACCTCTTATTTATTTTTTACGTAATATTCGACGGCAGAACCAAGATATTGAACCATTGGCTTATAATTATATGTTTCTTCGATTTCTCGATGGGCATTTGCTAAATAAGTAATTTTTTCCTCTTCTATCCTCGTAGGTTTATAATCGGAAATAAAAAGAAAAAGCACACGATGCCACTTAGAGATTAATGGTAACCATTCTTTCTGCCATTGCGTTTTTAGTTTTGAAATTTTACTTAATAGACTATATATTTCGCTTAAATTTGTTGTTTTCTGCAATTTTTCTCTTGAGCTATATAATTCATTTAATGGAAAGATTTCTTGAGAACATATATCCAGTTTAGATTCAAAAACAGCTTGGATACTTTGATAATAGGGGATTTCTGGATTCTTCGCTAGATCAGTTAGGAAAATCTCATAATTTTCTACTTCTAAATCTTGAATTGCTTTTACTAAATGTTTAGATGCTTTTAATACTTCTATCGCAGAATTTGAAATTAAATCAAAAGACCAGAAAGTTATGGCACTTCTTGCTTGCTTTATTTTGACTACATGAGGCATGAGAGCATTTTGGGCGTTTTTCCAACCTAAAGCTTGTATAAATTCTAATATTCTCTCAGCCGTTGCATTTGTTGAATCTACTATTTCATAAAGCTTTTTCTGGAGTTGTTCATTCTTTAATATTTTATCTAATTCCACAAATGATTGTGTTATCATTTCTACTGGCATCATATCAGAGGAATCAGCTTGAATGAGTTGAGTAAATACTTCTAGCTGCTCACCAATGATATTTTGTGTATTGATGCCGCTAGATTGAAGATCACTAATCTTTCGCAAAAGATTCCTACTTGAAACACTTAATAATTCCATTAATTTGGCTAAAAGAACATATTCATAGTCATGGATTGTTTCAACTATTAAACGATGAATGGATTCGAGATTTTGGTCTTTTGTGGGAGTTGTACTTTCCAAGAAGTTATAAACTTTGTGAATTTCAGGAGAAACTTCTCCTATTACTTCAGTTATTCTAGGAAGACTAACGGTTACTTTGTTATAAAAGAGCGCTTTTAACTTCTCAAGACCTTCTTGAGCTTTACTTATTGCTCCAGTAATATAAAATTCGAATTTAGATAGCGCTTTGTCAGTATCTATAGATTGATTTAGTTCTGTTAATGCTTGTTCAAATACAAGGAATAAAGGATTAAAAATATTCAGATAATGAGTAGGTAAGGATTTATATTGCTTCATCCAACCTGAGAGAATGTCCTTACACTTTAATAGAACAAGTTCTGTTTTCTTAGTATTATAGGTATGAAGACGATGCCATAATTCCAATAAATCTGAATAATCCAAAGCTTCAAGATCACTTGGTATTTGAAAAATTGGACCTGAGCCTATAATTTCTTTGAAATATTTCATTGAAGATTGATCAATTCTTTCAATTAATTCGATTTCTTTACGCGTTTCTTCAATCATAATGTTCTTTGAAGAGGATATTGTATCTATAAATTTAAAATAAGACTTGAACGTCGCAATTGAATTCCTTGCTGCTGCAATTCCAGACATTTGAGTCATTATCTCGCTTTTCTCTTTTCTAAGATCAATTGGAACTTCTCCTGGTATCATTGGAAAATTTATTGCATCAATCTTATTTTTTAAGTATGATAGGACATTTACTTTCCATTTCTCAATAGTTTCTATTCTTTCTAGTAGTTCTGATAGATCTAATTCACTAGCATCTTCTACGAACGGAGCTCGCGGTATCTTTTCGTCTGATTCTAGAAGTTGAAGAATTACTACATCTTTTAAATAATCCTTAATGAAAGCAGCCGTTAATCTAACAAATTGTTTGACTAACTTATCATATGAACGACGATATAGTAATAATGACTGTACTTCGGTCTCTGAGGCCATTTTTTCATAAAGACTTTTCAGTTCATTCTCAAAATTTGGAGGAAAATTATTTATCCCTTTCTGTTTTAATTGATTAACAGTTGCTATTGTATCATTAATTGCATGGCGTGCTTCTTGCAATACATTAATTAATCGCCGTTTCCATATATTTACTGAACGTAAATGACTTAATAACTCTAAAGGACTATCTGATGTGAGATTAACAACAGGTGGTTTCAATGATATTAATGCACTAGAATCTGAGTCAGTTGCTTCGAAAGCTAAGTTTTTTCTAATCTCATCTCTTAAGATATCCAAAAATTGATTGTAATAAGTATGAAAATTTCTTAATTTTCTGAATGCATCCTCAATATTTGTACTTTCCATTTGTACTTGATTTGAACTCTCTCTTGCATTTGCTAATAGCGTGTTTGGAATCGTTACCCCCTCATGTAATGCCCCCTCTGTAACTTGATTTAATTCTTCCATCGAAGCAATCCTTTTGATTCCAGAGAATATACGTTCTTTCCAATGTTCTATCTCATCAAAATAGCTAATTAGTTCAGTAACAGATGCTCCAGAGATTGTGAATTCTGGGGGTGTTGGCATCCATTCATCAGAGAGCGATGGAAATATACTACGAACTTGTACTATTATATTATTACAAGAAGTTCTCGTTTTTGAAATTGCTGATCTTAGAGTTGTACTATATTTTGCATGTAAATTCGTTATTTGACTATTGAATGCATTTAATTCATTAATACTATTTGCATTCTCAATGTTTGAGGCTAATTGTTCTACTCCTTGGTATTCGTTAATATTGGACAAAATATTACGTTTTATTCCTTCTTGTATAGCTGAATTAAGTTCATGACATGTAGATATTAATTTCTGTTGAACGGCCTCAGATGATGATGCAAGTTGCTGATCTATTAGCTCACTTTCTTTGTTGAGGGCAGTAATTGTGTCCAATAGATTTTCAATTTTCATCACATTTAGAGCATCTTTTGTAAGGGTTTTAGTTTTCTGTATAAAACTAGGGTTCAAAGTTATGAGGCTAGAATAAATCTGTATTTTAGTTTTATTTTGTTGTAAAATTTGATTACATATATTTCCAACCTCTAATATCACATTTTTTTGCGTTTGGGCTAATTCTTCTATAAAAGAGGTTAAAGGAGTCAATTCAGAAGTTAATGGAAAGCGTAAATTACTTATCAGGCTGGCTGCTCCTGGCGCAATTGATGAAAGTGATTGTATTTGCCTATCTAGACTTGGTTTCAGAATTGAAACTAATGTGTCAAAAATACATTGTAAACAAGATTCTTGTGCTTC
>JBHLKP010000144.1:0-9941 GCA_048886525.1 Candidatus Hodarchaeota archaeon | reverse complement strand
TCATATTCTTCATTAAATTGCCTTTTCAGTAATGGAAAAGAATTATTTTCGGTTCGTTGGTGCAATAAATTACTCGATTATTATACACTATATTTTTATAAATTAAAAACTGGAATAATTATATCCTCAGAACCAATTAAATCCAGGAATCTCAATTTCAAATTATGGGTTGAATTTCCTAATCATTCTGTATCAAAAGTTGCAGGTAGTCCAGCTACAATAGAAATAATTGCAATCTAAAATTTACCGCAAAGTTAGGAAATTAGTCTACTGTGGCTCGAATTCTTATTAAACCTGTCCCAATATTTTGTTGTTTTTGTATGCTAAAGTGTCCGATTTCTCTTGTATTATTAACATGTGGACCTGTACAAATTTCTTTTGAAAAATCTCCAACAGAATAAACTGAAACGTTTCCTTCATAGCGTTCTTCAAAGAATCCTAATGCACCTTGATCTCTTGCCTCTTTTGGTGTCATTATTTCTTTTTTAACAGGTAACGCTTCTTGGATTTTCTGATTTACAATTTCCTCTACTTTCTTTATCTCTTCGGTTGTTAGTTTTTTAGGATGAGTAAAATCAAATCTGGTCCGTTTAGGTGTAATATTACTGCCACTCTGTTTTACATGATCTCCTAATACATCCCGAAGTGCCTGTTGAAGTAAATGCGTTGCAGTGTGTAAACGAGTAGTTATTTTTGAATGATCTGCTAATCCACTTTTAAAGGTTCCAGCGGTAGCTTTTCGTGACAAGATACGATGCTCCTCAAATTCTTTCCTAAATCTTTCAAGGTCGATCGAAATTCCTTTTTCAGAAGCAAGCTCTATAGTAATTTCGGGTGGAAATCCAAATGATGTAAAAAGCAGAAAAGCGTCTTCTGCAGTTATAGTCCCATTTTGAGCGAGGATTTGATTGAATTTTCTTAAACCACGTTTTAAAGCAGTAGTAAATTTTTGCTCTTCCTGTGTAAGATTCTCAAGAATAAAATCTTTATTCTGTTCTAATTCAGGATAAATTTCACTATACATACTAATAACAATTTTAGCTAACTCAGGTAGGAATCCCTGTTTTATATTTAGTAAATTTCCTTGACGGATGGTTCCTCTTATTAAACGGCGAAGAACATAACCTTGACCAAGATTTGATGGGCGTAATTGTTTGTCTTCTCCTAGAATAAAAGTCGCAGCTTTGAGATGATCTACAATTATTCGAATTGATTTTTCCTGTTCAATACTAGGGTTATCTTTAATTCTAGCAAGATTTTTAACCTTTTTCACAAGTGGTACGAATGTATCAATCTCATAAACTGTTTTCATTCCATTTAGTACGGCAACAGTTCTTTCTATCCCCATACCAGTGTCGACATTGTGTTGTTTGAGTTTTTCAAATGACCCATCACTCCTCTTGTTATAGGTCATAAAAACATCATTCCATATCTCAAAGTATTTTCCGCAGTTGCACCCAGGTTGACATTTATTGGAACAAGGGTCTTTTCCTGTATCAAAAAACATTTCTGTACAGGGTCCGCATGGGCCTGTTTCTCCTGCAGGGCCCCAGAGATTGTCTTCAGCTGGAAGATAAAAAATTCTATCATCGGTGACCCCCATTTTTCTCCATATATCTACTGACTCATTATCGCGAGGAATATCATCGTTTCCCGCAAATACTGTAACGGATATTTTATTCGGATCTAAACCAAGCCAACGTTTTCCTGTTAAGAATTCCCAGCTCATGCTAATTGCTTCTTCCTTATAGTAATCTCCTAGCGACCAATTCCCTAGCATTTCAAAGAAGGTCAGGTGAGTGGAATCACCTACTTCCTCGATATCTCCTGTACGTATACACTTTTGGCAATTAGCTAACCGATTTCCATCAGGATGAGGTTGTCCCATTAGGAAGACTTGTAAGGGATGCATACCTGCAGTGGTAAAGAGAACAGTTGGATCATTTTCTGGTAATAATGAGGCTGAACTGATGATTATGTGATTTTTTTCTCTAAAAAAGTCAAGATACAGCTTTCTTAGTTCATTTGAGTCCACAGGAAAACCTCTTATTATTTTTCTTTTAGACAGATTGAGATCTCTCGAATCCTCCCAAGAGGATCTTGGATCGACCATTCTTTTATATATCCCTTCTGAGACTTAAAACTTAGTTCTATGGCTAAAACTTCTTCTTTGATTAATGCTGAGTACTTCTCTATGATTTTGCTGGTTTCATCATCAGATTTAGTGAAAAAAACAAGGATTTCTGCATCATAAGCAAGCTCCATATCTTTTCTCATCGATTGGATTCGACGGATTAGATCACGAACAAATCCTTCATGGATCAATTCTTCTGTTTGAGATAAATCTAGAAATAAATCACCATGGCTGAAAGATGTTCCCGCAAAACCTTCTTTTTCTGTTATTCTTACTTCAAGATCATCATTTGTAATTTCGATCTTATCTCCCTCAATTACTGCATTATAAATTCCCTTATGGGATAATACTTCTGCGATATCTTTTGCTTTTGGGCCTTTTTGGCTTCTCATCCAATTAGCAACAGTATTCGCGTTTTTCTTGAATTTCGGGCCTAATTGTTTAAACTTTGGAGAAAATATAATTTCTTGGAATTCAAGAGGATTATCAGTAAAATCTATTCTCTTAACATTCAGTTCTTGAAGAATTAAATTCTCGAACGTTGTTAATGCCTTTTTACCTTCTGTATTAGTTACAAAAATAACTTGAGGTAAAGGCCATCGGGCTTTCAAATCCTTTTGTGCTCGAATTGCTCTCCCATTTGTAATTACTTCTCGTGCAATAGTAACTAATTCTTCCAGTTTAGGTTTAATTAAATCAGGGTTCGATTGTGGGTAGGATTCAAGATGGACACTCTCAAAGCCTAATCCTTGACTAATGATTAGGTCTTGATATATTTTCTCGCTTAAAAATGGTAAGATGGGAGCTAAGGCTTTTGTTAATGACGATAAAATCTCATACAAGGTAGAATAGGCCGATTTCTTTGAAGTACTGAGTTCTTTCTCCCAAAAACGACGACGAGATTGACGAATCCATAGATTTGAGAGATCATTACTGAGAAAAGCCTGAAAAGCCTTTATAACTTGGTGGATAGCTAAAGTGTCCATACCTTGCTCAATTGACTTTAATAGGTTATTAAAACGTGAGAGAATCCATTGATCCACTAATGGCCGATCAGAGAAAGAAATTTGGTATTTATTATCTTGTGGGGAGTAATGGTCAAGATTCGCATAGGTTATGAAGAAGGATAGAACATTCCACAATGGAAGAATAAAATCTTTCATACTTTCTTCTACTAGGCCATAACTAAAGCGAACATCATTCCAAGTGGGAGTACTGAACAACAACCATCTAGCAGGATCAGCTCCATACTTTTGATAAAGATCCTCAGGTGAATAAACGTTACCTCGTGACTTTGACATTTTCTTACCATGTTCATCTTGAATATGACCCATGGTTAAGCAAGTTTTGTATGCCGTTTCCCCAAATACTACAGTTGAAATTGCCAGAAGAGAATAAAACCATCCTCTGGTTTGATCAATCGCCTCCGTAATAAAGTCTATAGGAAAATGCTTCTCAAATTCCTCCTTATTTTCAAACGGATAGTGCCACTGAGCAAAAGTCGCAGAACCTGAATCATACCAACAATCAATAACATATTCTTCTCGAAGTGCTTTTTCATTACAAGTTGGACATTTTACTGTAATTAGGTCTACATCAGGTTTGTGTAGTGAAAAATTTTTAGGTAGTCCTCCCTCTGTGAGTTTTTCAAGCTCAACTCGACTTCCAATGATAAATTCATGATTATTTTCACAAGTCCAGATAGGTAATGGTGTACCCCAATAACGAGAACGAGATAGTGACCAATCTTTTAATTCATCAAGAAAATTCCCAAAGCGACCATCTTTAAGATGATTTGGTTTCCAGCGAATCTTTTGGTTCAGCTCTTGGATCTGTTTACGTACTTGACTCATGCCTATAAACCAGGACTCTATAGCATAATAGAGCAAAGGAGAATCACAGCGCCAGCAGAAAGGATAGGTGTGTTTAATCGTTTCTACTCGTAAGAGTTTATTCTCTTTTTCAAGTTGCCTCATAATATGAGGATCAGCTTCCTTTACATGCATGCCTCCAAAATCAGGCATATCAGCAACAAATTTGCCAGTTTCTAAAACAGGATGAAACATTTCAACTCCTATTTCTTGGCAAAGTTCATAATCTTCTTGACCATATGCAGGAGCACAATGGACAATCCCTGTTCCATCTTCCATCGAAACAAAATCAGCAGCGACTACAAAATGAGCTTTACCCTTTTTATTCTCTGCGGTATAAGAAAAGAGAGCTTCATATTCCATATCAAGGAGGTCTTTCCCCTTAAATTTGTTAATGATTTTCTTTTCTTCAGAAGGAAAAACTTTAGGTAAAAGTGCCTCTGCAAAAATTAAATTCTCATCATAATGATCTACTTCAATATAAGTTTCATTTTCGTTAATAGCCAAGACAAGGTTAGAGAGTAAGGTCCAAGGAGTTGTAGTCCATGCTAAAAAGTATCGATTTTCTTCCCCTTTTACCTTGAATTTAATGTAAATACTTGGATCTTCGGTTTCCCGATATCCTTGAGCTACTTCATGGGATGAAAGTGATGTACCACACCTTGTGCAATAGGGTATTACCTTATGTCCTTTAAATAGCAGTTTTTTGTCATAAATCTGTTTTAATGACCACCAAACAGATTCAACATAGTCTTCAGACATAGTGACATAGGAGTTAGTGAGATCAAGATGTAAACCACCTCGATCTGACATGTATTCCCACTCTTTGACGTAACGCATAACGCTTTCACGACATTTGTCAATGAACTTGTCAATCCCGTATGCCTCTATATCTTCTTTACTCTCAAGCCCTAATTCCTTTTCAACCTCAATCTCGACAGGTAGTCCATGACAATCCCAACCACCAATACGAGGAGTTACAAAATGGCCTGTCATTGTTTTATATCTTAGAAAGACATCTTTAATGACTCGTGTTAATAAATGGCCAACATGAGGTAACCCATTAGCTGTTGGGGGCCCCTCTAAAAAAGAGAATGGTGGATTATGCTTTGTTGCCTCTTGAATTTTTTTTCCTATATTATTTTGAATCCAAAAGTCGAAAATAGCTTTTTCTTCAGTGGGAAGGTCGGGTTTTGTCGAAAGACTCGGAAATTTCACAATGTCAGCCTCAGTAACCTGAATAGTGGAGTTTAAAGTCTAGTTGAGCCAAATAGTAAAGGCAAAAAAAACTTTAGGGAAGAGATAATAAAGAACTTTCTGTGCAAAGATAAAAACTTCATTCTGAAACATCGAATGAATGCAATAAATCGTGAGATAGAGGCCGAAATAGACTGAGGATAATCTTAAAACTAAGCAAAGTTAAATATTCGTCCAGCCAATTACTTGTTTGAATATTAAATAGTCTGTATTTTTTGTTACAAAAGAATTCTTCGACTTACTTGGACGTAACCATAATCCCAATCGGCCATCAGGTGAAATACGTACATCACGGACAAGATCTTGAAAAATATCCATTTGTGTAGTTTGATAAATCCCACTGCTAAAAGGAAACGATAAACATCGTTTCCCTTGTTCATCTATTTCATAACGATAATTCCATTCATTACCAATTAAGAAACCAAGAATGTATGGCCCAGAAATCACTGGCTCCAAAATTTCAGGAAAGCCTTGCTTCATATAGGATTTAAAAGAGTCAAAATCGTGTTCTTTTGATGCCGTCAATGATAATGCTGAATATTTCAAAGTTGGCGTTTCAATCTTATTAAAAGCCTTTTTTGCTTCCTCCAATTCCTCTAATTGCAGATGAAGTTTCCCAAGTTGCAAAAATTTTGTATTTTTATTATCAAATTTGATTTGCGAATTTTTAATTTTAGTAATTTCTGAATTCAAATCTTGTGAAAGTTCTCTCCCAAATAATTTCTCTCTATGTGTTGCAAATGTTGTTTCGACTCTAGGATTCGCTTTTAATCTTGTATCCTCTTTACAAAGATGCTTATAGGTTATCTGGACTAATCTTTCTATATCGTCTGTTGATAGCTTTTCTGGTTTACTCACATGAAATTGGGTAAGATCATACTGTTTTTCACGCTCTTGTTTCTCCATTTCAAATACAGTAATCTGCATTTTTTCAAGAAAATATTGTTGAACTCTTTTAACCTGAGTAAAATAGGTAGAAATTGTTATGTTCCCCGAATTAAAAGCATGTTGTTGTTTTAAAAACCAATTTTTCCATTTATCCCACTCTTGTATATCAATATTGGTTTTAGGAGGATTTCCAAATCTTTTAGCGATGATTTCTGAGGCTAATTTCAGGGATTCTTCATCTTTAGTAATGATAATCAAAAATATCTCCAAATTTAACACGAATGGATAGTATTAATAATTTTTAAGTTGAAACTCGTTTTTTTGATAAATGGAAAATAGTTCATATTATTCACGTAAAGACAAAGATTTTTCTACTTTGATTGAGGAATAAGGTTTGAAATGACTAGTTTGGCCCAATAATCGTGAAAAATAGGTATATTCATACTGAATTTACTTAAAAGAAAAATATATCTTGAATCGCCCAATTTTCTTATAAGAGCTGATAATTATGTCGGAAATCGCCCAGAAGGCAATAAATGTTGTTGTAAAAGTCTTTGATAGTAAGAACGTGGAAATTCCGCTCTGTATTTCAATAATATCAGGTGATGGATTAGAATTATACTCAACTTCCACCTGTGATCCAGAGCAAATGGAATCAGTAAACATATTAGGACTAATTGCGTTCGAAGAGCTAAAAACATCTTTCCATGATCGAACAAACGAGGAAATAAATGTTTTAATCTTTCGTACATCTAATAAGGAATGTTATGTCGCCCCTGTCGCCGAGAATGTTTTCTTAGTAGCTGCAGCATTACCAGGTACAGTAGGTAATGTTATGCCATTACTTGACGGTTTAAGTGCACAAGTTGCTTTTGAACTGGGAAAATTGGATGTTGGAGGAAGTGAAAATGGATAATAGACATCTTCAACTAATTGCAGAACAAGCTGCTAGAATGGCTGGATCATTTCTGAGACTGATGTCATTTAAAGACCTTCAAATATTTAAAAAAGGACAAGATGATCTTGTTACCAATTTTGACATGGAGTCAGAACGATTAATAAAGAATCACATATTGATGCACTTTCCAAATCATATCATTCAGGCTGAAGAATCTAAAATCATACTTGAATCCCTTCCAGATGAAATTATTTGGTTCATTGACCCCCTTGATGGCACAAAAGCTTTTTTGAGAGGAAATTTTGCTTTTGTTTGTATGTCTATAGCAGCATGGTATAAAACAAGTTTACTTGCAGGTGTTGTATATAATCCTTTTACTGATATGTTGTATTCAGCGAGTAAAAAAGGAGTAGTACGATTAAATGGATCTAATCTTATGCCCCCATCCACATCTTCAATTAAAAAGGCTAGATTACTTATAGATTTTTCAGATAAACTTCCATTACCTTTAAAAAATGCTTTGGCAACTGCAGACTTGAATGAAAGGATTGGAAGATCATATCGTTTAGGAGGAGGGATTTCACAACACCTAATGTTAATCGCTCAAGGTACGCTTCATGGAGGATTGTTTTGGGGAGCTGGTTATAAAGGGCAATATTGGGATATTGCAGCTGCCGCTTTAATTCTTGAAGAATTAGGTTTGAGATTCACCAATCTGGAAGGAGATCCTGTTCATCCCAAGGATGAAATATTTGATCAGCTAATTGTAGCTAGACCTACATTGCATAAGGAATTGCTGAAGTGGGTCAATGAGTTAAAGAGTATCTGATTTCGTTATAACAAATTCTAAAAATTTATTCACGTCTATTATGTAGAAAAAAATAATGGATTTCTAAAAATTGTAGCTAGAGGATTTATTGGATCTATTGCTCTGTATTAAGCAAGTCAGGTGCAGAAGAGAAAGAATCAGATCCGAAAAATCTCATCTCTGATTCCGAGATGTTCCGTATCACACCAAGGTTATAACATTCTTCAAGAAAACGAAAAGCTTTCACAAGTGGAATTCCATGCACAGTAAAGGAAGATATTAAAGTCATAGCATGAAATACTTGTTGTGCGTCAATAAATGAAGGAACCTCAGCTAGGTGTTCAAACAGTTTTCGTTCATTTTTCTTAAAGTGATTCTTTTTCTCCGTGAGAAGTTTTAAATCTACAGTTAAAGGACGAAGTAACCCGATGGGGAGTATTTCATATACTAACCTTTTAATCCTTTCTTTCAGGTCTAATTGCAAAACACTTTCCAGTTCTTCCTTAGAAATATGGCTTTCGATTTGATTAACAAGCTCCTGCATTTTTCTTTTCATGAATGAACTCAATTTTCCCTCTGAGATCAGACTGATGGTTATATAATTTCCATGGTGAGAGAGGATGCTAAACCCTTCCCGTTCTAGGCTATCAAATTCTCCACTATTTATTTCACGTTGAGCTATGTCAGTAACTAAGCTAGACATCGCAGTGGTTATTCCAGCTATCATATCTCCATCCTGTCCACTTCCTACAAAATTCTCTGTATAAAGGGTGGTTCCAAAATGATTACGACAAATTAATACTCGTAAGGAAAAAATATCAGTATTTCTGTCTATAATTTCCATTTGTTTTCTTTTTTGAATTAATCGTCTATTCAGATGACGCTTTCTAACTACAAAAGTTAAAGTAACCAAAAGAGCTGGGATAACTCCTACTACAATCAATAACGGAACTAGATCAGTCCATTTCATTGCATTAGCTGGCAGATAAATATTGTATGTTTGTGCTGAGGAATCTCTGATAATAAATCTGTTAGAACTATCTCTTGCTATTATACTCCAACTAAATACTCCTCTTTCGTGAAAGGTTAGTGTTGTTAAATACACACTCCCGTTGAAAGTCATAACCGTTGTATTGACATTATTAATACTAGTAGCCAAACCTCCTGAATCTTTATAAGAGATAAATTCATATTCTAAAAGAACTTCAGCAACTCCTGACCCCCAATCAGAAACATTTGCCCAAATAATTATTTCATTATCAGAGATATGCTCAATATCCGTCTTGATAATAACAGGCCCCCAATAGCTCCGTAAACTGGTATTACCAACTTCTATTTCATTTAATGCTTTATCAGATATAACAATGTTATAATGAAAAGAATGATTGCAGGGTATTTGAACGGAATATGTAAATGATGAGCCATTGTATTGCATTTCATCGGTCTTATTCAGCCATTTTGTACCATTCAAGTAATCAAATGAGAGAATCACATGTTCTATTGAACCAAAGGGATCCATTGCGTCTATCCAGAAATCTAATTGGGAATAGGTATAGTTTACTAATGTCTCCAAGTATCCATAACTCGTGTAAATTGGAGGAGTTTGATCAAGAATAGACTCTTGGATCCATTCGGTTGTATAAGAATTATTACTCTTATCAATAGCAGTTATTCTGAAAGTAAAGGCGTTTTCAGGTTCAAAACCTGAAATTGTGTAGATGAAGAAGTTTTTAGAACCATTCCATTCCATATGTTGAGTGTAAAGAGAGATAAATACGTAATCAATTAGAATTGACGAATTATCCTCAGGTAAACCACTTCCATTCGGATCTTCTTCAATCTCAGCCCAAATAGTCACAGTTCCATTTTGGAACTCAAATACACCCCATCTTTTAATTTTGGGTGGTGCAAAATCTCCTGTTATAATTATCTTATTGCATTTTCCTAAATTCCCAGCTTCATCCATCGTATAAACTAAAATATTGACTTCTTCCCCGTATTCAAAGCTATAATTAAAAGTGTGGAAATTATTTTTATTATAATCTCAATATCTTTAATGAATTTCTTTATGATTAATCCACATAG
>JBHLKP010000143.1:0-9976 GCA_048886525.1 Candidatus Hodarchaeota archaeon | reverse complement strand
TCAGCTACAACTTTCTGGCAATTTTGTCAGGCTGTAGCGGAGTGTCTTTCATCCAGTAATATCGAAAAACAGCTATTAGAAGGGTTATTAACCTCGAAGTATAGTATTTAGCAGTATTTTTCGTGATTAAACTTAGTTCAGTCTTGGGAAGAAAGTCTCTCCTTGCATTTATTGAGTAGCAGTGCTGATTCTACAATCTTTCACTCTTATTGTCGGAATCCAGGTAGGAAATTCAACTTCCCACCACTTAACTTGTGTTCGATCTTTTCCTAAAGCATCAATATTTTTAAACTGTCGTAAAAGGTTATCAGAAATTCTAAAGTTCTTGATCGGCTGACTTAGCTCACCATTCTCAACTAAAAATGCAGCATCTCGTGGGATAGTGCTATATTCAGTGGAAATTCTGCTTGTGTACCGTGTATACCAGTTACACAAAACAAATACAGTCGGATTGCCTGTTCCTTCAAGTAGCTCCTCAAATGAGGAATCACCATTATTAAAGAAGCAATTAGAAGTTGTAGTTGTCAAAAACTTTGAACCAATATAGAATATGTATAAATCACTATTACCAGTACTAGAGGTATTATGCTGCTCAGCAGTGGAAGTATTATGAATGAAATTCACTAAAACTCCATTTTCGATAATTGGTGTGACTCTTCGTGGGGTTCCTTCAAAATCAAATGGGGCAGAACCCAATCCACCAGATTTTAAACCATTATCGGATACTGAAAGAAATTCAGGACCTAATTGCTCACCTGTTTTATCCGCGAGCGCACTCCAACCCATCATGACGTATAATGGATTCGCCATTTTGGGAATAGTACTAAGGAGATTTGCAGCAACAGCAGGAGCCATTATTATATCAAATACTCCAGCTTTAGCCTGTTTTGCGCCTAAATGCAATTTTGAATAATAGCCTGCACGTTCACCAGCCTCAAGAATCTCTTTCTCTGCAGAAGAAGGTATAGTTCCACAGGATAATCCTTGGCCTGAAGCATCCAGCTCCTCTTGAAAAGCTCTTACAGTTAAATTATAAGACGATGTTGAATACTCCCCTTGTGGACCTGCAGAACTCTTGAGGTAGAAATCATTATCCCGAAAAAACAATGAACCAGCAACACGCTTTGCACCAGCAGAAAGAGCTGCCTCAATACTAGCATTAATTACTTCTGGAGCCTTATCTCTATAATTTATAATGTTAGGATCATATAAGTCAGAAACGGGAGAATAATCTGAAATCTCCTTTTCAAGACCCTGAAAATCTGAGCTAGATGTCATCTTTTTAGTGAACTTAATTTGTGCCTTAATTCGTTCACGTACATGCTCTTCTGAAGTAGGAGAAAATTCACTTACGGCGATTTTATTGCCTTCTACAACAGTTAATAACTCCAATGAATGAATTTGCCATTCTTTATTGATATCAATTTTATTTTGAGAAAATCTAATTTGGTTAATGTTTCGGTTAATCCCTCTTATTACGATATAGTCAGCGCCAAGATTTTGGCCAACTTCTACGGCTAAATCAACGTAAGCTTTAATTTGTTCAGTCATCGTCTTACCACCTTAACCTAATCTTATATCCCGCATACGCAAATAACCACCTCCAGCATAAACGGGAACCCCCTGACTCGGATCTGACTTTCCGCATATACCAGGAAAATCAAAGTTTAAGTCTTTTGAAACTCCATCAATTGAAGAGAACAGTCCAATAGAAGTAAGCTCCATTACTGGTCTACGTACCATAGTATCTGTTACCTCCCCATTCTCAATATGATAACATTCAAAGCCTACATATTTTGACTGATATCGACGATCATCAATGTTCCACTCTGTAAATGATAACATATAGATACCATGTTTCACGTCTTCTATCAATTCTTCAAGTGTATAATCACCTGGTTTCATATATGTATTAGCCATCCTGATTATCGGTTCACGGTCGTAATCAGAGGAACGAGCTGACCCGTTAGACCCCAAACCGAATTTTACTCCGTATTCGCGATTAAGAAGAGGTTCGTGAATAATACCCTCTTTAATTAAAATGCGTTCACGAGCTTTGACCCCTTCGTCATCATACTCATAATAACCTCCAGTTCCAGGGAAAGTAGGATCCTCAATGATAGTCACATGTTCCGAACCAACTCGTGATTCTCCTAATTTTAAATCCCGCCAAAAGGATTCACCTGCCTGCGCGCCTTCTCTTCCCATGATCCTGTCCCCCTCACTCGGATGACCTGCATTTTCGTGACAAATAATACCAACTACCTCTGGCCCAACCACAAAATCAACTTTTCCATTCAAACGATTATCTGATTGTGTGGCTACTATTTCAAGCCGTGAACACTCATCATCATATTCATCAAACCAAGTTTTAGTTCCTTCCCACCCAGTACTACGTGTTAAATCGACCCATCGTTGTTCAGAGTCTAATAGACCTTTTGCAGTTATAATACTAAAAAACTTCAGCATTGAAAGTTCGGAGTCGATATTCGTTCCTTCAGAGGTGATAATACTCTTCTGAAAACTATGAGCTTAAAAAAAATTAGCACGCGTTTTAATTTTATGGCTTTCAGCTATCTTATCCATTTCTTGTAGAAGATTTAGCATTGTATCAGTATCAATATTAGTTAGTTTTTCCTTCGTAGGGACAGACCATTTCGCTTTATTTGATACTGGTTCACCAAAGTCAATTTTTTCTTTAGGATTTGAACTAATTGCCATTTTCAATCCAGCAGTAATTGCTTGCTTAACTGATTGCTTTGTAAGCTCATCTACAGTAACAAATGCAAGCCCACCACTCTTTAATACTCGAAAACCTATTCCTTGCCATGGTAATTCAGTACCAGACACTAAATTCCCGTTTTGAACAAAAAATATTGTTTTCTGGCCGTTAATCACTCTAGCTTCAGCGTAACTCGCTCCACTATCTTGGGCTAGTCCAATTCCATATTCAGCTAATTCTGTACTATAAAACACTCTTGTCATCTCATTCGATACTTCTCATTACAGATAAATTCTTGTTGTTATAGTTTTATTAATACCAACTCTGAAAATTCAAGACAAAAATATATTTTTTTTCTTCTTTCATATAAATATTCTATGATATATAGCTCTTTCTCATTTAATTGGTACATTAGAAGAGGAATTTTCGTGGCATGAGGATGCAACAATATGTCTATCTGTTTCTAATTAACTTAATCAACATGAAAAAAAATAGAAATTGATTTTTTTTCGCAAGCTGTAAGAAATAAGGACTAGTTATTAGTTTTTAGAGTAACTAAACTAGAATAATAAACTGTATGTATCTTTAAGGTCTTAACGAGTTCCTGTTGAAAAATTTACATTCTCAATCAACATTGCAGGAGCAAAACAAGGAGTAGTTACCTCAAGCCACCATTTTATCTGGCGTGTTTTATTTTGGACTCCAATTATATTCTTCACTAGATTCGGAAAACTATCTGAGATGCGTAATTCCCGCACAGGTTTTTTTATCTCACCATTTTCTATTAAAAACATCCCATCTCTCGGGATTGTACTAAAAACTCCTTCTGCAGCATTAGTTGTACGTGTATACCAATTTGATGTCACATATATAGTTGGTTTTTTGCATTCGCGTATTAATTCATCAAAGGAATGTGATCCTGGTTCGATGATAATATTGGAATTTTGAGGGCCAACGAGTCCTGAATTTGATGTTGTCTTAGTACCATACTTTTTAGCCATGTTCGTATCATAGATGAGACCTTTTAGAACTCCATTTTCAAGAATTGAGGTATTCTGACTTGGAACCCCTTCTGCATCACAAGTACGACTTCCAAAACCATTGGGTATAGTTGCGTCATCAGATGCGGAATATAAATCAGAAGCTACTTTTTCCCCTATCTTATCCTTCAACCATGATTGACCTATCTCAATTGAAAAGGGATTTGCAGCTCTAGTAGTTTCAGCTATTATATCAGCAACTACTGTTGGCGATAATAGTGCGTTGTATATTCCATCTTCTCCTGATTTCCCACCTTTTGATAAAACTGCGATTTCGCCTGCATTTTCACCTGCTTGATGAGTATCCAATGTGTTTAACATTGTACCAACAGACATACCTTGGCCTGATTCCGTAGGAGCAAGGAATGAACGGATTAAGTACTCATAATTGGTAGTTTTTTCTTCGACATCGACTCCATGATTTGTCAATAATTGTGATTTACTGTATCCCCATTGTAGAATTCCAGCACTATGCTTGGTTCCCACCTCTATAGCAGCATTTAATCCTTCTTCAACCCGATCGATAGCTAAGTCTGCGAAATCGATTATCTGTTTATCATATATATCAGGTATTGATTGGTATGTAAATGGACCTTCAGCGATGCCATAATAATCTTCTTTTGGTGGAAGAGCCCGACCGAAGATTAATAATTCATCTAGTGCTTTAAAAACTGCATCGAGAGAACTAATATCAGAAATTTGAGTAGCAGCGATTTTTTTATCTTTAACATAAAAGAAACCGACACTTTTACTTGCCCATCGTTTATTTACAAGAATATCATTTTTAGAAAAACGTATTTGGTAGTTAGTTGTATCATTACCGTAGATGATAACATCATGAGGATTAGTTTTTTCTAAATACGCTAAGCTTTTCTCTAAGATTGTATTAATTGTTAAATCGCTTGTATTCATATTACTTCACCAAAACATTTCTTATACGAGTTGCTTCTGGTCCACCGTGCCAAACTGGGATGGCTTGAGCTGGATCACCCTTACCACATAAAGCGCTATCGAAATGTAATTTCTTACTAGTGGCATCTATAGAACCAAATAGGTCAGGTGTGGTACTTTCCAAAACTGGACGTTTAACTAATTCATCGGTTAATACCCCATCACGAATAAGATAGGCTTCTCGGCCTACATACTTACTCTGAAAGCGTCGATCGTCGATATTAAATTCAGTGTGATTCTTCATGTATATACCTAGTTTTATATCCTCAAAAATCTCCTCAAACGAAAAATCACCTGCATCAAGATATGTACAAGACATTCGCGGAATAGGTTCCCGATTAAATCCTCCAGCTCGGGCTGCTCCTGTTGAATTAGTTTCTAGAAATCCAGCTGATTCTCTGTTATGCAGCATTTCGTGAAAAATACCATTTTTAATCAAATGACGTGGTCTTGCTGGAATTCCTTCCGCATCAAACAGATAATAGCCATATGAACCGTCCATGGTAGGATCATCAATAATAGTTACAAATTCTGAGCCTATCCTGTCACCTAATTTATCAACACTAAGATAAGATTCACCAGCTTGAGCAGCTTCACGTCCTAAAATTCGATCCGCTTCTGAAGGATGACCACAGTTCTCGTGGGCTATCAAACCTGCGACATTGGATCCTACAACAAAATCAATTGTACCTTTTGGCGATTCTTTTGCTTCTGATACTATTCTTGATAGTATTTTAACTTCCCTTTCAAGTAAATTGTAAAGATCCCACTTTTTAACCCATTCATATCCTCCTGAAGCACCTAGTGAGTAATGCGCTTGCTCCATTGTACCTCTTGTGGGATCAACTGCTGTTAGTATTGAATAAAAATTCAATCTAGGAATATAACTTTCAATCCGTGATCCATCTGAATTCACGTAATATCTTGTTGTCTCTGAATCAAATAAAAGGTTAATTCTAAATGGAATCGGAAGGGAAGCAACACTTTTATCAATTTCAGATAACATATTCATTTTTTGTTCTGGATCAGCAGATTCTCCAGCTATGGAATAGTTTTTCTCTGAAGTACGTTCATCTGAGAATACTATAGGGTGTTTTCTCAAACGCGCACTTGCTTTGGCTAGTACTATTGCCTCAGATAAAGCTGCATCCAACGTTTTATTATCAAATGAGTTGAAAGAAGCGAAACCCATAGCTCCATCTACGAGTACTCTTAACCCTATACCCGCATTACGCCCGAAAGCCCCAAGTTCAGGAGTTCCATTCTTCAAAACGAATTGATTGTTCTGTGAAATTTCAAATCTTGCTTCTGCATAATTTGCTCCTTTCCCTAACGCCATATCTATGGCCTTATCACAAATATCTTTGCCATCCATGCTCATAAATCGAACCTCATTACTTCTTAACAAGCCTTGTAATTAAATTAAAAGAATGTGTAAGAGGCAAATTTCGAAAACATTCAAAATAATGTCGATTTAATCATCGTCAGTTATAAAACCGTTTTCTAAATAATCCCCTCAGATAGCTAATTAGAACTAAAAAAAGTAGTGTAAAGAAACCGATTAGTGTATTCCGACTAGTTCATTCGTTAATGCCATGTCCATCGCATTTTTTCAAGTTCGTCCTTTGATATTTTCGGTTCCTTTCCATATTTTTTCTCGAGGTAGTTCCCTTCATCCTCTTTCTTTCTTTTTAGTTGTGTTGAAGACATCCCATTATGAATAGGTGATATGACTTTTAAACTAATAATGAGAGAGAGTAGAACGAAAATGAGATTAATATCAAAAATAAATTCAGTTTGATTGAAAATGCGGTTGGATGAATATATTGTACAAAAAAAATATTTTTCTTCCAGAACGAAGGCTAATCGATTTATCCGTGAATACGGTATCAGAATTAATGGTAAATACGTAAACAAACCTTCCTATCGTGTAAGAATGAGTGATATTATTGAAATAAACCATGAAGCTATACTGAAATATGAAAAACCATTAGGATATCATAAAATTAAAGTGATAGCGAATAAGTCAGAGTTTCCTCCCATTAATACAAATGATATTTGTCTTGATATTGGTGCAAGTGCAGGGGGATTTTCTCTTTTCATGCTAAAGCAAGGTGCTAGGAAGGTTCTAGCAGTAGAGATTTCTCATGAATTCGAACATAATCTGAAGCAAATTGTGGAAAAATGGCCTAATTTTTCTTATCTCATTGCAAACTTTTTCGATCTAAGAAAAACAGATTTTTCAAACACTTTTAGCTTAATTACTGTTGACTTAACACTTGATCCTAATTATTTGATAAAAAATCTTCATTTATTTCCCCAACTTTTACAATCCAGTATGAAACCAGTTCGAATTCTTTTTACAATTAAAACGGGGAAAATCAATGATCTAATAGATTTAAAAACCTCGTTTGAGAAGAAAATACTAGTTTTATTCCCTGAATTCTCTTATAATTGGTTAAGATCAACAGAAGACAAGAAAGAAATTTTCCTACTTCTTATACGTCAGTAATTATTCCTCTGCTCTTTTATATTTTGAAATAACCCCTGAATTCAATCTAAATTAAGTTTTATAGCATTTTCAGGACATATCTCGACGCACCGATTACAATAATAGCACTCACCCTTTTTACTTTCGGGAAAGGCTTCCTGAGTCGGACAAAGTTGTTCACACAGTCCACATTCTGTACATTCTTCAGTACGTATATATAATGCTTGAGCAAAATTAGCGAAAAAACAAGAAATTGCTCCAAATGGGCATAAAAATCTACACCAAGGACGATATATAAATATACTTGAAATTATTACAATAATTAAACCAAGAAAGGGTACTGTTATTGTAAAAGTGAAAAACCTTCTAAATTCCTCAAATCCAGATAAAGGATTTACTTCTGGTAAGAAAACTATACCCCAAACAAACGCTAAGAGAAATAAAACACCAAAAAAAGCCCATCGTATCTTTGTTGTAAGTTTTGGAGATACTTCAATTCGATACTTGACTTTCTTTTGAGTATTTAAGTCTGATTTAAAATTGAAGTTAGAAATTAGCTCTTGTAAATTACCTAAAGGACATATATATCCACAAAATATTCTGCCTATAAGCAGTGATGTAAGTAATAAAACAAGTAGAACTATCAATGCTGGCAGAAGATATCCGAGATCACTTCTTGAACCAAGAGAGATTAATAATTGTTGTATGGGCATAACAGCGTTAGGGATTCCTCCTAAAAATATACCCCCGCAAAAAATGATTAGCAAATAGATTCCTATTCTGGCTTTCTTGCTCATTAATTTAGCGTCTATTAGGATAATACAAAATAGAAAAGTAACAATCCATAACAAGAGCATCGGAACTCCATATATTGGCTCAAATGGAAGGATTTCACCTTGAAAAATCATTTTCTTATTCCCCAATTTCTATTGACATAATGATTGCAATTTCTACTTTAGGAATATGTTAAGAGGGAAAAAAAGAATTGAAAATAAATTCAATTCTTATTGCCCAGAAATTTATGTGATAATTTCTTAAGTAATTACAGGTTCGGATGGTCTTACTAAGCGCGCCCATAACTTTGGTATAAATGGGATTACAACTAGCACTGTAGAAAGAATTGGTGCCATAAAGAACATCGAAAATTTCCCAAAACTAAGTGAAGAGGCCAAAGCCACAGGATATCCAGTCAAAATTGCTAATATTCCAGATCCAAGAGCAACAATTCTTACCCAATCTTTATCAGGACGGCGTAAAACACCAATCGTTGTAATTCCCCAGCCGATAGCTGCAGCCCAGCTTACTCGTTGCAAAGCTCTGAAAACTGAGTGTATAGTAATAGTTGGTTCTGTAAGAAGCTCAACATCTGCTCCTTCAAGAGGAAGAAAGAGTTTCATGCGATTGGTACTAGCTACACCATTTAGGAAACACATAACATAAGCAATACCAGTGAGTAACGCAAAAATAACAGTAATCCAAGGAATATTTGCTACATAATGAGTCATAGCTAAAAATATCACCAAATTGGGCAAGAAAATAATTCCCCAAACTGGTGCTAAACCCATTTGCATTGCAGGGATTGTAGGCCAGAAACCAGCCAATAAACATAAAGCATTACCGACTACCGCCACCGAAATTGCCCATTCTTCGTTAGTGAAGAAACCATAGGCACTCACTGCAAATAACAATCCACCGATGATACTTAGATCAGAGATAATAGGGAGAATCTCTTCGATAATAACTTTGCACCCTTCTTCTGCTAAAGGACTGTGGGCCTCCCACCATATATAAGGTTCATATGTGAGTACAAAAATCACTAAACCGCCTATAATTCCGAAGAAGGCTCCTAAAAGCGAGAGAATAAATCCTAGAAATTCATTTTTTTCCATGTAAATACCCTCATTTTTCCATTTAGTACATTATTAAATTCGAAGTTGATTTTAATACAAGACTATTATAACAACCTATTGTGGTATATAAAAATAAATCACTCATATTTCAACAACAAAAAGTTGTAAACTATTTAAACACAGACATGAAACATACTATAGGTGAACAGTAATTAGCGAATTAGTAGAATTGAGTCCTGATGAGCTTGAAATATTTGGATTATCGAATTATGAATCACGGGCTTATCTTACTTTATTATCGTCTGGAATTAGTACAGCTAAAGGAATATCATCAGAGTCAAAGATACCATTTGGTAGAATTTACGATGTATTAAATTCACTAGAAGATAGAGGGCTTGTTGATAGGCAAGAATCAAGACCGAAGAAATTTGTTGCAAAAGAACCACGAATTGCTCTTAATAATCTTTTGACAATGAAAAAAATTGAGCTTGAATCCTTAACTGATAAAGCTTCTTTAATTGAGGAGAAATTGAACCATTTACATAGTGAAAAACCAGAAGAAAGTTTATTCTGGAGTGTAGCTCTTGGAACCAAGGCAATTTCTCGATATCTTGAAAAGATAAGTGAGGCTGAAAGAGAGCTTCAGATCATTATTGATATTCGAGTTGCTGCCCGAACTAAACATAAAGATGTAATCATGAATTTAATTAATGTTATTAAAATTTTAACTTCTAATGGAGTATCTGTTGAGATTTTACTCAGTGGAGTGGCACCAGGAAGCCTAGAAGAGGAATATCTAACTTCTATTGCTAAATTCTTTGATGTAATAGATAGAGCTGAAGTGAAATATTGTTTAAAATGTACAACGGCTTTCGATATAATAGATAACGAAAAAGTGCTTGTTAAGGTCATGAATCCTGTT
>JBHLKP010000142.1:0-10082 GCA_048886525.1 Candidatus Hodarchaeota archaeon | reverse complement strand
TTACTCAACTAAATATTATCCCTAAGCAAATTTCAAGAATTTTATTAAATAAAAGAGAGAAATTAAAAAGAGAGGGGATGAATTATAGCAGTAATATTATTTCAAGCATTTAAAGCCTGCTGCATCATATCTAATGCCTTCATCTCATATGGTACTGCTTCTTGTAACAATTTTGCCCCCTTACTACGTTTTTCCTCTGAAAGGTCACCCTCGAAAGCAAAAGGAAACAAATTTTGAAATGATTTTAGCAGTTCAATTATTTTGTCATACTCTTCTGCTGCTCTCCGTAAATGGTTAGAATAAGGTTTTTGTTTATATTTCGCTGCTAAACGTCTGAGAAATGCAGCAGCTATTTCTTTAGCCTCTAATGTGCATTCATTTACATAAGCGTTTCCATGATATATGATATCTTTCTGAGGAGCTTTTTCTAGTACTTCAGCCCATTCATCATATGCTTTTGCCCCAGCTATATAATTATTCTCGGTCAAATCACCCCTTGCTAAAGTAATTGCTCTTTGAAGAGTCATTTTATCGGCATCAGCAGGAATTTCACTCGTTTTATCCTCAAAAATGATTGCATGAAGGCCTCCAGGTGCTTGAAGGGCATTGAAAGCAACAGGGTTATCTGGTTGGTTCATTAATCGCCGATATGTACTTACTATATAATTCTTCTCTTGATAACCTGAAACGATCCCATATTCAGGAATTGGTAATCCCCATAGAACAATTGGTTCATTATTATCGATAGCTTCTTTTACAGCCTGAAAAAGTTTATTTGCCCGTTTACGATCATCCGAATTTAGTTCTCCTTCTTGTGTTGGGAAGCATTTATAGTCATAATATATTCTAGTTTTATACCCTAGGAAGTTTGTTCCCTTCATAATCTCATTCCACATTTGTCCTAGCGCAGTAGGACCGGAAGGACAAGTAGTTCCTTTTAAAACATTGGGGAGGGCAAAGGCATATCCTGTATAACCGCCTGTATTCACTAGATCATGTTCTTCCCTGCCAAGGGCTTTCATTACCCCAGATACAGCCCCTAAATATGAAATCCAACAGGATTGATATTGGGGATCTATTGATATTTTTCTTTCCATCGTCTTTTTCCATCCATAAGAATAACGGTTTACGAGCTTCTTTCTTTCTAATATCCTCTTAATCCTTGTTTTTTGATAAAATTTGTAAACTAAGTTGAGTAGATTGTATCCATCTTCAGTAATAAGATATTTTCCTCGTTCCACTCGTTGAATTAAATGAATATCTAACATTTTTGTTAGGTGATTAGATAATGCTGTCTTCTGTAAATATGTTCTTGCTAGTAATGAAGAAAAATCTTGTGCTTCGTTGGAAACCAAGATTAAAATCTGGAGTCGCTTCTCGTGACCAATAGCTTTAGCAATCCCTGCTATTTCAGTTATTGATCCAGATATATCTTCTTTTATTGATTTTTCACTCAGAAATAACCACTACCTGATTATATCCAATCGTGTTAACAAATATAAGAAGCTTCCTAATTAGCATGAATTATATTCCTAAAAAAAATGAATAAAGGAATCTTCCTTTGAGTAGGATTTTATCCTCAGAAAATAACGCTGTTTATTTGGGATTTGGAGACAAAAAAAGCTGCCTTAGCACCTCTCTTATTAGTTGGAATCGCACTTGTTACGATTTTATTCATAAAAAAGCTTAATACTCATTAATATTTATCAATGTTTTGTACACGACTTTAATTCCTCTGAATCTTTTTATCATAAATCTTTGGAAGTAAATTTAATAAATAAATGTTCCCAACTCGAAACTATTTTTTAGTTGTGGATTAAATAGTGAATAAATAGCGGGAGAGGTGTTTAGTAAAATAACCCCTATGGGTGATATGTATTACTAGATTTTCTACCCCTATGATTCATATGGTTCAAAAGATTGTCTAGATAAGAATTTAAAGCCTAAATTTACTGTTTCCTTTTGTTTAGAATCAGCACGGACTGCGTTTCGTTCGTCTTGTTCTCATCACAAAAGCAAGTGTGCGGAAGATAATGGCGGATATTAAATCTATTGCCTCTTTCATCCCTCAAAATCGTCTTGAGATTGAAGAACTAGTAACCAGCTATCATAGTATGTCTCAATTAAATTATAAAATGGCTTTCCGAGTTTTAAAGCAAACAGTAAGTCGTTTTCGTGGTAAAGCCTTGAGTTCTGTTAGATGGGTTTATAATCAACGTTTAATGCTACGTGAAAAGGTTGTTCCTGGTCCTAATGAGGATGCGTTGACAGCAGGTATTCAATCATTAAATTATGCAATCCGTCGTGCTGATATCGAACCTCATCAAATTGATGCATTGTTTGTTGTTTCGGAGTCTTACCCCTATGCTGTTAAATCCAGTACAGCCATTGCAGGAAAAGCAGGGTTGACTGACCTCAAGTATGGCGTTCGTGGTGAATTTGCTTGTAAACCTTTTGGTGAATTTCTTGACATTGCTGCTGCTTTAATAGATTCTGGACGTTGTCGGTATGTTGCAGTAACTGCGACTGATGCAAGTCAAGGTGCTCCAGGTGATGATTTAGAATTTTCAGCATCTTTTTACTCTACAAGTATTATCCTTGGGAAGGAAAACGGAATTGCCGAGATAAAAGGCCGTACTTCCATTAATTATGATTTTTCTGATTTTATTCGGAAAGAAGGGGAAGAATTTCCTGAACATGAAGGTCAGGGAACTTCTTTAGCTTTCCGAGGTATGATCCTTTCTGCTTTAAAAAAGCATATTGCTCGTTATCCCGATATCAGCCCAGAATGTCTTCCAGGTAAAACATGGGTTATTCATTCCCCTAACGGTAGTTTTCCTAATGAAGCGTTGATAGATATTGGTAATCATTATGGTATTCCGTTAGCTGAAAAGAAATTTGACGAAGATGGAAAAATGCTTGGTATTGAACCAGTTGTTAATGTTTCAAATCTAGCTCCCGAAATAGCTAATGGTTATTCTGCTACTGTACCAACAGCGCTTTGTAATGCAATGGAAACAGCTAAAAAAGGTGATGAGATTATGACCGTTTTATATGGGTCTGGAGCTGGTTCAGATGTGATCAGTATAAAGCTTAAAGCTAATGGAATTCAAGTTGCAAATAATGGAGTTCCTACCGTAAGAGAACAAATTGATTACAAACAAAAGATTTCTGTTGAAGATTATTTTAAATTTCGTGATTCTCCTGACCAAGCTGCTAGAAACATCGCGCTCTTGGAAGTTGATCCTGTATCCAAGGAATATTTTGAGGTCGAAGGTTGTCCCAAATGTGGTGCTGTGTATTTTGGTGATAGTTGGACCAAGAATAACTTCCCTGATTTCGCTCCTCCAGAGAAATTTGAGGATTTAGAAGGCCGTTGTTTACGTGGGGTTCAGGAGAAACAGAGTGATGCGAAAAGAATTTGCGGAGAGAAATTACAAAAATTAAAGATTCCTAAGCGAGCTCGAATTAGGCAAGTACAATTCTATAGCCCTTCTAAGAAACTGAAAGGGACTCATCCTGAAAATCCCTATTGGGCAATGTTTGACCAAAAAATGATCAGAGGATTCAATTACAATCCTAAAATTTGTAATTTCACTGAAGGAGAAGAAGTAAAGGCAGTTATCGGCCGTTGGAGACCTGCTCCAAAGGGTTGGGTTCCTATTTTATATGTCCCAATGTATACCCAATTACGTCGCGATTATGCTTAATTTAATTCGTATCACTAATCCTATAGATATTTCTTTATTCAAGGTACTAGCCTTTGACGAAATATTTTTGATGTAAATTTTTTTTCTTTCATTTGTTATGAATCAGTTGTATTGGACAATAAATAAAGTCAATAGTCATTTTATCGGCCTTTGTTTTTCTAAAAAAGGATTGTATGCATGTACAATACCTTACACATCAATCAAGAGATTGAAACTGGCTTTAGGAGATTATGATCTAGGAGTAGAAATTAAAGAGGGAATATTTGAACCATATTCCGAAGAAATAAGACAAAAGATATCGCAACTGATATGGAGAAGATGGATAGGAAAAGACGATTATGTTGATCGAGATTTACCACTAGACTTTTCTGGGTATTCTCAGAAACAAATTCAAGTCTTAAAAACCTCTAGTTTGATCCCTTTTGGTGAGGTGCTTTCTTATGGTAAACTAGCCGAAAAATCGGGATTTCCTCGGGCTGCTCGTTTTGTTGGAACAACTATGGCCAAAAATCGTTTTCCGTTAATATTTCCATGTCATCGAGTTGTTAGATCAAACAGTCTTGGACGTTATGGAAACACTCCTGAATCTGCAGAAATAAAGAGGATTTTATTAGAGAGAGAGGGTGTAAATGTTGCTAAATTATTTTCTCGAAGAAAAAAAATTCAAACTCCTATTTAAAACCTACTTAGAACATTTTAATGAGTTAATTAAGAGGAAGTTAATATGAGTCAGGCAATAATAACACGTAAAAAACAATTACAAATTGTAAAAGAGAAGCATGATCAATTATATTTAGTTATGAAAGAGAATGAAATTGATTGCTGGCTAATATTCGTACGGGAAACAGCAGCAAATCCTGATCCAGTAATGGATCATGTTATAGGAGGAGATATTGTTTGGGAATCTGCTTTCCTATTTATCTCCAAAAATAACATTTTCACTAAGATCGCAATAGTCGGTAATTTTGATGCGCCTGCTGAAAAGCGAAAAGATATTTGGGATAGTGTCATTTCTTATAAGGAAGGCATTACACAGCCACTGCTAGAACAAATCAAGAGATTCAATCCGCGCAAAATAGCACTTGATTATTCTGAAGATGATGTTGTTGCAGATGGGTTATCCCATGGTATGTTTATCAAAATATCTAAAATCTTAGCAGAGTATATTGATCGTTTTGTTTCTGCTGCATCTTTAATCCGTGTGATTAGAGGGAAAAAAACGGCTACTGAGATTGAACTGATTACTAATGCTTGTAAATTAACTGAGAAAATAAATAACAACATTTCTCGAGAGATAAAGATTGGTATGTCTGAAAGCGAGATTCAACAGTTATTTTATGATGAAATGGATAAATTTGGTGTAGTAGAAGCATGGCAAAAAGATTCTTGCCCCGCGATCGATGCTGGACCAGATAAAGAAGTTGGCCATGTTGGCCCTTTAGCTACAAGTATCACTAAAAGAGGTCATACTCTACATAATGATTTTGGAGTTAAGCTTCAGGGGTATTGTTCTGATCTTCAGCGAATGTGGTTTTTTGGCAAACAAGAAGAGCTACCAGATGAACTAGTTCACGCGTTTGAAACTGTTAGATTGGCAATACTTAAAGCTTCAGAGTACATTAAACCAGGATTAACAGGGTATTCAGTTGACAAAATTGCTAGAGACTATGTTATATCAAGAGGGTATGACGAGTATGCTCATGGTTTGGGTCATCAACTAGGAACTCTCGCTCATGATGGTGGCGTTTTGTTAGGTCCTTTATGGGAAAGATATGGGGATACCCCAAAAGGAATAGTTGAAGAAGGAAATGTTTTTACTTTAGAATTACATGTGAAAACTAAAAATTTTGGAGTAGTTTCATTAGAAGAGAATATAATTGTTACCAAGGATGGATGTGATTTTCTAGTTCCGCCTCAGACACAATTTATATTCGTAGAATAAGAATAAACCGAATTTACAAAAGATAAAAATAGTTCTTAATTTCAAACTACTTAATCTCGGATCCTACTTCTTATAGGCGAAAAGTGCTGTCTTACGTTAAACAATGTGAAGAATACGATGTCTGATGAAATAGTAATGAAGCTTAATGCTATAGGCTCGTACCGAGTTGGTAAAACCTCTCTCATAAAACGGTACGCTGAAGGCCAGTTTTCCTCTGATTATTTACCAACTTTGGGTGTGGATGTAACAGTAAAAAGGATAAAAATCACTTTCAAAAAGAATCAAGAAAATATCAGGTTAGTGTTAATGGATACTGCAGGCCAAGAACAGTTTGGTAGCTTACGAAGTACTTATTATCAAGGTTCTTTAGGTTGTATTGCCGTTTATGATGTTACTCGTTATGAATCATTTACTGATCTTGATCGTTGGATTGCCGATTATCGAAGTGTGGCTGGTGAGGAAGTACCTATAATAATTATCGGAAATAAAATTGACTTAGAGGATTTACGGAAAGTAACGATGAATGAAGGAAAAAAATTCGCCCTTTCAAATGGTTACCCTTTCTATGAGTGTTCTGCTAAGCTTGGTGGGGGAGTGATCCCAGAAATATACACAAAACTCGCCCAAATGATTCTAGCTAGGATTAATGTTTGATTATACAAGCCTTTTAGCCAACTATTTTTGACAATTAGGGCAGAAAAACGTACTTCTATCTTTTTGAGTTATCTTTTCGATTTCTGTTCCACAAAAAACACAGGGTTTCGCATTTCTGGCGTAAACTTTGTGCCATAGTTGCGCATTGCCAGTTGATCCTGAAGGCAAAATATAACGTGTATCTATTGAACTCCCGAGATCATTTAAAGCTTTTTGCAATACCTCACTGATAGCATTACCAAGTTTTTTCTTATCAGCATTAGTTAAAGTCTTTATTTTTCTAAGCGGATGAATTTTTGCTTGAAAAAGAGCTTCTGCTTTGTATATATTGCCTATTCCTGCAACCAATCCTTGATTCAATAACAATTCGCCTATAATCTTATCTTGATAACGTTTAGAATTTAACCTTTCGATAAATAACTCAATAGGGAAAGGATTTTCCAACCCATCAATTCCCAGAGACCTAATAGGTGGATATTTCATTGCTTCATTATAAGTCTGAAAAATTTTAAACTGTCCAAAGTTTCTAGCATCATCAAATATTAAATGAGGAGGTTTATCTAGGCGTATAATTACTTTTGGATGGGTAACAGCATCAGGTTGATGTTTTAAATCGTTACAAAGGCACCATCTACCTGTCATACCTAGATGATTTAGGATAACTTTATCTGTACCTTCAAAACACCATACTAGAAATTTTCCAAATCGAAGGATATCAATCAATAATGTAGTCTTAAAAGAATTAAAGGAACTCTGCTGATTTTGATATTTTGGGTACCTTTGAGATAGTAGTGTTAACTGGATGCTTTCAACTTTATTAGGAATTATTGCTAGTATTTCTTGTCTTACGCTTTCAACTTCTGGTCCTTCAGGCATTAATCATCATTTTTGCAAAATTCGTTTTATATAAAGAATATTTCGGTACAAGAAAGAAGAAATTGCCTCTAATCATCTAACATAAATTCTAAGATTTAAATAAACTAAATCTCAAAAATTTTAAAACTATCAAAGCTTTAAGTCTCTTAATTTCTGATTTTTTGTTAAATTTAAAGTCTGGTGAAAGAAATTAAGTATTCATCATCCATTATCGAAATTATCAAAAAACGTGAATCATGGAGATCATATGAACCTGTACCTTTGGTTCCAGACATAAAAATTAAAATAGAAAACGTTCTCACAGAAGATTTATTTTCACCGTTTACAGGGAATGTCCGCTTTAAATTAATTGAGACTTTAGAAATAAATTCTAATGAAAAAAAACAGCTTGGTACATATGGTTTTATAAAAGGGGCGATTTATTACCTTGTTGGGGTAATGCGAGAATCTAAATTCGATCTTGAGGATTTTGGTTTCAAGATGGAACAGTTGATTTTATATGCAACTGATTTAGGATTGAGTACATGTTGGATTGGGGGCACTCTTAGAAGAAATAACTTTGCCAATCAAATCAAAGCTCAAGCTGATGAAGTGGTTCCTGCAATTTCACCTGTAGGTTATGCCGCGAAAAATAGTTTTGTAGGAAAGCTTACTAAATGGGGAGCTAGATCTAAAAAACGACTTCCTTGGTCAAAAATATTCTTTGAGGGGGTTATAAATACTCCTCTTATGGAAAAGAAAGCTAGAAAGTATGTTTCTCCTTTAGAAATGGTTCGTCTTGCTCCTTCCGCATCGAATAGACAACCTTGGAGAATTGTGAAAGAGAAGAATGAAGATATATTTCATTTTTTCCTTTGCCAAAAAAAAAAGAAGAGAATCCTTAGACGAACTTCTTTTCCAGATTTTCCTAGAATTGATATAGGAATAGCTACCAGCCATTTTGATTTAGTTATCAAAGAATTAGGTTTAAAGGGGGAATGGAAATCAATCCAGACTAATTCGAAGGTTCCAAATGAACTTCAATATGTGATCACATGGATTGCTAAATAGTATTAACATATTGAATAAGCTTGGATAGCTAGTTATTTTATTGAAGCTAAAAAAATTCAAGAATCATTAGTATTGCCACCTATTGATATACTTAAGCAATAAAAGTCTTTAAAATTAGGTAATAATAAATCAAAAGAAATCTCTTCATAATATTTTTATAGTATATCAGATCTAGCCGAGGTTATGACATCTATTAGAATTTTTATTAGCAAATTTTATTCCGAATTAGCACTGGTCAGTATAATTTTTCTATTCTTTCTTGAATTAATTGCTGATTTTGTAGAAGCTGTTTATGCCCTGTGTTTATTGACGTTATCACTTAATGAAAATGTATTAACAGTATTCTTTCTATTCTCACCAGTTGTATTAGTATTTTTTAAGAGTAGAGGCTCTTCGAATATGCTTTTTTTGTGTCTCGGAGAATTATTGGTTTTGTGTAGAGTATTGGAGTCCCTTTTTATTAATGTAACTCAACTTAAAATGATTTTCGCTGGATTAGGAGTTGGGTGTTTTCTAATGTTGTTTCCATTAATAATATATCATTCATCGATTCGTGATGAACAGCCAAGTAACATAACACTTGGACTGGGATTAAATATTGCATTAATGGTCTCAATTTTATTACGAGCTTTTGGGAACACAATCGATATTTCTACTCATGGAATATTTCAGATAATTGGTTGGATACTGGCAATTATTGCTTCATTTATGTTCATAGGTAATTATATAAAAGCGAAAGATGAATTTAAAGAGAAAATGTCAAGTTCCGAAGTACCTAATGAATTTATATCAAGTTGGAAGCACATACTACAGGTATTAGGCTTAATAAGCATTATAATTCTGTTATATTTTGCTTTTAGTAGTCCAACTGTTATTTCACGCTGGACTGAGGATAATTATCTTATTATAACGACCATTATAATGATTCTACTCTCTATCTTAGCGATAATTTTCTTCTATAATCGTAACATTTTAAATAAAGTTGAATCATGGATGATATGGTCTATAAATGGTATATTTGTTTTATCGCTTATCCTTACAATTTTCATACATCAAGTACCTTTTCCCACATCCGAGACTGCTTATCCATTAAATGCTCCTCCAACAACGATATTACATGATCTTCTTTTACTAATCATGTTATTAACTTCTCCAACATTAATAATTGATTTTATTCTATTATCAAAACAGACGATAAAATCTAAGCCAACAATTCTTAGATTGAGCGGAAGCTTCACAATAGCTTCATTCTTTTTCATATTAATGATTTTTTCACATGTATTTACAACCGTCTATGATTATATTCCAGAAATTGGTCCATTTTTTAGGGATAAGTTTTGGTTTGTGCACTTTATAGTAGGATTAGGCGTCATATTGCCTATTTTTCTAGTTAAAAAGAAGGATTTGATCTTCAAACAGCCAATTATAAATAGACAGGTAAATATGAAAGCACTTTTAATTGGATTAATCACAGTTGGTACAATCTTAGGTTTAATAATTACTGCTCCTTATCCAAGTACACCAGAAGGATCATCATTGAAAGTTTTGACATATAATATTCGACAAGGTTACAGTGAGGAAGGGTTTAAGAATTTTGATGGACAATTAGAAATCTTAAAACAAGTGGATGCAGATATCATTGGTTTACAAGAATCGGATTCTGTTAGAATTTCTGGTGGTAATTGTGATCCTGTGAGATATTTTGCTAATCAATTAAATCTTCATTCATATTATGGACCGAAAACAGTCACAGGCACATTTGGTATAGCACTACTCTCGAAATATCCGATTAAAAGCACAAGAACCTTTTTTATGTATAGTAAAGGTGAGCAAACTGCCTGTATTGAAGC
>JBHLKP010000141.1:0-10103 GCA_048886525.1 Candidatus Hodarchaeota archaeon | reverse complement strand
TTCTAGTCTTATTTTTTTTTGGAATAGTTATCATTCTTTTTTTCGAGTTTAAAAGCTTTGTAAAAGAATTGTACCCTTCCACATTCAGCTTAAACCGAGGCCAGTGATATAGTAACTTTCAGTTTTGAACAGATAAGTAAAAAAGTAGATGTTTGAAGGGTTTTTGAAGGAGAATAGAATTATGAGTTGCATATACCAAATTTTAATTTAGAAAAAAGTAAATATGTGAATAAAATCAGGTATTTAATGGCAAAATGAACTCAAAACAGGAATATCCACAAAGATTCGATGTTATTATCATTGGAACTGGCCCAGCAGGTATTTTTTCAGCACTAGAGCTTATTAAATCCTCTAAAAAAGACATTAAAATTCTTATGATTGAGAATGGCAATGATATTCGGAAACGAGTTGCTAATCGTAAAAAAGGAAAATATGAGGTGATGCAGGGATGGGGAGGTGCTGGAGCATTTTCTGATGGGAAACTTACTCTTACAGCTGACATTGGTGGCTATTTATCAGATTATATACCATTAAGCACTCTTGAAAGCTATATGAGGGAAGTTGAAGAGATTTATATTGATTTTGGAACCTCTAGAGATCGTTTAGTAACGGGTGAAGGGGATGCTGTTCACCGAGTAAGGAAATCTGCCCTGAGGTATGGTATAACTATTATACCTTATAGGCTTCTCCATATTGGGACAGATCGTTGCGCTCAAGTTTTAACGGAGATGTATGATCATATTATTGCATCATCTAAAGTAACGATTCAATTTAATGAGACAGCCAAAGAAATCTTGATTGATGAAAACAAAGTTTGTGGAGTAATTACAGATAAATGGGAATATAAAGGAAATTTTTTGATAATGGCGACAGGCCGATCTGGAGCGGCCTGGGCTCGAAAAGAATCAATAAGAATAGGCTTGTCTTTGGAAAATAATCCAGTTGATATTGGGGTTAGAATCGAACTACCAGCTGAAATAAGTTCTCATCTCACTGATCTTTTATACGAATTTAAAGCCAAATATTATTCTCCTACCTTTGAGCAAGAATGTAGAACATTCTGTGTATGTCCCAAAGGAGAAGTAACAAAGGAAATAGTCTATGAACCAGAAACAGGTGAAGAATGGATAACTGTAAATGGCCATTCTTATTCAAGCAAAGAAAAAGAAACAAACTGTACTAATTTTGCGTTATTAGTAAGCAGTAAATTTACAGAACCATTCGATGATCCACTCGCATATGGCCGTTCAGTAAGTAAATTAGCAAATCTCTTAACAAAAGGAACTGTAATTATTCAACGTCTTGCTGATCTGAAAAGGGGACGAAGATCAAATTATGATCGGATCCGAAGGTCAACAATAGAACCAACTTTAAAAGAAGCTATTCCAGGGGATTTATCATTTGTTTTACCTTATCGTCACTTGTGTAGTATTTTAGAAATGATAGAAGCTCTTGATAATATTATGCCTGGTGTAAATTCTAACAATACCTTGCTTTATGGAGTGGAAACAAAGTATTATTCTACAAAGATTAAAGTATCTAATGAGCTGGAAACTGAAATTAATGGATTATATGCTATTGGTGATGGTGCGGGGGTCACTCGATCATTGGTTCAAGCGAGTGTTTCAGGACTAGTAGCAGCCAGATCAATAAAAAAACGGATTGAATTAACACATTCTGAATGAATTTCTTATCTGCTAGCTAAACCACCAGTAATTTCTCCGCCATCAATTACAAAACATTGACCTGTTATGTATTTTGCATCATCTGAAGCCAAAAAAGCAAAAAGACCTGCTACTTCTTCAGGTTTCCCAAGTCTTTTCAAGGGAATTTTTCTCTCACAATCTCGTAACATTTCTGGTGTATATTCAATTTTTTGCATTGGAGTGAGAATATAACCAGGGCAAACAACATTCACTCTTATAGTTGGAGCTAATTCAAGAGCCATAGATTTGGTAAGTTCAATAACACCTGCTTTCGATGCATTGTATGATGCATAAAATGGGTAACCCATAATCCCATTGGTCGACCCCATATTAAGGATTACCCCGCCAGATTCTTCTAACATCAGCTTTGCAGTAGCTTGTGCCACTAAAAATACTCCTGTAAGATTCACATTGAGTACTTTCTGCCATTGTTGGTATGAAATATTCATAAATTGATCTCTAATACTTATTCCAGCATTATTTATCAAAATATCGACACCTCCCATTATTTTCTTCACTTTGTTAAAAGCTACCACAATATCAGAAGGATTCGATACATCTCCCTTTATCGCTCCAATAATATCAGGAATTTGGTGTTTAATTTTGGTTAAAGCGACTTCATCACAATCTAAGATGGTAACTACAGATTTTTCCTCTATAAACCGAGAGACTGTTGCAGCACCTATACCACTAGCTCCTCCTGTTATAAGAACGCGTTTATTTTTCAAACCTTTCATACTATTTCCCTTAATGATTAAATTAAAGTAATTACTGAATACTAATATCCTGTAGGAAATAAAACTTTCTATAACTCAAGTCAGTAAAGCAAATTTGAATAGAAATTCGTAAGGGATATCTCTCAAGATTTTTTAAAATGATTTTATAAATTCATTTTTACAACAAACTATTGAAATAACGGTAATCAAACCATTATTTTTTACTAAATAAATAATAAATTAATTTGTAAGAAATTATTTTGAGGCATAATTTATGAAAAATGAGATTTTTCATTTACCGAATATTTTTTCGTTAGATACAAAAGTTGCAATTATTACTGGAGGAGCCTCTGGCATTGGGTTTTCAACGGCCAAATTATTGGCACAAATGGGTGCTATTATTGCATTATTAGATGTCAATAAAAGTCGTGGAAAATTTGCTGTCAAAGAAATTAATAAATTTGGAGGGAAAGCAAAATTCTACCTTTGTGATGTAACGAGCGACATTGAATGTAAAAAGACTATAGATGCTATTGTTAAAGATTTTGGAAGGATAGATATCTTATTTAATAATGCAGGAGTAATTATTAGGAAAAATACTTTAGATTTAGATGAAAACGAATGGGATTTTGTTGTTAACGTGAATTTGAAGTCAATATTTTTACTTTCAAGGTATGTAATTCCTATTATGATTAGACAAGGGAATGGAGGTAGTATTGTAAATACAGGGTCAGGATGGGGTCTTAAAGGAGGTTCTAATGCTGTTGCTTACTGTGCTGCTAAAGGTGGGGTGGTGAATATGACTAGGGCAATGGCAATAGATCATGGTGAACATGAAATTCGTGTAAATTGTGTATGCCCAGGTGATACAGATACAGATCTTTTGAGAGGTGAAGCAGAGCAATTAGGTCAAAATGAGGAAGAATTCATGAAAGAAGCAGCCGATCGTCCACTTAAAAGAGTCGGAACTCCTCAAGATATTGCATACACCGTTCTTTATCTTGTGAGTGATCTTTCAAAATGGGTAACTGGTACAACAGTTGTAGTTGATGGTGGAGGACTAGCATAATTAGAATCAAAATTTGAGTAAAAAAATCGAGTAAAAATGGAGAATCAACAATGAATAATGATAAAGTTATAATTCATCCTTATATCCCTAATTCAGTACCAGAAATTAAAGAAAAAATGTTGAGGGAAATAGGAGTTAAGAATATTGAGGAATTATATGAAGATATTCCCGATTCTTTAAGATTGAAGGGAAAAATGAATCTTCCTGATCCATTATTTTCTGAATATGATTTAAAAAGACATGTGGAGGGAGTTCTATCAAAAAATAAAACATGTCAAGAATTTATTAGTTTTCTAGGAGGAGGATGTTGGCAACATTATGTACCAGCGGTTTGTGATGAGATTAATCAGCGTTCAGAGTTTTTAACTGCTTATGCAGGGGAACCTTATGAAGATCATGGACGATTTCAAGCTTTATTTGAATATGCAAGCATGATGGGAGAATTACTCGATATGGATGTAGTTAATGTACCGACTTATGATTGGGGCCAAGCAGCGAGTACAGCTATTCATATGGCTTCTAGAATTACTAACCGTAATGAGATCTTAGTTTCATCTACAATTTCTCCTGATAGACTGCTAATAATTAAAAATTATTGTAATCCTCTTTTGAAAATAAATTCTATTAAAGTAGATTATGAAACTGGAAAACTTGATATAAAAGATTTTGAAGAGAAAATATCAAAGGATGTTGCTGGAATTTATTTTGAAAATCCTTCCTATTTTGGTTGTATAGATGATCAAGGAAAACAAATTTCGTTGGTTGCACATGAATATGGAGCGTTAAGTATTGTTGGCACCGATCCAATATCATTAGGAGTTTTGTTACCACCAAGCAATTATGGCGCAGATATTGTTTGTGGAGATATTCAGGGACTAGGAATTCATATGCAATATGGTGGAGGTCATGCAGGGTTTATTGCGACTCACGATGAAGAAAAATATGTTATGGAATATCCATCACGACTATTTGGAATAATACCAACAATCGTTAAAGGAGAATATGGATTTGGTGATGTAAGATATGATAGAACTTCTTTTAGTAAAAGAGACAAAGGAAAAGAATTCGTGGGTACAGCAGCAGCCTTATGGGGAATTACTGCAGGTGTCTATTTAGCATTATTAGGTTCCCAAGGCATGCAAGAACTGGGAAGACTAATTATGCAAAAATCCCAGTACGCTATTGAAAAACTATCGAATATTGAAGGAATTGGTATTCCTTTCAAAAAGACCGCTCATTTCAAAGAATTTATAGTGGATTTTAATGGAACATCGAAAAAAGTCTCAGAAATAAATGAACTTTTACTGGAAAAGAAAATTTTTGGTGGAAATAATATATCCAACGAGTTTCCTCAACTTGGAGAAAGTGCTCTATATTGTGTGACCGAGATTCATGCAAAAAACGATATAGATAAATTAATTTTGGAATTAAAAGCGATAATGGAGTAATTTATAATGGAATACGATAAGAGAGTGGAAGTTCGAAATTTTCATCAAGCAAAATGGGATGAACCAATTATTTTTGAATTAGGCACTAAAGGCGAACGAGGAATACTTTTACCAAAGATTGAGAAAGAAATCGAAGCAATTGTAGGGGATGGGGTTTCCAAGGTGCCAAAGAATATGATAAGACCCCACCCCCCTAATCTTCCTGAAATATCTCAGATGCAAGTCTTGAAACATTTTCTGAGATTATCCCAAGCCACTCTTGGAGCTGATTTAAACATTGATATAGGACAAGGAACTTGTACTATGAAATATAGTCCAAAAATTAACGAAAAATTGGCTACTTCTCCAAAATTAACTGAACTACATCCCTCACAGCCAATCAATACAGTACAGGGTATTTTAGAAATATTCTATAAGACTGACTTATTTTTTAGAGAAATGTCTGGTCTTGATAAATTTACTTTGCAGCCTGCTAGCGGAAGTCAAGCAATATTGACAATGAGTTCTATCATTAAGGCTTATCATGATTATAATGGAGAAAGTAAGCAACGTGATGAAATTATAACAACTATTTTTTCCCATCCATCAGACGCAGCAGCTCCAGCAGTTCAAGGGTATAGAATCATTGATATTTATCCAAATGAAACTGGATTACCTGATCCTGAAGCTTTAAAGGAAGCTATTTCTGATCGTACGGCAGGATTATTAATTACTAATCCAGAAGATACTGGTATCTACAATCCCAAAATAAAAGAATTCACAAATATGATCCATGAAATTGGAGGATTATGTGGATATGATCAAGCTAATGCAAATGGAATATTAGGTATTGCTAGAGCAAAAGAAGCAGACTTTGATATGTGCTTTTTTAATCTCCATAAAACCTTTTCTTCTCCACATGGATGTGGAGGACCTTCAGCTGGGGCCCTTGGGGTAAAGAAGGATCTTATAAAGTTTCTACCTATCCCCTTGGTTCGTTATAACGGAGTAGATTATTATCTTGATTACGAAGTTTCTCACACAATAGGAAAAGTGAGGTCGTATTATGGGGTTGTTCCCGCTGTTTTAAAAGCCTATTCATGGATTATGAGTCTAGGTAGCGAGGGATTAGAAGAAGTGTCTAGAATTGCTGTACTAAACAATAATTACTTGTTAAAAAAAGTATCAGAAATTCGTGGAGCCAGTGCTCCTTATGCTGAAGGCCATCATAGAATAGAACAGGTTCGCTATAGTTGGAAAGAATTAACGGACGAGACAGGAATAACAACGGAAGATGTAACCAATCGAATGGTAGATTTTGGGTTTCACATGTGGTCAAGTCATCATCCATTTATAGTTCCTCAACCATTTACTCTTGAACCAACTGAGTCATATTCCAAAGCAGAAATTGATGAATATATAGCAGGCCTAGCGAAAGTTGCAGAGGAAGCATATACAAAACCAGAAATAGTCAAAAACGCTCCACATAGAAGTGTTATCCATAAAATGATAACTGACTCCTTAGATGATCCTGAGAAATGGGCAATTACATGGAGAGCGTATTTAAAAAAATGGAAAAACGGTAGAATCTAGCTGTAAAATTACTTTAATTTTAACTCACAAAAATGATAGAAAACAGATGATTATTGTGAAAAAAGTAGGATTAATTATAAATCCTATTGCTGGGATGGGGGGAAGAGTAGGCTTAAAGGGTACTAATGGAACTACAATTTTAGAGCAAGCGAAACAATTAGGAGCTCATCCAGAATCCCAAAATCGTGCACTTATAGCTATTAAGAAATTGATTACTATAAAAGATAAAATCGAATTAATAACCTATCCTGAAGAAATGGGAGCAATTGTAGCAAAAAAAAGTGGTTTTGAACCGATTATTATTGGCGCGATATCTGTCGGGAATACAACTGCAGCAGATACTCAAAGAGCAGCTAAAGACTTTTATGACTCTAAAATAGATTTATTACTTTTTGCTGGAGGAGATGGGACGGCTAGAGATATATATAATGTAATAGGAAGTCATTTACTTGTACTTGGAATACCTGCTGGCGTAAAAATACATTCAGCTGTTTTTGCTAGAAATCCCGCTCATGCAGGTGATTTAGCTCTATCTGTTCTTCAAAATAAAACTGAAAGAGTTATAGAAGCAGAAGTAATGGATATTGATGAAGAATCTTTCAGAAAAGGAATTGTAAGGGCGAAATTATATGGTTATTTAAAAATTCCTTATGAAAGAATGCATCTTCAGTCCTTAAAAGCAGGAAGTCCAGAAACCGAAAGTATTGCTTACCAATCGATTGCAGAGGAAATAATTGAAAATATGCAAAATGATTGTTTCTATATCATAGGTCCAGGAACTACTACAAGGGCAATTATGGAAAAGTTGAATTTATCAAATACCCTATTAGGAATTGATCTTATATATAACAAAGAATTAGTAGCTAGTGATCTAAATGAAACACAACTCAAATCATACATAAGAGGAAAAAAAGTAAAACTCATTATAACACCTATTGGAGGACAAGGATATTTATTTGGGAGAGGGAACCAACAATTGAGCCCTAGCATTATTAAAGAGATTGGAAAGGATAACATAATTGTTGTAGCTACAAGAACTAAAATTAACTCGCTTTATGGTGAACCACTATTGATTGATACTGGTGAAACAAAATTGGATGAATTATTGAGCGGATATATTAGTGTTATTACTGGTTATCGTGAAAGGATTGTCTATAAAGTTGCATTTTGATGATGAAAATATGAATTATTTAATTAAAAAGATAATTGGCATTCCTTTCCTAGTTATTTTCATAAACCTTGGTTATTTTTTATTCGCTAGCAGCGCTTTTAGAGAGCTCAAAACATTACTCCCAATCTTAATATTTAACGTTTTTATTAGCATAGATATAGTTATTCGACCAATCTCTCCTAAAGAAGATCAATATAGTCGTTTAATCCCAGCAATTTCATTTTTATCAATGCCAATTGCAATAATATTACCTTATTTAGAATATAAAATAATAATCAGTGAAATATTCATTCTTTCTCAATTCTCGATTTATTTTCTCTTAATAGGCGTTATTTTATTAATTTTAGGGGGAGTTATATTGTTATTGAGTCGAATACAACTTGGAGAATATGGTGGTTCAAGAATTGTCATTGAAGAAGCGCATCAGTTAATAACCAATGGCATTTATAAATATATTAGGCACCCTATATACTTAGGGTTTCTAATTTTATTTTTTGGATATTCATTATCCTTCGGGAGTATTATAATGACTACTCTAATAGCATTTTTACTATTCCTAATCTTTAAAAGCCGAATGGAGATTGAAGAAAAACTCTTAATTGTAAAATTCGGTAAAAAATACCATCTATACATTGAACGTACAAAAAAATTGATTCCTTATATTTACTGAGCCAATGAAGCCAAACTTTGAACTCATTAAAATATTGTCAGTTACAAGAGGGTCAAAAGTCTGTAATTTGAGCTTCCAGTTTCAATAATAGGTTTTCTTCCAAATATATGTGCATATGTGAGCACAAGCTTAATTCGAGTGAAACTACTCTTTCTAATGTTAAAGCAATGGAATTCTAATAAAATATGACAAGGAATATGTAGAACTATTCAAAGATCCAGCTTGAGATATTGTAAGGTCTAGTGGTACATTACCATCAAGAATTTTCAGAGTTGAATTCTCATTCCTTCCTTCCTGATACTTCTTCAATTAAACCCACATCCGTCGTTCTTTGAATGTATTTTTCAGGGTGACATTTAAGACGTTCCTCATTAATTATTTGATGAAACTTTTCATGTTGCTCTAAACTCTGAGATGTACTCAAATGTTCAAGTCTATGCTCAATACCCTCAAGAAGAATATGTTTAAACATTTTTTCTTTGCTCTCAAAACCCCAGTCAAGTAGATTGGAGGAAACCTCGAAAAATTCTACTAATTCATCTGGTAAATCGATTATAATATCCATCTTAAATACTTCCAAAAATTTAAATGTCTAAGTTAACTATTGTTAATTTATTTATAAATTTACTTTTACGAAATATCATATCAGAAGGAAAATCGCTAAACATTGTTTATTCAATCTAGAAAGATCAAAACTAGTTAATTTGTGAATCATAAAGGTTCTTTTCAATAGTAAAAGCTTTTTTGGTAATTAAATTTTGTTCATTAGTATCACTTGTTAAAATCTTTGAATAGAACTCTTTTTCGTTTTGTTTCCAATTTGAGCTCTGAAATGAGCTTGAATGAAACACTTTTTCATGGATCCACCAGAGTGTTCTTTGATCTTTCTTCTTATTAGCAGGTAAATAAGGACTTAGAGAAGCAATAGGAAAAGAAATTGGTTTAAAGAAACTTTTACAAGGATGAGGAGTTCCAGTCATCCAATGAAAGTCCTGATCGGAAATCCGAAGATGTGAAACCAAAGAAGCAGTAGTTCTAAAACTACCATGCATACAGATACCACTTTTACAGTTTCTTAATAAATCCATCATCGTTAAAGGGGAAATATTACCTTTTTCAGATGAAAGAAAGTGATAACCATATCCTTCACGAGAAATAGGGCTTTTTTCTCTCCAATTCTTTGCAAAAGTAGGAGCGAAATCAAAAGGACCAGTTTGATCATAATATCCTTTATCTATCGCATGATCAATTATCCCGTCTGATGCTAGATCAAATTCTGAGCGAATTGAGAGGTTATTGGAGATATTTCTTATTGAATCTTTTATTTTTTCAGCAACCCACCATGAACCTGCGGTCTCAAGTACCCACGCTTCTTTTCTGTCTGCAATCATAAAGGAGTTATGGTACTTTAAAGAAGGATCATCTTCCGAACAGGCTCCACCTTGACCATATTTATCTAATAATTCAACAATTGTTTGAATAGCACTAGGAGCGGTGCGACAACGTTCTAACGCAAGGCGTAATAAATCCATACCTAAAAGACCAAGGGGACTATAAGGTTCACGGGTCCAGACTGCTTCGTTACCTATGACTAATCCATACTGATTAGCACCCATTTCCGCGCCAAACATCCAAGAAGGTTGTGATAATAACACAGCATGTGTTTCCTCGGCTTGAGGGATTTCTATGTATGTACATCTGACTTTAGCGTTAGCTGGATGTTTTTGATAAGGGTAATGAGTTATATTCTG
>JBHLKP010000140.1:0-10106 GCA_048886525.1 Candidatus Hodarchaeota archaeon | reverse complement strand
TTTTCTTCTACGAAAGGTATAATTTCAGCAAGTTCTATGAATTCATCAGCTTGGTTTTTCAACTCTTGAGCTAATAAAGGTGGAGAAGTTTTTTCAGTAGAAACCACAATGATTTTTTTATTGCGTTTCTGGAGTTCTTCAACACATCTCTTGAAATCACCATCACCTGATACAAGAATGGCTGTATCATAGTATTCAAGTGTTATCATCATATCAATGACTAGTTCAACGTCTAAATTCCCTTTTATCATAGTAGAGAATTTTTTCACTCTTTTGGTCACTACAATAAAACCATTATGTCTCAAGTAATCGAGTATTTTCATGATAAAACCTTGAGTCGAATCAAATGCAGCGTAATAGTAAGCACGATACAAATCAGCGTTTGATGAAAGAAAAAATTCCCTTAAACGAAGTAAATCGACTTTAAAACCTAGCTTTTTTGCAGCATGATATAAATTCCCTCCATCAATAAATAAGGCAATACGATTACTCAATCTGGATTTTGTAGAATCAGGAACCAAGTAAACGTGATGAACATTCATACAATTCGGACATCTACAGAAATCAGGCATAAATCACCAATAGAAGTGTTTTGAATATTTACTTACCTATTAAAACACCTAGTATAATTATCGTAACTAAGTAGTAAAATGATATCTTGAGTAATGAAAAAATGGTTGATAAAATCTCAAAAGAGAAATTACGTAATAACATAATTAAGGCGACAGAAAAGATGTTTACAATCTGGGAGAGGTCTGATATGCTGCAGGAACCACCTTTGAAAACATTAGAAGTATCACAAAGCCTTGATGATTTAATAAAAAGAGAATTTGACAACACTGAAGAATATATAAAGATTAAAAAGATAACTGAGAATTGTGTTCGGATTAGAAAGGATTTAGGGGAAATTATCATTGGGAGCACGGTCCTAAAAAAGGTTAAAATCATCGATACATATAGTGAATATACAAGAGATCTTGCATCAATCGCCTATTATCAATTACTGCCAAAAATGGATGCAGAGAAACCTTTATCACGAATCCTACAATGGAATCTTAGTCATCACCCTTGCTGGATTATCTGGTTCACTAGTCCAGTATTTAAAGGATCTAAAAATAGAACTATTGGAGAATTTATTGTTGCTTATAGCTTAACTGAAAAAGAATCAGAAAATTATAGCTTATTATCAAAATTACGGCATTTTGCCTGTTTCGGGACTAATAGAGGGATTGATATCTTACTCAGTTTTAATACATTAAAAGAATCGATAATTTTTGTGGAGAAATTTTTACCAATTATTTTTCAAAGAAATTTGTACAGTGATCCAGAATTTCTCCAATTTCTAAGGGATTATGAACAAAAAGAAATTCTACCACTTCTAAATAAATAATTTGGTTAAAAGACATATCAAATGAAGAGAGTCCTCTTTTAGAATGATTTCTCCGAAAATAATTCTTATCTGATAAGAATTAAGACTCTGATTCGTCTTTATTGGAACTTTGCGGAATCTTTTCTTTCATCTTCCGTTTAGTTTCTTTGATATGTTCAATGACTTCCTTATTTATATCTAATTTCTTTAGTTTTCGTGAAGAGGGACTTTTTTTAAAGAACATCAATTCATCATGTAATCTAGTATTCCATATGTTTAAAAGGCTTTATCTTAGAAGACAGAATTCAGGAAACAAAGAGTTCAATTATTCATGAGATTTCATTGAATGGTACTTTCAATTATCAGTATAAAACATATCTTCATAAAGTATTTCCAATCTATTTTTATGTGAGAGTTCCATCTGTGCTAATTTTTGAAATAGCGAGATATTTTGGTCATCAAGAGCTGCTTCAGCCATTTTAGTATATAATTCGAATGCTACTTTCTCCGCTTTCATTGCATAAATAAGAACAGCTTGCATATCTGAATTTTCATCAATCGTATATCCTACCAGATGATCAGAAAGTTTAAAGTCCTGTACTGGTTTAATTTGAAAATTAAGTATGTCTTCTGTTTCTGAAAGATTTTGAAGGGCTTTCTTATGTCCAAGTTCTTCCTCCGCAAGTTCTTCAAGAAGTTTTTTTGCAGCAGGATTCTTAGTTTTTTTAGCAAAGCCAAAATACAATTCATATGCTTCTTTTTCTTTCTTAATAGCAAATTGTATTAATTCTGCGATTTCAGGCATTTTTCTCTTTCCTTTAAGTACACAATAGATATTCTGTCTAAAATAACGAAGGGTTGAGTAATGCTATTAGGTTTTTATGTTCATCAAATAACAGTTTCCTATGATCAATAGAAATCGCAAAATCGATAAGAAAAATAGAATTATATAATTGCTATATAGAGGAGAAAACTGAAAATTAATGTTGAAATCACTACATCAAATTTACCGGACTTCGGAAGTGGGATGAATAAGGAAGTTTTATTTTTGTAACTGATATATTCAATTCCAAACTTTTTAGATAAGTATCTTTCTTCTATAAATGCGAGAATAATATATGCCAATAATTCTAGATACCATAATGCTATTGTTTCATCGGCAGAAATCCAACTCCTACCAAAAAAGTTTTTAATGTAAAAATAACTCCAAGCCGTTAAACCAATCGTTAATAGTAGAAAACCAGTGTATTGTGGGTGCTTTACAAAGCGATAAGGGCCAGTAGTCACTAATCCTTGTCTCTTTTTTAATCCAAGATAAATAATAGAATAAACGAGAATAATAACGCTTAATATGATCAATATTTTTCCTATAAATACCTCATTAAGCATGAAGAAATTCTGATAAGCTTCAGTTATACTCGTTGGTAGATTTGAAAGCAAAGCACTAATTATGATTATTACTGGAGCAGCCATGAATGGGATCCATATCCATAATCCTGGAATTTGTTGAATAAACAGAATTAAATACCCTGTTATATTGAAGAAAATAGATTTTATATTATTTCCATTTTCCATTTATAATCATCTCTAGATTTCAGATTGGAAAGCCATTCTTTCATTTAAAGACTATTCAACATTGTTATATTTATTTAATACTGAAAATTTTGGGTTTTAAAAGTCTATACTTTCGTGCAGTTTGTGAAATAATACAAAAAGAATAATAAACCAGTTATTGATGTCCAAATAATAGTACAACATGTTTTAAATTTTAGAACAGGTTGTTCTAGTTTTAAGTACGCTTTTACCTAGTATCATTAGTTAGATTACTAATTTTAATACAACTAATTTCCTATACTAACAGTCGTTAATGGCTTATTTGATAATTTTAGGCTAAATTTTATTCAAAAATTATAGAAAATTTTCACATGAATTCATTTTCTTCCCATAATCTCACTAACATCATCCACAGATGATCGCTTAAAGAGAATGATAATAATTAATGCAATAATTCCAAATGCTATCAATAAACTTGAAGCAAGAAATGAATAACGGTAAGCAAAGGCATTCGGCAAGCCTACATGAATGAGGATATCAGCTACAGGTCCTCCAATAAGAAAACCAGCAAGGCCCCAACCTGTTGCAAGTGTAATATTAAATACTCCAAATCCAGTTCCTTGGAACTCGATTGGTAGCAGATCTGCAGAATGTGCAAAGGCTATTGATTGAAGAACGGCTGCTGATCCCCCTAAAATTGTATAAATGAAAGCTATAATGATAAATGGTTGCTGACCCAAATAAAATAATAAAAAGTAACTTGAAGCTGCTCCAAGACTAGAGAGAATTATTATTGGAATTCGCCCAAAGTAATCCGAAATTTTACCCCCAATTGGAGACATGATTCCTCCTGACAGTGTAAAGAGTATCAATAGAAAACTGAGTAATTCCTCACTGAAATTAAGGGAAGAATGATCTGTTACATAATAAAGAAATATCTGAGTACTTGCATTAATCCCAATTGTTAATATACCTAATATTGTAATAAAATAACCAAAGGAAGGAACTTTTAAGACTTCTTTTATTCCTCCTGCGGTTAAAATTACCTTATCCCCCTCTTTAATAGCGCTATCATAAGGTGAAAGATAAATGACCAAAGCACAAGAGAAAATAAGAATTACAACAATGTAGAACATACTCCCATCATAAAATCCAAAACCATCTCGATAAAGAACCCCTCCAAAGAGGAAACCAAGTAGTTGCCCCATTAAACCAACACCATCTATCGTACCAACAAGCCGTCCACGATTTTTCCCCTTTGTTGCTTCAGCCTGTAATTGCCTTATTCCCAAATCACTTCCAGACCAAAAAATTTCAAGGAAGCTAGTGCAACTTATCAGAAAAAGAGCTGCACCAAAAGTTGTTTCTAACATTATAAATATTCTATGACCTGCAAAGGCGATTAGATATACAATTCCAGCGATAACCTCCCCCCGTATAACATATTTTCTTGCTAAGTCTGGGTTTTGGTTAAGTTTAGGCCCCCATAATTTTAATTGGCCTATTGTAGATGTTAGCAAGTTAGCAGTTCCTAATAGAGCCGAAAGTGTATTAGATAATCCTAAAAATGTTCGTAAATATACATAAAAAAAGGCATAAAAGATAGCTCTGCGTAAAAAAGAAAGAAAAGAAAAAGTACTTACCGAAATCAATAGGCCACTTATTCTCATCTGTAGCACCGTATCAGATTTATAATAAAGCACTTGGAAAATGTTCACTATTTTTAGATAGGCCTTTTACCATAATCCAATCGTCATTCAAGAGTTTAGAAAGAGTTTAAGAAAAAATCTCTGTTAAAAATATTGAAAATCTTGATGAGAATAACCAAAGTTGTTCATATACCGTGGAACGCGTTTTAAATGATGGTTGTTATACTCTACACGCTTACGGTAATGATTCAGAAGGTAATATAGCTCATTCAGTTGTAAATTTCACACTAAAGTACATTTCTACAACAACCGCTACTATCACTACTCTCCCTACTAGTACCTCTCAAACTTCTACAACAAAAACCTCAGTGTCTAGTTAGAATTTAATGATTTCCTTAATTTTGATCTTTATCCTTTTTGTTTGAAGAAAAAAAGAAGGATGAATCTCTAAAAGGACTGATGTCTTACTACGAAAAAGAGATTGAATCTTATTCACAATTTTGGTCTAGGATGACAAAAAATTCCGTATATTGAAACGAAAATTTTAAAATTAATCATTTACTAATCAAGAAATACTTCAATAAGATGGGCGGATTAAGGATAAAAGAATGGTAGGAACAAGTCTCAGAGTTAAAATGTTACTGATTGGTGATGGGGGAGTGGGAAAGAGTGCATTTCGTCGTGCGTGGCTAGGTGAAACATTCCAAACAAAGTACATAATGACTCTGGGGGCTGATTTTGCATCAAAAGAAATCTCAGTATTATACTCCCCTACTAAGATGGTTTATACAATTAAATTCCAAATTTGGGATTTGGCTGGCCAACCTCGATTTAAAGTTGTGAGCGATCTGTATTATAGCGGAGCTGCAGGAGCTCTTTGTTTTTTTGATATAACAAACCAGGATTCTTTTTTAAGCCTCAAAGGATGGATTAAATCTTACTGGGATTTAAATGGACAGGGTAAACGTCCTCTTTTGATTGTAGGTGCCAAATGCGACCTCCGTAAAGATCCTACATTTCGAAATCAAGTTTCATCTGAACATGGCATTGTATATGCAGAAGAGTTAACAAAACTCGTAAAACGAGACCATGGTTTCACGATCCATTATGTTGAAACATCTGCTAAGGAAGATATCAATGTAGCCAAAACTTTTCAATTATTAGCCACTGAAGTTATCACGAGTGTAATTCAAAGGCAAAAACTTAAACATATCTAAATTGAGTGTATACATTACTCCAACTACTACTTATTCTCTCACTCCCATATTAATTATGTTAGTGATCTGGCAAAATGGAATAATTTCTCACTAAATTGGGGAGATTCCTCTCGAACTCTTGAAATCACTATATTTAATTCATCAGAATTTAAATCACTACGAAAACGACTAATTTTCTCACTTGAGATTTCAGCTTGCTGACAAAGTACTTTGAGTTCAGTTATTTTAGAGAGTATTTTTTCAACATATTCCCGAATAGCACGAGCTTGGGATTCTTTTGGCATAATCTTTATCCCATAGACAAAATCATCCATAGAAGAAATATCTTTTATATCAGCAGAAATTTTTCTCTTATTTACATCCACTTTAGTAAGATCCTTGTATTTTTTCGTAAATTTAACTTGGGATGAACAAATAATGAGATCTTTATTCATAGGATCAATGTATTTAATAGCATATTCTTTTTTAAGCTCACGTAAAGGGGTTAACAGATCAATAGAGGCAATAACTTTTTCTACCAAGTCTTTAATATCGCCAATAATGATAATTGGCTCATTCATAAGTAGTGTGTATAAAACTTTTCCTAAATCATGAGGAAAATATTCAAATAAAAAATCTAAATCCCCTATTTTGAAATCATCGTCTTTTCTAACTGAAATTGACTCGCTTCGAGAATAGATAACAGATTCATCTTGTCTATGATCGAATAATTCCATATCCTCTAAGACGACTTGATGAAGAATAGGATTGATATTATCAAATACTGTTGTATCAAGAATGAATTGCTTCTCCTTAAATTCCTGATAATGTTGTTCAACAATCTGTTGGACTTTATATAAAGTAGAGTACCAGAAGTCGACATTGATGTCTTTCTCCAAAGCCAAAACGGAAAAAATATCGTCAGAACTAAGTATAATCAGATTTGATTGATTCGTTTGAAATGAGTTTAGTTCTCCGATCTTTAAATCAGTCATTAATCCTCTAATCGCTACCAGAGCACCACCAAACAAAACTGAGTCGACCTCAGTTGGTTTTCCAAGATCAAGGGCATATATTGGAATACCTGATGCTTTTTCAATAATCCATAGTCCAAGGATTCCTTTAAATCGATCCTTCCTCAACATGTTAAGCTCACCTCATAGGCCACACTCAAGTGGTAAATCATCGAATTTCCTTTAAAAAAGGATCCGAATGGATAACTTAAGTAGATGAATATTCTTTATATCAGTCATTAAGTTTGCTACTCCCCAAATAGAGAGAGTTAGAAAATAAGACAAGTAAAATAGAATATGTTTATTTAACAGAATAGAAAAAAAAAGTTTTATATCATAAAGATTCACATATATTCAACGAGACATAAAAATAATAAGATAAATAAAATGATGCAGAAGATAACTAGCTTAATCTTGAGGAAAATAAATGAAGAATAAAGAAAATCGAGTTTGCTCATACGTTTGGTTATGTCAAGACTGTCATTCAGTATCAAATCGTCCATATTGTCCTGAATGTCGGAAAAAGCTTGATTTCATAAAAAATACCTTTTTGATTCGCTATAATCTCGCTTCGAGAAAGAAACACGAGAATTTACTATTTATTTAGTTTAGAAATCGTATATAACAACAACTGATAATCTGTAAATCACGAACTAAAGGATTTATCATGTTTGCATTTGATTTACCCTTTCTTTTCCTTTGTGGAATAATTCTTGGATATCTAACTTCAAAATCAAAACTAACAGAAAAGCTCAACTATATATTGGGATTGAGTCTACTTTTTATTTTCCAAGCAGGAGGAATAATGTTATGGTTTGATATTCTTCCTAATAGCAAAGAATTCATGATAATACCCTTTAATATGTTGGGAATGACAACAACTGAGTTTGAACCCGTTTTAGCGGCCATTCTATTTGGATTAGAGCCTGTATTATTATTATTGGGTGAAATAGTGATGTTAAGAAAAAGATAGCACCTAAAAGCTTACATTTACTCAATATTCAATGGATATTTTATATATCCGTGTTTACGATACCACTGAAGTGTGGATTTAATACCTGTTTGCAGATTGGGCACAGAATAAATGAAACCTAGCTGTTTCAACTTAGAATTATTGAAAATATGATCAGAAAACAACAATGGTAAAGCAGCTTTTTCATAAAGGCTAGTCTTACCAGTAATCATATTCCAAAATCTGTCAAGATAACCATAAAGAGAGACAAGAAATTTCGGAAAGTGAATTTTAGGAATATCATGCTCGAAAAAATCTAAAACAACACGAAATGATTCTTCAATCGAAACGGGTAAGTCATCAGCAATATTATATGCTTCTCCTATCGTCCTTGGATCATTAGCTATGAATATGGAAGCATTAACTACATCATTCACATGTGCGTGATGCTGAATTGTTTTTCCATTACTAGGAATACCAAAAATCTTTTTATTAGCAAGAGCAAGAATCAACCGTGAGGTACCATATAAGGATCTAGGACCATAGATTGCTGTAGGTCTAATAGAGCTTATTGGTAATCCATTTTCTTCATAAAACGACAATGCCATCTGCTCTTGCAGCCACTTAGATTCAGAATATGATTCCTCAGGTCTAATTGGATGATGTTCATCAGCCGGAGTATATTTTAATGTACCATATATCATTGCTGTACTCCAATTGACAAAGTGAGATATTTCTTCCATGAGAGCAGCAGAGAAAAGGTTTGTACTACCCTCAACATTTACCTTGTACAAGAGCTTCCGACTAAAATCAAAACGAAAAATCCCCGCTGTATGAAATATTTTTGTAACTCCATTTACTACTGATTTCGCTTCTTCAGGTATCGTAAGATCGGCTGGTACGAATTCTAATTGATCTGTAAGCGGTAAATATTGCCGATTTGCACTCTTCAGATCAGTAGCACGCACATAAAACCCTTGTTTGAGAAGACAATCCACTAAATGGGATCCAACGAAACCACAGGCTCCAGTTACTAAACAAACATCTGAATCTTGATCCATTGGCGCATCAAGAAGTGAAATATATTTTGAAAATTAACTTTCTCGTTCTAAGTATAGATATAAAGAACAAACCAGAAGAAATTAGGTTTATAATCTAGCAGAGTATCCAAGATTTCTATTTATAACCTATTGAAGTAAAGAAAGGAGACGAGTAGCTAGTGACTTTGGATTCTGACTTCCACAAAAACTACCAATCGATCCATCAGGCCATGGTAGAAGGAAATTATATTACTTCATTGAAAAATGTAGACACTCTACTAAAGAATACAGAATCAGAGGTAGTACAACAATTTGAATATCTCGTACTCAAAGGTACTATTTTTCTTTATCAACTTGACCATCAAAGGACAATGGAGATTGCTGATTATGTGATAGCAGAGAGTAAAAAACTGAACAAACCATTGTATACATTCGGTGCGATTAATTTAAAGTGTCAAGTATTGCAATACACACTAGCTAAATCGAATGAGGTTCCATCATTAATTCAAGAAGCCAAAAAAATATTAGAAGCTCAAAGCTATCTTGAACAAAGCATATTGAACAAAAGGAAAGCATTTCTACAACGGTTACAAGCAGAAATTCTTGAGAAACAAGGTTAGTATAAGCAAGCTTTAGATCTTTATAAACAGAGTTTTTCACTTTTTAAGGAAACTGGAGAAAAACATGTACCCCGACGGACATTGAATAGTATTGGTAACTGTTATAGTGATATAGGGGAATATGATAACGCAATACAAACATTCAAAGACGTCTTGAATTTAGTTGAAGAAATTAGCAATAAACACGGCATTGCCATAGTTTTAGGGGGCCTAGCCCGTTTATATCTCCGTTTCTAGAATTAGCTAATTTTGAGACACTTGTCACCAAAGTAATTCAAGATCGAATAACAGCTAGACAAGAGGATATATTTGCTTATGCAGGGGAAGCTAAAAGAGTTTTAAATATCTAGGAAAAGACAAGAAGAACCTAATCGAATGTATCACATGATATTTTTTTTCACTCAAAGCATTCTTCAAATCGTTGATTCCAATCAATTTCATCTTGATAAAGGACAAGTCTCCCGATAATGGCTATAGCACTCTGACGTTGTTTTAAATCCCAATTAGCAATAATATTCGCTTGTTTTTCATCAGTATTTTTGAATACATTCCGAACTAGTTCTGATTCTCTAATAAATAAATCGGCAATAAAGGTAGTCAACTTATCAGAAGACTTTAATGTTTTTTCAGAATTTTTAGTTATTAAATCAGCAATAACCTCAACAATCTCCTTTTTCTGACGCTTCATTTCATAAGGGGTCGTAATAGGAAAA
>JBHLKP010000139.1:0-10107 GCA_048886525.1 Candidatus Hodarchaeota archaeon | reverse complement strand
CCCCTCTCTTTTTAATTTCTCTCTTTTATTTAATAAAATTCTTGAAATTTGCTTAGGGATAATATTTAGTTGAGTAAAATGCCATTAAGCAATACTACTTGGAATAATCGCTTTTTGCAGATATAAAGGATATGAATTTTTTTTTGTCTAGAGTTTAATATTTAAATAAATAACTCGGAATATTTTCCCCTACTATTAAACTATGTAAAAGTGAATATTATGACCATTTCTAAAGTATATTTCGGATCTGTTATGCATGGTGCTAGTAATCGCCATGCTTCGTTTCCTAATAAGCTCAATAATGTTATTGAGCAGTTAGATCTCTCTACTATAGAGAAAGGAGACAAAGTTGCCGTGAAAATGCACCTTGGTTTCAATGATGGTTATCAAACTATTCCTGTATTCTTCATCCGACGTATTGTGAAAAAGATTAGGGAAGCAGGAGGATGGCCTTTCATCACAGATAACCCAACTGCAGTCTATAACGCAGTAGATCGTGGATACACCACAGAAACATGTGGATGCCCTCTAATCCCAATTTCTGGAGTCAAAGATGGTTATATAACATCTAAAGAAGTTAAATTTCATAATGTCGATACGCTAGAAATGGCTGGAGTTTTGCATGATGCTGATGTTTTATTTGATGTTAGCCATGTCAAAGGACACAATAACTGTGGATTTGGTGGAGCAATCAAGAATATTGCAATAGGTGGATTTGCCGCTCAAACTAGATGGAATAAAATCCATGGCATCGAAGCCTCTATTCCATATTGGGATGCTGAAAAATGTACTCCAGAGCACGCGAAAAAGCTAGTGGAATCGTGTCCTTATAAACAACTTAAGTACGATGAAGAAAAACACAAATTAAACCTGCCATTCGGTATGTGTAACCAATGTGACGAATGTTTAGACATGGATAAAGATGTTGGGTGTTTAGAATATAGACAAGAACATTTTGCCTTATTCCAAGAACTAATGGCTATTTCAACGAAACAAGTGCTTGACACATTTGATGAGAACAAAAGATTTTTTCTGAGTTTCCTTATCGACATCATGCCCTTGTGTGATTGTTGGGGAATACCTTTTCCAACTGTAGTTCATGATATTGGCGTCTTAGGAAGTCGAGATATTGTAGCAATCGATCAAGCATCTTTAGATTTAATAGCTAACGAAGGATTAATTAAAAAGAATATTCCTCCTTACTTTAAACATGCAAATTTAGATCCAAAAGCCGATTTACATCCATTTCAACGACTTCATGGTCGTTTCAAAAACCCTTATTTGGCAGTTGAATATGCGGAGAAACTGGATTTAGGAACACGTCAATATGAATTAGTAGAACTTTTATCTGTTGAAGAAACTAGTAAAATGGAACCTCCTAAAGGAGTTTCAGAACGAGCTCCTTCCTTTTACTAAATTATAGAGAGTTTTTGCCTTAAAGAGCCGAGAAGTAATTCTCCTCCCAGTTCTCTCCCCGTTCTATCTTCTTAAGAGCTAGTATTAAGTAATCAAGATCTAGATGTTTGGGGTTGAAGCGAAAAGGTTTACTTCGCCCTATCTTCTTCTCCCTAAATACCCATATTTGATTTATCTTTGAATCCTGTAGGATGTATTTATTCTCTATCAACCAGTTAACAGTATTATTTGTAACAAGAGTAACTAAAATGGCTACTAGTTTGCTAAAATCTCTGTTTGCAGAAAAAAGATAATCAAGTTGGTTTTTAATGGTTCCTAGTAATTCGAAACAATCCAGTTCCTTGAGTTCTGGCTCAATTCTATATAACTCAATCACGTCACTCATTTGTCTAAAACAAACAAGATCAATTTCTTGATCGGGTTTCGAGTATTGAGTTTTGATAATATAACCTCTATAATATGTTTTAATTACTTCTGATTTTGAGAGCTGTTCATGTAATAATCGTTCTCTCTTTTCATCATAATTCAATATTTGAATAGTTCTGTTCAACAGGTTTTTATAATAAGAATCGTTTTTTCTCTCACTATCTATCAATAGATAAGCCTCTTGGCAACTGATCATCAATTTAACTGAATAGGGATAAACTTATTTTACAAAATTGCCTTCCTTGCATTATCTAAAAGCTCAAAGGTGCAAATTGCATTAATTCCTCTACATAGACTGTAAAAGATGTGTATTGATCGTATGCAATGATATCTAATTGCTTTCCTAATTTGTCTGAAAAATGTTCTTCAAATCGCTTTGCATATAATGTACTTAGATCTGAAACGGTTGGATTAATCTCAGACGCTAGTAAATATAATATAAAAGTTGCTGTAGTATGAATAACTACTACTTTATCTCCAAAAGCAATTAAAGTTAATCCTTTCTCACTTTTCAATGTCTCACTCAAATTAATATTAAGAGCAGACAACATTCCTCCTAGTAATACAGGTAAATGGTCATCAAATGAAGCTCGTTTGTTTTCAAAGTCATATGAATATAAAGCAATTCCACCTGGATTTACAATTGTAAGCACACTCATTTTAGCTGATGTGATGGCTAATAAGGAGGGATATTTTCGAAAAGCATATGAAAAAGCAATCCCTGCTATCGCTAGTGGAATTGCAAATGTTAATGCTAGTTGGAACTCTTCTAAAAAAGGAATTCGCTGTAATAAAAGAGTGATAAAAGCGAAACCTAATGAGAGATAGGCCATTGGAAGCCATCGTGTTTCAAATTTTAACGGATTTGTTTGCATACGTTGTATATCGCGCAGATCTCGAATATATCTAGCTGCGGTGAAAACAACAAGTCCAATGAGGGTCACTAAACCCACAACGACCAGGAAATCATATACGATGTAAATTCCCCCATAACGGAAATTCTGTTGAGAAACGGGGGGAGTTGAATATTCATTCAACCAATAATAATTTAATGTCGTGAAAATCGCCCCAACTGAAATTCCAGCTAATCCTCCAATTCCAATCAATGTCGAGGACCACTTACGGAATGGTTCACGAGGATGAAGGTTCCATAATCCTACAGCAAATGTTCCAATTCCTAGAATACCTATAGAAAATGTGAATTTATAAATAAGTAATAATATATCGTGAAATACTCCATCTAAACCAAGAATACGAAATATAATTATTATTGTAATATTTAAGATAGGAAGAGGAGGTAAAAAAAATCCCCATGCAAAAAATCGTAATCCTTGGAATGGATATTTTCTATATAGCTTATATTGTTGAAGAGAAGATACAAAAAATGCACATACGCATATTATTCCAGAGAGAAGATCGATAAAAAGCGCTATTTGTAAGTTTAAAACCATCTGCTAGCCCACATGAATAACCCTGTATATTTCTTCTAATGTAGATTCAAGTTCATTTTACAAATAATGAGGTTGATAATTTTCAGATGATTAATGAAAAAGATTCTATATAAATTCCTCCCTATTGAATAATTTAAGCAACGAATACAATTCTGTCGTAAACTTTCCTACTAACTTTCATCGGATTCGGATCTTTTAAAGATAACAATAGGACCACCATTAGGACAACAAGAATCAATAAATCCGACCATCCTTTGTATACGAGCAATGACCTTCACAACCATTTTACGACCTTCATGAGTTAAACTATAGGTTCTAATCCTTTTATCGCGGTCTTTCTTTTCTATTTCAGTTGTTTCGCTAATATAATTTTTTTCTATAAGTTTTTGAATGATTTTATATGTTGCTCCAGGCGTGGGAGACCACTCCTCACCAAGATCATCCTTAACACTCTTAATAATATCAGAACCAGAAAGGTTTTCATCGTTAAAGAGAATAAGCAAGAATAAGGACTCTGTAGGAGTGATTTCAAGGTCTTTACCAAACATAAGAATAACACACGGCCCTTTTATTCAAGAACTGCCAATTAATAAAAGTTTATAAAGCATTCCATTGAAATATTCCATGAGAATATTCCTAAGAAATATTCCAGTATCTGTAAATAATATGGAATTGATGCGTGATGAATGAACAAAAAGCAACTATACTTGATAAAAAACCCCAACGTAGTTATTCATGTTGTGGTTCTGGTTCTAATGAGGTCGAAAATACCTCTCTAGAACAAAATACTGCTCAAGCTGATAGTATTAGATCAAAAGTACGAACTCAATACGCTGCTATCGCTAAAGGTGATCAAAATAAAATCGTGAATCCCCCTGAACAATCTGAAGCAAATCCAAGTAGAACTAAGGAGAAAGACAATTATACTGAATATTCAGCTGAAGAACTTGCAAGTATTCCAGAAGATTCAAACCTTGGTTTAGGGTCTGGTAATCCTATTTCATTAGCTAATATACAAGAGGGAGAAACAGTTGTGGATTTAGGTTCTGGTGCTGGAATTGATTGCTTTTTAGCTAGTGATAAAGTCGGTAGTACCGGCAAAGTTATTGGAATTGACATGACTCCTGAAATGATTGATAAAGCTCGACTCAATGCACGGAAAGGCGGATATACTAATATCGAATTCCGCTTAGGTGAAATCGAAAACATGCCTATTGCTGATAATTCAGCCGATCTTATTGTTTCCAACTGTGTTATTAATTTATCAGTAGATAAAGCCCAAGTATTTCGAGAAGCTTATCGAGTCTTGAAACCAGGCGGACGACTAGTAGTTTCAGATATTATTCTTAACCAAGATTTCCCTAAAGTTATTAAAGACGCTTTAAAGGATACTCCTGGATGTGTCTCGAGAGCTTGGGTGAAAGAAGAATACTTAGCCGTTATTAAAAACGCAGGTTTTGAACAAGTGGAGTTATTAGAGGCTGAAATTATCCAACCTCAAAAGAAACCCAAGATAACTGGATCTGGCAATAGAATCAGGAAAATTGTTGCCTATGGTAATGAAGTTGAAGTAGAACTAACCTCAGAAGAGGATGAACAATTACTCAATTCTGTTATGAAAGGACATATCCGAGCTTTCAAGCCTAATTGAGTTGATTGATGGTATTTACCAGCTTTTTTCGTGGTACGCATTCTATTTGAATGAATGTACCTCTTTTAACTCTTTTTCAGTTTTTTATTCTATTTTATTAATTAATAATCAAGGTTATATTGAGTTATTTCACTCTGTATCTAATTTTTATTATAGTTCTTCTAGATCAATTTAATTCTATCTTTTGTCATAATTTATAAAGATAAAAATATGGATAGGCATAACTACATAAATAAAAAATCTTTAATTTAAGCTAGAAATAAGAAGTTTTTTTCAGAAGGAATCTAATGATGCAACCTAATTCATCTAATATTCGTATTTACGGCCCCCAATTACCCGAAGCAATAAGACGGCTCCGAAATCTCGCTCTAGATGTTAAAGAGGAATTACCTATTTCTAATGGTGAAATCATTTTTGGAAAATATGATTTTTCGTTTTATTGGGACGAAGAACCAAAACCTATGCCACTTTTGAGACTTGTTGAGAGAATTGATGAAACTTTAACGGGATTACCGACTAAATATTCAATTACGACAGAAGGATATAGAACACAACGATTAACAGCTGAATCAGAGAATAGATTAGGAAAAAGCGCGAAACCTGCTATTTTTTCGTTTATTCGAATCCATGGTCCCAGTATTTCTAAGGCCCTAAGAGCTATAGAACGCGTAGTCGATAAAATTGAGAATACAAACACTTTAGAGGTTTTAAAATCTTCAATCTTAGTAGGCGAATTTGATTTCGCGTTTGAATGGGATCATTGGCCAACATTCGATGAGATTCATTCAGTTTTAGAAGCGATAGACCCAGAGGTTGAAAAAACTGGTGCTCTTTATACAATCACTACTAAAAAGAATGTATATAGAACAAGTAAACTCATCGATGATCATACAAGCGATAATTTGATGGCTTTCCTCTAAAAAATGCCTAGAATTCTGCAGGGAAAAATAATAATAGTATAAATAATTCAAAAGGAAGAATTATTAGCGCAAGCGATGTAAGAAAAGTTACCACTAGGCTGATTTTAGATTCATCAAGGTTAAAATACTTAGCATACAGCACATTACTAATAGCTGATGGTGCCATACTTTGAATCATTAATGGAATTGCCAAATATGGGGATGATGAAAGAAAAATAAGAATAAGAATTGCAAAAAAGGGAGCGATAAGGAATCGAGTTAAAAATACCTTTCCTACATCCTTTGATAATGCATTTCTAGGATGAAGTTGACTTAATTCTTTAAAGGAAATTCCTATTAAGAGTAATGACCCGTATAAAGAAATTATTTTAAAAAAATCAAACCCAGGGATATTATTTATTGATTCAGGACCAAAAAATAGGTAAAGGAATAATCCTATAAATAGTGCAAGAAAAGGAGGAAATTTAACCAAATTCAGGATATTATTCTTAATAATTTGAAGATTCTTACTTTTTTGAAGATTTAAATTCGTTTCCTTCAGAGGATCATACATAATTCCCAATACAACCCCAAAGGTATTTCTTAGAGCCATTGCTATGAATACAAAAATAGCACCGTAATAAATACCAATGTTACCTACAATGGCATAAATTATGGGAAAAGGAAATAGAAGAGCGTTAGGAAATGTAGCACACAGTACCAATGCGCCATTTTCTTCTGGTTTTGTTACGTATGTTCTTTTATTCATTAAAAAAATTGATATAAAACTTATAAAATGAGTTACTAATGTAATTAAGACTACAATAAGTACTTCTTCTCCAATTAATGATTTAATTGAGCCAAAAGATCCAATGATAGAAATTGGGAAGAACAACCATAATATCATATTGGTAACCCATTTTCCATATTTTGGTTCATAATACTTTGAAAATCGCCAAATAATACCAAGTCCAATGAAAAAATAGACAATTGAGAGTCTTGATAGTAAATTGATGAAACCTTCAATAAGTGCCAATTTTTTTTGCACCCTAGACGATTTTAATGGAATGGAAACTGAATATTATTACGTAAACGGTTAAAAAATCAAAAAAAGTCTTAATTTGAATTTTCTCGCGCATGAACAGATAAATAATGTCCAAACCGTTCTTTTTTAGTTTTCATATATTCAAGATTATGTTCAGATGTAGGTAGTTCTAGAGGAACTCGTTTTTTTATCGAAATATACTCTTTTAGCTGTTCAATTTTTTCTGGGTTATTTGTAATTAAACTTATGCTTTTTACTCCGAGTTTTGACAACATCTTCCCTGCGATTTCGTAATCTCGCTCATCGGGTTGGAATCCTAGCCTTACATTTGCATCATATGTATCAAAACCTTCATCTTGAAGAGCATAAGCCCGGAGCTTGTTAATAAGGCCAATTCCCCTTCCCTCTTGCTGCATATAGATAACTACTCCTTCATTCGCTTCTTCAATCATTGTTAAAGCTCTATTTAATTGGGGTCCGCAATCACATCTCATAGATCCTAATGCATCTCCAGTTAAACATGCTGAATGAACCCGTACAAGTACAGCGTCCTTATTTCTAATTTCACCTTTGATAATTGCAATATTTTCTTTTTGGTCTTTGTTGTTCACAAATCCAACGATTTTAAAAAAACCAAATTTACTTGGTAATTCAGCAATTGCTACAATTGCAACACAGGTTTCTTTAACACAATTTATACAGTCATACTTATCTGGACAAGCCTTATAATTTTCCAAATCTTGTTTAATAATCTCTTCAACTGTTAGATTTTGCATATTCTATTAACGACCTATTGTAACTATCACTAGAGTAGCTTATTTCTATTATTAGGCTGTTAAAAACCTAAATCGTTTTTGTTATTTAGTATTTGCCTTGAATCAAGATACTCGTTGCGTTACTCTTTTCTTTTTTCAGACCTAGTTGTTGATACTTCTGTCATAATAATGAAATAATCCTTCCGAAGAAAGAAAAAGCTAAGTTGAAAAAAAAAGATTAAGTTTATCTGGTTCATTCGCTAAATTATAGTTGAAGGAAACAGCATGAAAGATGAATTATTGATAGAAAAATTTACTTTACTTAATGCAATTAAATATAAGGGGAAAGCTGAACTAAATTCTACATTAGGAGCTATTATTCAGTCAAATCCAAATGAGTTCAAAACCAGAATTCCTGAAATTCGTTCGATATTAGAAAAAATGATAAAAATTGTTAATAGGATGACTATTGAAGAACAACGTAGCAGGTTACTGGAAATTGATCCTAATAGTCTAAAAGAGGAACCTAAGCAAAAAAAAGAAATTAAAATAGACTTACCAAATCTTGAACGTTTCAAAGAAGTAGTTTTAAGACTTGCTCCTTATCCTTCAGGTCCTCTACATATTGGAAATTCTCGTATGGTAGTGTTAAACGATTACTGTGCAAAGAAATACAAAGGAAAATTATTCTTAGTCTTTGATGATACCATTGGTTCGGTAACAAAGATTATTGACCCTGAAGCATATGATTCTATCCCTGAAGGTTTAGATTTTCTTGGTGTAAAGATCCACAAGACCTTTTATAAATCAGATCGTCTAAGTTTATTCTACAAATATGCGAAAGACATTATTCTTAAGAAAAAGGCGTATGTTTGTACCTGCGATGGGAGAAAATGGCGGGAGACTTACAAAGTTTCAAAAAGAAATTGTCCTTGTCGAGCCTTATCTATTGAGGAAAATATTAGTCGATGGGAAAAAATGCTTGATGGAACTTTTCCTGAACAGGGGGCTGTTGTTCGTTTGATAACCAGTATGGAAGATCCTGACCCAGCTATCAGAGATCCAGTTATGTTAAGAATAGCTGAACGTGAACATCCTAGAGTAGGAACCAAATATCGCGTATGGCCATTACTTGAATTCTCATGGGGAATCGATGATCATGAGTTAGGTATTTCACATATTATCCGTGGGAAAGATCTAAGGAAGGAAGGTATCTTAGAACAACGAATTTGGCAAATCTATAATTGGATAGAACCAAGTATAATCTTATATGGCAGAATGAAATTAAAAGACATCCAACTAAGTAAAAGTAGATCAGCCAAGCTTATTCGTGATAAAATATATCAAAATTGGTCTGATCCGAGGACATGGTCACTACAATCTCTCAATCGTCGTGGAATTCAACCTAAGGCTATTCATGAAGCTCTTTTGAATTTTGGAATTAGTTCTGTTGATATAACTTTTTCTCCTGAACATATTCATTCTACAAATCGTCCACTCATTGACAGTAATGCAAATAGGTTTTTCATGGTTGTAGATCCTGTCAATATAATAGTTAATGACGTACCTGAAGATATAAGAGATTCATATCCATTAATCCATCCTGAGTTTCCAGAAAGAGGAACTAGAAAGATAAATGTTGTTCGAGAAGGTGGTAAAACATCTTTACTGGTTCCAAAAGAAGATATTGAAGAAATTGGACTTAATAAGGTTGTAAGACTGAAAGATCTTATGAATATAGTTGTAAAATCGTATGATAAAGGGGATCATCCTGCTGGAAGTGCTACGTTTTACAGCAAAGATGTTTCAAGTGCTAGGAAGTTACAAGCTCGTATGATCCAATGGGTACCTCATCATTCTAAGATCCAAGTTAAAATATTGATGCCAAATGGAAATATTATTGAAGGAGTTGCTGAAACAGGTTTAAAAAATGCCAAAGTTGGCCAAATAATTCAGTTTGAACGCTTTGCATTTTGTAGAATCGAAGAAATCGGGAAAACAGTTCATCTTATTTGGACACACAAATAGATCATTATGAATAGAATAACTGATCATGTTCCTTTTAATAACATATGAATTGAAAAATGATTTGCTATCAGTAAATAATGACGTAATTACTTTGAAATGTCTAGAATACTATCATTCCAACTTATATTTGATGAATACCGTGATTTCTAGCAATTTATTAATCATTTAATATATTCATTATTATTTCTAAATATTTTTGATATATGTAGAATTACGAGTGCAGTACTCTTGATCACATCTTCTTTATAACTTCAATGAGGTAATAACATTGATTTTACATCAGCATAAGTTAGAACTAAGGAATAAAGTTATGAATAAATGTACTAATGGAAGCTAGACAGTATGATGGATCTAAAGAATTTGTTAGATAGAATTCATAAAGCAAGATTTCTTGAATTCTCAAGAAAAATTCCTAATAAAAGTATTGATCTGATAG
>JBHLKP010000138.1:0-10127 GCA_048886525.1 Candidatus Hodarchaeota archaeon | reverse complement strand
GATGTAGAAAAGGCGCTGAAATTAGGAATTGAAGGAATTTTAATCTCATCAATTTTCGTTCAAGCCAAAGATCCATATGAATTGTTAAATAGTATGGCAAAATGTTTTATTTCGTAATATTAATACTTGAATTAAAATATCAATGAAGACTAGATTCAGAGTACATGTAATATCAAAGAAAATAAAATAAGTAATATATTTATCGAATTTGTTGAGGTTATGATTCGATTTCTTCATCTAAAGTCTCATCTTCTTCATTGTAAAACAAAAGATATAACAAGATGAGAATAAGCACAACAATAACTAAGGCACTAGCAATAAAAGTAGCATAATAGAAGTTAATTAATGGCAAAATATAATATCTCCATCGTTTTTAACTAATGTTTTTCTTGTAAAACCAGTCTTATAAATTATTTAAATAATCTACTGGATATTATTTTTATTTCTTTTTATATACAGATTGCCATTCCTTATAATACTGATCAGCCATCAATTCTAAATTTAAGGATGTATCCTTACTTTTATATGTTCTTGAACGAATTTGAAAGAAAGTTGGATGATTGATAGCTTCCCCAACCAAAAGGGCTTCCCCAATCTCTAAGCTAGGTATCATTTTGAGAGTTGAACGATCTATTCCTTCGGAAGTTTTTGCTATAAAATCCTGATCATATGGATTTCTTATTCTAAGTATCAAATTACTATTACATTGAGAAAGTGCAGTAACTGACATATTAACTGGACGTTGTGAAATCAGACATAAGGAAGCATAAAACTTTCTTCCCTCACGTGCGATAGTCTCAATTATTCTTTTTGAAACAGAACGGCTGTTTGCAGGACAAAACTGATGAGCTTCCTCGATTACAAAAAGTGAAGGAGGAATCTCCTTCTGCATCCGTAGACGATATAGACGCTTCAGAAAATGTAATACAATAATTTGACGATGCCATAAACTTTGTATTTCAGAAAGATCCAAGATAACGATCTTACCAGGATGAATTAATTCCTGAGGTTCTGGAGAGGTTTTTGCAGAGAACAAATAAGTACGTCTTAATGAATCCAGCCATCCTATTAATGCTTCCCTAGTTCTAGGATTGATTAATTCTGATGTTTCAATATTCTGAATGATTTCCTGTAATCCGTAAAGTCTATTACTTTCTTTTTTAAGATTAGAAATAATAGTATCAAGAACTCTCGTTTGAACAACTGATATTTCTGGTAAAAAATCTGAAATTTCCCAAGCAGATAATTCTGGAACACCTATTGATACGAAGGAGCCCTGTATTACGTCTACATTAGCTTTTGGTGTAATGGATGGTAAAATTGACGAATATTCACCATGAGGATCAATAACAAAAGTACCTAATTTCCCATGTTTATAAATTTCCTCAATTAAAATTGATGTCGCATATGATTTTCCGGCACCAGAAATCGCTAGTATTGCCAGATGTTTTCTTAGCAGCCTTGAAAGATTAATTTTAATTTTTACATTGTTGGAAGGTAAATTTCCCCAATATATACCATTTTTATCAAGTCCTAGGAATTTAGAAACAATAGATGAGGATGAAATGAACGCTTTTGAACCAGGTGAGACAGGAAATCTTAAACGATGAATTTTGTCTGTATCAATCTCGAATTCACCGAGAGGTTTAACATCTGCTCTTGTGTTCTCCCATTCTTCGATTGGAAAAATAGCTTCGTAGTTTTGTGAAGCAATTTCATGTACGCTTGAATCTAAAGTCTCATAGTAAGTATTGTACTTCTTAATACCGACTATGATACCTAAAACTACAGAGGAGTCATTTCTAGCAATTGTCACAAACTGGCTTTTTTCAACCAATGACTGTTTCTTTTTTTCTAGAATCAACACAATTAAATCTAAACTTGGTGAATCAGAAGTTGCGATTACAGTTCCAATTTGAGTCATAATTTCACCAGAATCTTAATCAAAATTTCCATGGAGACCTTTCTCTTCGTTTAAGCATCAATTCAGGAGTGGGATAACGTGTTCGTATCATCTGAAAAAGAGTATCAATCTCAGCTTCTTTTATTTTAGCACGTGCGTCGGCTTCAACTATTGGTGCTGGAATTCCGTAAGTCTGGTTATATTGAGATAGTGGTAATATTGTTTCTGAAATTACATTAATCTCACTAATGAGGTTTATTGGATTACGGTAACGAGATTGAAATATTTCAATCCGAAGTGGAATATCAAAGGGAACAGTTTTTAAGTAAAAAACCGAAAGTAGGAACTTCTGATCAAACTCTTTAGATATGTGAAAATCACGTTGATAAGTCATAGAACGAACATTGGGTCTTAGAAGATAGTAAAACAAATCCATATCACGGCTTCTATTTATAATACTACGATAATCCAAAGAAAGGAGTTCAGGTAGCATTTCTAAAAAAAAAGGCATAATTTTTCCTAAAAATCTTGTAAATAAGTTTAAACGACTATCTTTTACAATCCAAGCAATTTTCACACCAGATTTCGAAGTATAGAAAATTAATCGTGAAAGAATAGACAGATAGGTCTGAAAATAATTTTGAATCCTTTTATTATTTGTAATTGGCCTTCTCAAGATTGGACTTCCATCTAATAGAAGAATATCAATTTTTTTCTGACTAAATTCAAGAACTTGAGTTGCTACTTGTAATTCAGTAATAGCTCTTCTAATTGTACCAAGGCTTTCAAATTCTAACGCGGAAAGTCCCACATCAGAAACAGTTATCTCAAGAGGAGGGATTTTATTAGGATAATAATTTGTTTTTTGAATTCTTTCAGGAGTATAAGTTGAAAATACAGCTATAGCTCTAAAAATGAAAATATCAAAACCTATTAGTAGTCTAGATGAGTATCCACCGTCGATTCCGCCTATAGTCAAACCAGAAATATCCTGAGGAGAGAGCTGAATAAATAATTGATTATCTAGAGTCATGTCTCGTAAGTTAGGAGGTAAATCCGTTAGTGAAGGATTCACAGAACGTAAAACCTTACAGAATTCATATTTTTCTTCATTAAATCGTGAAATTTCTGCTAAATAACTCTTAATGTCTTCAAATGCGCCTTCAATGATGTTTGGAATTTATAATACACTCCTAAAAAGATTAAATTTGCATAGAACTATTATTTTAAACATAATTCTTTCTATTAAGAAGAATATTTGTATTAATAGATGAGTTTTTCTTGTTTTCTCGAAATCATTTTCAGACGTCTTTACGCAGGTTGATTTCTAAAAAATTAAATTAATAAAACATTTATAAATATTGATAGCTCATTTATCTAAGTAATAGTCTATTTAAGCTTTCTATTCATCAATATATTGACTGAAATCTTTGTATTTTGTAACCTAAAATTAAGAGAAGGATTTATTCTTATCCTCAGAACAGTAGAAGAAGAATTCAAAGGGGAAATAAAAACATCTATGATTCTAGTTCGGAAATTGTAAAAGAACTAAGAATAGCTTAAGAGAAGAGATTCTTAATATTTATATTTAGCTCATTCTGAATACCAATAGAATCTTACCAAGCCAATACCTAATTCTTATTTTTTACATGTTACACAAAAGCAATAAGACTTTTACATTGCACATTTATAAAAAAAAGAGTACCTATAGCTCTAAACATAAAAAATGAGTCGGTCTGTATGATTTAAATAGAGTCGCAATAGTCGCTTCTTCCGGGCTCTGGTTGATCATCATCGATAGAAAACCTCCCATCCTATAGTAAGCGAGGCAAAAAGAGCCATAAAAGATTAATAATAGACTGTCCCATATCCAAAATAAGGATGAAGTAAAAATGGTTGATAATTTGGAAGATAAGAACCATTCAGAATTGCAACGTCTTAGAAAAATCCGAAAAAATCTAAAGCAAAGAAAACCCAAATTTAGACGAGTCGAATCATGGCGTTATAATCGAGTAAAGGAAAACTGGCGAAAAGCACGTGGGATAGACTCAAAAACTCGTAGGAAGGAAGCTGGGTGGCCAAAATCGCCCACAATAGGTTATCGAAGCCCCAAAAAAATCCGTTATCAAACAAATTTGGGTAAGGAAGAAATCTTAATCTATTCTCCTGATGATCTCTCATTAATAGATTCAACAAATCAAATTGGACGTATTGCTGCAAATATAGGTAGGAAGAAAAAAGAACGGATTATCACTGAAGCCGAATTATTAAGTATTAAAATCATAAACCCAATCTCAGTTAAAGTAGATTTAGGTGATCTTGAAGATGAACTGGAGCTGGATGAAGAGCTCTTAGAAGATATTGCCATAGAAGATCTAGAATTAACAGATGAAGAAGGTGGAGAAGAAGAATGAACTTAACACCACAAAAAAAGATTGCAGCGAAAATATTGGGTGTTGGTATAAAACGAGTTTGGATAGACCCAGATTATGAAGAAGATCTATCATTAGCTTTAACTCGAGATGATATCCGAAAGCTAATCTCAGACAATGTTATCCGAAAAAAACCTATTAAAGGGGTATCGAGAGGGCGAGCACGAATAATAATAAACCAAAAAAGAAGAGGGCAAAGAAGAGGACATGGAAGTCGAAAAGGTAGAGCTGGTGCACGAGAATCCAGCAAAAAAGCATGGATCAATAAAGTAAGAAGCCAAAGACGATATCTTCGCGGGTTGCGCGACAACCAATTGATTTTACCAACCCAATACCGTAAATTATATACTAAAGTAAAAGGAAATTCATTTAGAAGTGTAACACACCTTAAATATACCATAGAAGAATCTGGTATTATTAAAAAGCGAAAAGTTAAAAGGAGATAACTTTAATGGCCAAAAATGCACGATATCGCGTTCCTTTCAGACGCCGAAGAGAAGGTAAAACAAATTATCATTTAAGAAGAAGACTAGTACGTAGCAATATGGTACGGGCTGTGGTAAGGGTAACAAACAGTCATTGCATCGTTCAATTTGTTAAAGCACTTATAAAAGGAGATAATACTCTTTCAGCAGCACATACACGTGAATTAAAGAATTATAACTGGAACGGTGCAACTTCAAATATACCAAGCGCTTATCTTATCGGATATTTGGCAGGATTGAGGGCTAAGAAGAATGGAATATCTGAAGCCATTTTAGATATAGGATTAAATCCTCCAATTTATGGTTCACGGGTTTTTGCTGCACTAAAAGGTATAATTGATGCAGGAATAGAAATTCCTCACTCAGATAAAGTATTTCCTGATGAAAATCGCTTGAATGGAACTCACATTGCGAATTATGCAAAGTTACTCAAAGATACAGATGAAAATCAATTCAGCACACAATTTGCCAGATATATTAAGTTAAAAATTGATCCTACAAAAATTCCTAGGATATTTGAAAAAAGTAAAGAAGAAATCCAGACAAGATTTCATGGATAATTAAAAGGAACTTGGAAGTGAATTATTTATGAGTAGAGGCAGTGGCAATATAGATAGGGATAGAGATCGAATTAGTCCTGCAGCATTAGATTTAGAATCGTGGGTTCCACATACAGAAGTAGGACGGATGGTCAAAGATGGTACTATTACTTCTATCTATGACATTTTTAGAGACTCACTTAGAGTAAGTGATGTCAATATCATAGATTTTTTAGTACCTAATCTGACAGAAACAGTTCTTGATGTTGGTCGTGTTCAAAGACAAACAGATGCAGGGAGAAAGACCTTATTTGTAGCTACTGCTGGAGTCGGTAATAAAAATGGAGTTGTCGGTGTTGCACAAGCCAAAGCCGCAGGAGTAGGCACAGCAATAAGGAATGCAATTATTTTGGCAAAACTAAATATAGTTCCTGTCAAAAGAGGTTGTGGAAGCTGGGAATGTACATGTAGTAATCCTCACTCAATTCCTTTTCAAGTGGAAGGGAAAATAGGAAGTGTTAGAGTATTACTCAAACCTGCTCCAAAAGGATTAGGACTAGTTATTGGTGATGTGGCAAAAAGCGTTCTTGAATTAGCTGGAATTTCTGATATTTGGAGTAAAACGTTTGGGGATACTAGAACAACTCAGAATTTCTGTAAAGCGACATTTGAAGCTTTAAGAGCTACTTATAGTATTTCCCATGTTTCGGATTGGGGTGAATAAATTGTCCAAAACAACTCCAGAAGCAATGAAAAGAATAGCTGTCATTCGAATTCGTGGTCGAGTTGACCGAAGTGCTTCAATAAGGAAGACACTGGAACTCCTACGCTTACATCGGACTAACCATTGCGTCATAATTGATGACCGTGAAACCTATCGTGGAATGTTACAAAAAGCTAAAGACATCCTCACTTGGGGAGAACTAGATTTTCAAACAATGAAAAGTCTACTTGTTAAAAGAGGACAAATCCAAGGAGGAAAGAGAATTACAAATGAATATATCAAGAATAATACGAATTTTACTGATATAGATGACTTTGTTAACAAATTCTTAGAATTTAAAGCTAATTTAACTGATATCAAAGGACTTAAACCAGTATTTCGCTTACACCCTCCACGAAAAGGACATTCACGAGGAGGAGTGAAATATCCTTATACTTTAGGAGGAGCACTCGGTTATAGAGGTAATGAAATAAATGGTTTAATAACAAAGATGGCTTAGAGGATATATATATGACGGTGAGAAAAAGAAAAAAGGTTAGAAAACAGAGAGGAAGCAGAGTTTATGGATACGGCCGAATATCTGGAGGACATCGCAAAAGTGGGTCTCGTGGTGGAAAAGGAAACGCAGGGAGTAAAGGACACCATAGAATTGGACGTATAGCAGAAATGATCAAAAACCAGAAAGGATTTACTGTTCCAAAAGCTCCATCTCAAGAATACTCTGTGAATATCGGAGATATTGACGAACAGATTGATCTCTTGATGGAAAAAGAAATCGCACTCAAAGAAGGATCAAATATTAAAATCGATGTCAGAGACCTTGGATATACAAAAGTTATGGGAAAGGGAATGGTAAAACATCAGTTTAATATTCACACTGAGACTGTAACTTCTCGAGCTCAAGAAAAAATTGAAGCTGCTGGAGGTAAAGTATTCTTACACTCTGACTAAAAGTAAGATTTTTAATGATCAATTATTTAAGCGCACTATCAATTAACCTTTCTTATAATAGAATCAGAAAATACTAGGGCCGGTGGTCTAGTCCGGTATGACGGCTGCCTGACACGCAGCAGGTCGGCAGTTCAAATCTGCTCCGGCCCACCATTTGTTTTAAAGAGTATATGATGAATTATTCTCTGTAAGTATAAATAAACTTTAAAAAACAACTTTAAGCCATTTTGGTATCATTTGTAACTATTTATGTGCTATTGACAATATCTATCAAGCTTTTTGTGTTCAAAGAAAAAGAAGCACTTAATTATCCCTTTTAAAGGTCATTTCGTTTAAAGAGAAATCGACTTTCTCAATGATAAATTTCCATTTTTCAAATTAAATCTTTTAAAAATCGTTACCAGATAACCAAAAATCTGTTAATGATAAATACTATAAATAATACTCAAGATCATAATTTATGTTTTGGAGGGGTTAAGTTCTTGATCTTGGGATGTTTGGCGTTTCCATCTTCTTTTAGGTAATCCATTAAAGACACTGATGGGGGGAAGAATTCCCAATGGCAATTGTACTATCTTGACTTCGCATTTTCTATTAATTGGAGAATTTCTATTGTATATAGTTCTGAGGCCTGGGAAACTTTCGTTCATAGAGCGGAAGCCGAACTATTTGTGTACAATCAAGGAGAGTAGCTGGTATCCGTATAATCTGAATAAAACCATTTTTTAGTGCAATCTGTATTGATCTCTTATTTTGTAGCCCAGTTACGTATCCAATCTGGCGTATGTGTTTTGATTCAAGATACTGAAGAGATTCTTTAGTTAATAATGATCCTATTCCCTGTTTACGTACTTCGGTTTTTACTCTCAAAGTTTCGAGATAACCAACTCTTTTATTGTTGAATGTATATATTAACGCGTTAATATAACCAAGGATTTCATGATCACTACTTTCTACCACTAAAAAATGGCTTTTTGGATCATTAAGAATCTCAAGAAATCCCTCAATGAGGTAATCATGTGCCCAGATACTTTCAGCTAATAATTTGATTTGAGGATAATCATTTGGCTGGCCTAATCTAAATAAGTAGTCTTCCAATTGAATTTACTTTTTTGAATCACAAAACATCGTTATTGATTTGAATTATTCTTCTATGTTGTTCAATTCATTCAAAGAATTCTTTTGATCAGTCGCAGGTTTATTGTTCTCAGTATTTCCCCCATATATCCTCAGTTAAATTTTGCTGTATTTTACTATATTATTTCTTTTCATTTTTCGGATTGTAATGGAAACATATTAAAGTTTCAATGAACGTCGGGAGGGGGATTTGAACCCCCGAGCTCATAGAGCACCAACTTAGCAGGCTGGCTCCATTCTATTAGCGTATGGACTTCAACACGCCATACCAGGCTTGGATATCCCGACTAGTTAGACAATTTTCTTTCTTTCCATTATATATTTAAGCTTCTGCTATACAAAATCTGAAAAAATTTAATCCTAGGTTATTTATTACTAAGTGGTATAGGATGTATTATTAATACTAACTATTTTCATTGAACACATTTTTCAAAAGAGTTATATTATGTTTTAGGATTGATAATTACAGAAGTAAAGGAGTTGAAAACATTAATAATAAAGAATTTATTTATAACACTTCATAATTCCCATAGTCGGAAGACTGTAAAATTTTTCGCTGATACTTGTACTGGGTTTGGGTGTAAAAATATTGTATTCAGCAAAATCACGGCATCTGCAGCGTCAATAGGAATTCCAGAGGCACAGAAGTCTATCTTGAAATCAGGTGGCAATATGTTATTTTTTTCAGATATTATAGATATTTTAGAAACTTTATCTCCTGATAAAATATATTTACTTGTGGCACGAAAATTTGGGAAGAGAGCGATACCTTTCTCTCAAATTTCAGAAGAAATAAAAAATGAAAAAGTACTTGTTGTTGTAGGAGGGACATCTCCTGGCCTCACAAGAAAAGAATTAGATTTAGGTGAATGTATTTTTGCGGATGAAATTGAAGATGAAATAAATCCAATTGCCTTAACAACATTATTTCTAACGGGTATAATCAGATCATAAAATTGTGTATTTAAGAAATCTTGAGATTATAATTGTAATTTTCGTCATGGAAAAGTGTCTTATCATCGTTTTGATGGATTAGTGAGAATATGCATATCATTGATTTGTTTTGTGGAGGAGGAGGATTTGCATTTGGATTTCTATTAGCTAATTCAGAATTTAAACTAAAATTAGCAATAGACAATGATTGGAGAGTGCTGGAAACATATAAATTCAATATTAAACCATGTAATGCGATTAACAGATGTATACAAGAAATCCATTCATTTGATATCCTCAGTAGATTGAACAAACGATTCCCTGATGTTATCATGGCTAGCCCCCCTTGCGAATCGTTTTCATCAGCAAATCCTAATCGAAAAAAAACTGCTTATGATCAACTATACGCAGATGAAACTGGACGCTTAGTCTTAGAAGCAATCCGTCTGATTATTGACTTAGAACCCTCAATATTTATAATTGAAAATGTATCCCAACTTGGTACGATGGAGATACGGGATTTTATTCGGCACGAATTTTCACGATCATCTTATAATTCAATCCATTTTAATAATTTAGAGGCAATTAATAGTGGAATACCGAGTTTTAGAAGACGTGTCTTTATTTCAAATGTAGAATTTACTTTATCAGATATTAATAATGTAAAAACTGTAGGAGATGCTTTTGAATCATTACCAGAACCAAATATCGGAATTCTTAATCATGAAACGGTTCCAATAACCCCTAAAATTGAAAAAAAAATCCTCAGAACACCACCAGGAGGAGCTTTAGTTTATTTTAAGGGGAGTGGTAGAACAACACATCGTAATTATATTCGATTACAATGGGATCAACCAAGTCCTACTGTAATGGGAAAAAGTCGATTTATTCATCCTTCTGAACATCGACTTTGTACTGTACGTGAACATGCTCGTTTAATGAGTTTCCCAGATTCTTTCCAGTTTTTTGGTCCAATAAATTGGCAATATAATCAAGTTGGTGAGAGTATTCCTCCACAAATGG
>JBHLKP010000137.1:0-10210 GCA_048886525.1 Candidatus Hodarchaeota archaeon | reverse complement strand
AAAAAAGGTGGTATATGTGGTTGAAAACGGAACAGTAAATTTTATTGTTAAGGATAAGTCATTCGAAAAGTTTGCTATGATGGCTATCCTTGGTTCAACAGGTGACGCAATGGATATGAAAATGAATTTTTTCTTTACTTTTTGGGGTTTAAATCTATTAACCAAAAAATTTAAACCTAAAGTTGCTGGAATGCCTAGTCCTATGAAAGGGATGGGAGCAAAGATATTCAGAAAAAGAATGAAAAAATTTGGGATTGATGATCCAATGCAATTAATTAAGGACGGAGTCGAAAACGGTAATTTAAAGTTATATCCATGTCAAATGACCATGGATTTAATGGGGATAAAAAGAGAAGACTTACTTGATTGGGTGGAAGAACCTGTTGGTGCTGCTTCATTTTTAGAAATGAGCAATGGTGGACAAATAGTTTCATTATAAAATAAATTAAAACAATTTTTTTTTTATTTTTTATATTAAAAAAGGTGATGATAAACGTCTGATGTAGAAGAAGAAACAAGGGAATTTAAAACAGACGAAGATTTTGATAAAGAATTTTTTAAAAATATTGAAAGAAAATCAAATATTTGGCAGTGCATCCAATGTGGAACATGCACAGCTAGTTGTGAAAGTGGTAGATGGACTGCTTTAAAGACACGTTCAATTGTGAGAAAAGTTGTTTTAGGAGATTTATCTGTATTGAAAGATCCTGATATATGGTTGTGCACTACCTGTTATCAATGTTATGAACGGTGTCCGCGTGATGTGAGACCTACAGATGTAATCATGGAGCTGCGAAATTATGCTACAAAATTAGGGAATATTTCTCCTAATCATAGGGCTGTTGTAGGTTATTTAAAGAACTATGGACATGCGGTACCGATAAATGATGAAGTAAGAAAACGAAGAGTAGAATTAGGATTAGAAGAATTACCCCCTACAGCGTTTAAGTTTAAACAAGAGGGGGATGATAAGGATTTAAAAAATTTTGAAAAATTTATGTTCGATTTACCTCCAGTTAAGGAGGATAAAAAGGAAGAGGAGGAAGCCTAAAAAATGGTTAAAGAAAACACATTTGCATTCTTTTTGGGTTGTTTAATGCCAAATCGATATCCTGCTATTGAAAAATCCACAAAATTTGTAATGGAAAAACTAGGATACGAAATTTTAGATATGGAAAGAGCTACATGTTGTCCAGCACCTGGTGTGTTCCGATCATTTAATAAGATTGATTGGATGGTTGCTGCTGCAAGAAATTTGTGTATTGCCGAAAAGTTGGATGCTGATATTTTAACTGTATGTAATGGTTGTTTTGGCACTCTTCAAGAGGTTAATAAGCATTTAAAAGAAAATAAAGAACATAGAGAACTGATTAATGAAAAATTGAAGCTTATTGGTGATTATGAATTTAAGGGGACAATTGATGTTAGACATGTAGCTGAGGTGTTAGGCTATGAAGTTGGACCATGGGGTATAGAAGATGTCATTGTTAGAAAGGTTAATGCTAGAGTAGCAATTCATTATGGATGTCATTTCTTAAAACCAACTCGTATTAGAGAAATTGAAAGTTCTGAAAGTCCAACAATTATTGAAGAATTTGTTGAGGCGTTAGGTATAGAGTCGGTAAGGTTCAAAGAACAACTTACTTGTTGTGGTGCTGGTGGTGGAGTAAAAGCGTATGATGGAACTACAAGTATGACAATTTTTAGAGAAAAAATGAAAAACATTGATGATATGAAACCTGATTTTATTCTTGACATTTGTCCATTTTGTCATTTGCAATATGAAACAGGACAAGATTATTTGAATAAAAATAAAAATTGTAATTATGATTATCCAGTAATTCATCTTTCTCAACTTACTGCTTATTGTATGGGTATGGATCAAGAATTTATTGGTCTACAATATCAATTGATGGGTAGAGAGTATATATTTGGGGGAGAAGAATTAGAAAAAGAGGAGGAGGTTATTTAACTTGACTGTAAAAGAAGAAGTTAAAGAAACCGAAAATTTAGGGGAAAAGGTCGACACTGAAGAAAATGAAGAACCACGAATAGGTGTATTCGTGTGTCACTGTGGACACAACATAGCAGGAACTGTGGATGTTGCTAAAGTTGCAGAATATGCATCAACATTACCAAACGTGGTAAAGGCTGAGCATTATATGTTTATGTGTAGTAAACCGGGAGTACAAATGGTTAAAGATTCTATAGAGGAACTTGGAGTCAATAGAACCGTAGTTGCTTCATGCTCTAAAAATCAGCATGGTAAAACATTTGCTAAAGCAATTGAAGAAGTTGGTTTGAATAAACATCGTCATCAACAGGTTAATGTGAGAGAGTACGATAGTTGGGTTCATCAGAAAGAAAAAGAAAAGGCAACTCAAAAAGCTATGAGACTCGTTGAAGCAGGAGTGAATCGTTCAAGAAAATTAGAAGATGTCGAAACAAGAAGAATACCAACTACAAAAGCGGCATTGGTCATAGGTGCAGGGATAGCTGGGTTGCGATCTGCCTTCGATATGGCAGAATTAGGAATCCCAGTGTTTCTAGTGGAAAAAGAATCAACAATAGGAGGACATATGACACAATTAAATAAAACATTCCCAACTTTAGAATGTCCACAGTGTTCCATTTCTCCACTTACTAATGGTGTTGCGAATCATCCATTAATAGAACTGTATACAAATGCTCAAATTAAAAGTGTTGAAGGCTCATTAGGTAATTTCGAGGTAGAAATTGAAATCAAACCAAGATATGTAAAAGATAATTGTACTTCTTGCGGTGAATGTGCGGCACACTGTCCTGTAGAAGTCCCAAGTGAATGGGATAAAGGTATGTCAATGAGAAACGCTATCTACAAAGCCTATCCTCAAGCAATTCCAGCAACATTCGTTAGAGACAAGAAAAACTGTATTGAATGTAATACTTGTATAAATATATGTCCTGTCCAAGCAGTTGATTTCTCTATGGAATCAGAGACCAAAACCGTAAAAGTTGGCTCAATTATAGTTGCTGCGGGGTATCAAGAATATGATCCTAGTGAAATTGAGCCTTATCATTATGGACAAGAAGGCTATGAAGATGTGATTACCCAATTGAAATTGGAAAGAATGTTATCTCCAACTTCACTGACTAATAGTCAAGTACTAAGACCATCTGATGGAAAAATACCTGAAAGTGTGGTAATGATCCAGTGCGTTGGAAGTCGAAATGACCAAGTTGGAAATAAATATTGTACTGGAGTATGTTGTAAGTTTGCTATCAAAAATGCTAGAATTATAAAAGAAATGTATCCTGATATGGATGTATCTATTTGCTATATTGATATAAGAACTCCAGGATTAAATTTCGAAGAATTATATAAGTCTGCTCAAGAAATTGGAGTCAGATTTATTCGGGGAAGACCTTCAGAAATTATAAAGGACCCTATTTCAGGAGAATTAAGAGTAATTGTCGAAGATACATTAAGTCAAACACCTTTACAATTGAAGGCAGATTTAGTAGTACTATCTGCTGCTATGGTTCCTCCTGAGGGAATTGGACCACTTGGTTCAAAGCTTCATGTTCTGAGATCACAAGAAGGATTCTTAAAAGAATTTCACATAAAAATGAACCCTACTCTTAGTAGTAAAGGAGGGATTTTTCTAGCAGGTACAATTCAAGGTCCAAAAGATATCTCTGAGACTGTAGCTCACGCAGGAAATGCTGCTGCATTAGCTGCTGCTCCATTAGTTAGAGGATATATCGAAAAAGAGATGCTAGTTCCTTCAATAGATTACGATCTATGTGTAAAGTGTGGTCTATGTAAGACTGTATGTGCTCCAGCAGCAATAGATATTGATGAAAATGGAATACCGTCTGTAAATGAGATTGCTTGTAAATCTTGTGGTATGTGTATGCCAGTTTGTCCAACAGCAGCAATACAATTAATAAACTTTAGTGATGATCAATTATTAGATGAAATAGTCGCCGTATCTGGCGGAGGTGCTGTGTGCGAATGAGTGATTGTGAAGTAGGAGATGAAACTATTCAAGAAAAAATCGAAGATATAGTAGTTTTTATGTGCAATGAATGTGGTCAAGGATCAGCAAATACCGCTGGAGTTGCACGAATGGGTTATGATCCTGCAATTAGAATTATCAGAGTACAATGTACAGGTCAAGTTGGCCCTATCCAAATTATGGATGCATTAAATAATGGTGCTGATGCGGTAGCCTGCGTTGGATGCTGTTTAGGTGCTTGTCATTTTTTCAATGGAAATATTTTATCAATGCATAGAATAAAGTTGATGAAAAAGTTATTTAAAGAATTAGGTTATAGTGATCAATTTGTTAATCAATATACATCAAGGGCTGCTGAAGGTGAAACTGCAGTAGGAGATTTTGAAGATATCGTGGATAGATTAACCACAGCAATAAAAGAGGAGGGTACGATAAAAGATGGATGTTAAAGTTTTTCAATTTAATGGTTGCAATAAATGTTTTAACGAATCTTTATTACTTAAATTAAGCTCAGGTTTAAATGTAGAGTATATTAAAGATCCTAAAGCATGGAAAGAAGAAAAAGTAGAAACGGCAGTTATAACAGGATATGTACTCCCAACTAATTTGGATTTGCTCAATAAGATAAGATCTAATGCAAAGAGAGTAATAGCATATGGTAGCTGTCCTGTTAGCGGTGGAGTCTATGCATTAGCAAACCAAAATGGACATGAAACAACTCCATTAAAAGATTTGGTTGATGATGTTATTGAAATTGAAGGTTGTTTAGGTGAAATTGATGAACTTAAATCAGTCATCAAAGATTTAGAGTTAACCAAACCAAGAAAATTATGTGATTTATGTACTCGTAGGGCTACATGTGATTACTTAGATAAGGTGAATCGTCAAATTGATTTAGAGGATGAAGACTCTTGTTTTAATGACTTAGGATTTCTTTGTAGTGGGTTTGTTGCTCGAGAATGTAAAGAACGTTGTATTGACTACAATACACCGTGTAGAGGATGCAAACAATTGGTTGAAAGGTCGGGAATCCGTATGCTTGGTATGTTTGGAACACTTATGGGAAACATTGAAGTAGCTACAGAACACTCAGTTAAAGGAGCAACAGATAAATTAGCCGATGAAGAAGACGGTGTAACAAGAAGTTTACCTGATATCCTTGGAAATTTCTTTAGATTTACATTAACTACTTCTGGATTACCTAAAGGAAGAATTCCATCTTCAGGTACTTTATTAGAAGATTTGTTTACTGGAAGATTAATTGAAGAATTACCATTAATTACAGGACTCATTGGGGGTGATAAGTCAATTTCACTCACACTAAAAATAATCGAATCATATGAAAAAGCTAACCAGATTGAAGTTAGTGAACAAAGCAAGAAATACCGAGAAGAATTGCTAAATTTAGAAAAAGAATTGCATGAAGCAATTGAAAAAGAAGACGCAAAACAATATAAGGAAATCACTGAAAAAATCCGTCGAATTGCGGGAAATATGAATTTATCAAACGTGTTTTTTGGTGGATTCAAATCAAAAATAAAGAATGAAGATGATTTTGAGGATTATAAAACCCATATTTTTGAAGTGGTTGAAGGAACCTACAAAAACGGTTCTGTAGAATACAGTATAGATTCTGAAGGTATAATTAAAGAAATTAAAATTAAAGAGGGATAAAAATGAGTTTTGAATTATTGAGAAAAGAAATTATTGATGCGGGATTTTGTCAAGGATGTGGGCTATGTGTTGGTTCGTGTAAGCACATAGAAATGGGTATCTTACGTCCGACATTAAAAGATTATTGTATTCTTGAAAGAGATGGTCAAGACTGTGGTAAATGCTACCAGAGTTGCCCACAAGTTATCCAGAAAAAATTCGAGCAAAAACAACCAAAAGCTATTTATTCATTAAGAAGCAAAAATCCTGAAATATTAGCAAAAGCGGCTAACGGTGGGGTAGTTACAACAATAGCTAAGGAACTATTAGAAAATGAAGCACTTACTGAAATTGTTATGGTCCAAGATATTGAAGAAAAACCTCAAGCAGATATTGTTTCAGATCCAAATGAAGTTGTACAAAAAGCCGGAGTGGTATATGGTCGTTCAGGAGTTCTAGAGAAATTAGTAGATATAGTCGGAGAAACGTTCGAACCAGTGGGGATTGTTGGAGTACCATGTGAAATGCGAGGTGCTGCTGAACTTGAGGAGAATATGAATAGAGAAATACTCAAAATTGGCTTATTTTGTAATTCTCATATGCGAACCGAGGAGACTGATAAGGGTTTGGTATGTTCACCATGTTGTAATGGATGTCCCTCAGGAGTAAATGCACAAGGTTATATTTCTTTAATAAGACAGGGAAAATACCAAGAAGCAGTAGATTTAATTCGTGAAAAAAATCCGCTTCCTTCCATATGTGGAAGAATTTGTACAAATGAATGTGAACATGGTTGTACTTTAATTGGAAATTCTCATCCAGTAGCAATTCGGGAACTAAAGAAATTTGTTACTGAATGGGAAATTGAACAATCCAAAACAATTAAAAAGAATGAGTCTAAACCTAAGAGTAATTCTAAAAAGAATGCAAAAAGGGTCGCGATTATTGGATCCGGACCCGCTGGATTGACAGCAGGATATTTTCTGAAGAGAATGGGGTATGCTCCCACTATTTTCGAAAAATCAGATCAGACAGGAGGAATGCTAAGATTCGGAGTTCCACAATTCAGATTACCTAACTATGTATTAGATTATGATGTGAACATGATTAAAAACGCTGGTGTTGAAATTGTTCTTAATAAACCATTAGGGTCTGAAATGACTATTGATGACTTAAAAAATGATGGATTTGAAGTTATTTTTATAGCTACAGGACAATATAAACCTCGAACATTGCACCTAGAAGGAGAAGATCTACCCAATGTCCATGTAGCAATTACATTTCTTATGGAACGTAAGTATCGATACTGGGAAAATAAAGAAGAATTCAAGGGAAAAACCGTAGGAATAATCGGTGGAGGTCCAGTTGCCGTTGACGTTGCTCAAACCGCTCTCAGATTAGGTGCCAAGAAAATTCATCTTGTAGATATTATGTCCGAGGAACAGCTTGAGTTAGTATTGAAAGAGATTCCTGAAAACGAACTTGAATTCATGGAGTATCACTTTACTACATCAACTTCAAAAATTACTCAGAGAGATGGTGGCAAATTAGTATTAAACAGTTATAAAATCGAATGGGGAACTCCTGATGAAACAGGGAGAAAACCAATGAATAAAGTTAAAGGTTCCGATTATGAAATTCCAGTTGATTCCATTATTATTGCTGTAGGCCAAGCTGTGGATTTTGATCAAATCGATATTGCTACCGATAATAAGTTGGAAAAAGAACGTAATAAAATTAAAGTAAATGAAGTAACCTTTGAAACTAACATTCCAGGAGTATTCGCTGGTGGAGATATTATCAACAATTCAAAAGCAGTAGCAATCGCAGCAATTGCGCATGGTAAAGAGGCTGCAATCTCAATTGATAGGTATCTTAAAGGCGAGAGTTTAATAGAAGGAAGATATAAGCAGGATAAAATGTTTTTTAGAGGACCAAAGAAACCCCCGAAAGACTATTCACCCAAACCAGAAACTTTAACTGAAGCAACTGAAGAAATAGCTTGGAGTTTTGAAGAAATCGATCAAATGTTTGATGAGGAGATGGCAATCCAAGAGGCACGCAGATGTTTGAGTTGTAATCATTTTTGCTCACATTGTCAAGATTTCCCTGCTATTTATTCTGATTTAACTGCAGGTGAAGTTGGATCCCAAAAAGGCTACACAACTGTGGTTGTATGGACTGATAAAGGGAAAGAAATCATAGAGAATGCTATAAAAAAAGGTCTATTTGAAGAAGGAGAAGTTAATGAAGAAGAATTAAAGAGAGCAATAAATCTTAAATCAAAAAGAGAGCTTTTGACCTTCGAAAAAACTCCAAGACAACAAGTTTTAGATTATATTACCCTACAAGGTCCAACGACTATCAGCGATATGGCACAAAAGTTAAACTTAGACCCCAAAAAAGTTCGATATGAAGCCCTTCGATTAGCCCAATTAATGCAAGTTGAGATGAAGGTTGATCCTAGAATGCAAGAACCAATATTTACATTAATATGCGACTAAAAATAAAAAATCAAAAAAAATCAAGAGGTTAAAAACTATGAAATATGATATGGAATTAAATGTCTGTGGTTCTGTATGCCCTGTACCCGCTTTAAAGACGAAAAAGCAACTCATGAAAATGAGACCCGGTTCAGTGTTAAAAGTAATAACAGACTATAAACCTGCAAGTGAATCTGTTCCACGTGATTTAGCTAAAACAAAACATAAACATCTTGGGACTGAATTCATTGACGATGATGAACAGTGGCATATCTATTTCGAAGCAGTCAAATAAAAATCAGATTAAATAAATACAATTTTCTTTTTTCTAATTTTTTTCTTTTTAAAAATTTAGCAAACATGAAATGGGATAAACCTAATTAAATATAGGAATAACATTAGGACTAATCAGAAATAAAAAATCTTTTATATTAACTCTGTATAAGATTACTTTAACACGATAAGAATTCATTAGGTTGAGGTATGTTAAAGTATAAAATCGTCTTGGCGGGGGATAAAAATGTTGGTAAAAGCTCTCTCATTTCAAGATTTTGTGATAATATTTTTAAGAGAGATATGAAAGCAACTATAGGTGTGGATTTCAAGAGAAAGATGATTGATCTAAAAGGTGAACATAAAGATTTCTCTTTAGAATTAAATATATGGGATTTTGGAGGGGAAGAAAAATATCGTACCTTATTTCCATCATATGCAAATGGAGCTGCAGCAGCTATGATTTTATTTGATACGACTAATAAAAAATCCTTATATGACATAGAAAATTGGATAAAAATTATCGATGAGAATGCATTATCAAATGTTATTAAAATTGTTATTGCAACAAAGATTGATCTAAAAAATTTGAGAGAAGTCTCTAAAAATGATGCTAAAGATTTTTGTAAAAAGTATGATTGGTGTAAAGATTTCATTAGCACTTCTGCAAAGACTGGAGAAAATGTTGAAGAAGCGTTTGTATATGTAGCACAAGAAATTTCTAAAGAAAATTTGCAATTCTGTACTTCTTGTGGAGAAATTTTTAATCGAAAACTGAAACATTGTCAATATTGTGGACAAAAAGTGGAAGTAGAGATATCTCCTCTTTAAACTATAAATCTTCTTCTTCTCTATTGTAAAGGGAAGGAGGAGGCCTAGCTTCTTCTAATGATTTACTTTTAATTCTAGTAATAAATGCTTGAAGTTCCGTTTTAGCGTTGATTATTGAGTTATCAATCTCATTTTTAACCTGTTTTTCATCTAAAACTGAACTTCCATGACTAGGATAAAAGCATTTAATTTTTAGTGTATTTAAAATTTCTAGAGAATCGATATATTCAGAAATTGAACCTGATTCATATATATTTGTAATAGCTCCTTTAAATAAAGTATCACCAGAAAATAAATAGTGTTGATAGGGTTCGTAAAGACATATACAACCAGAAGTATGTCCAGGGGTCTCTATAACTTTTAAAAAGGTGTTTCCTAAGTCTATTATATTTCTATCTTCTAACCATATATTGATACGAAGATCAGTTAAGTCTATACCCCATTTCTTACCTTTCGTAATCAATTCATCACTGTTATGGATTTTCGCAGCTGCCCATCTATGAGCTGCGACTGGGCAATGGAAATAGGCATTAGAACTAATGTGGTCAAAATGCTCATGAGTATTAATAACTAAATTAATATCTTCAATTTTTAAACCTACTTCTGTAGTGATTAAATAATTCAAACTTTTAAATTTAGAAATAATACCTGTATCTATCAATACGTTTAACTCTTCCCCTACAATGAGATAAACATGACAACCTGATCCTTCTGAATAAAATTGATAGACATTTGGTCTCAATAGATTCAATGTATATCCATTCTTTGTGCCATATAAATCATCTTTTTTAATAAGACGAGGCTCAAAATATTCAATACCGCTTGGAGTAATATCCTTTCACTTTCCTAATATTGATTTAAATGTTAAAGTTAATGAATCAAGTAAAATATAAAAATCAAATTGCTCTTTTAATTTTTCTTTTTATTTGATTTTTAAAAAATAAAATCAATTTATTTAAATTAAAATAC
>JBHLKP010000136.1:1759-10219 GCA_048886525.1 Candidatus Hodarchaeota archaeon | reverse complement strand
CTTTCAACGAATAATCGGTTCGAAAGAATATAATCACCTACTTCTAGTTCTTTCGGATTTAAACGAGCACCATATTCTTTCAATAATTTCGGAATCTGACTAGTTGATTCACGCGTATCAACTATGAGGAGAGGAGAAGAATCAATGGATTTAGTCTCCTTTTCAGTACTAGTTTTTTGTGGGATAAACTGATCTAAGGTTCCTTGTTGGTTTTGAGATTTTTTATCTTTTAACAAATTAGGGAGATCAAATTTCAAAAAACGGCTCATTTGTTGATTTTTTCGTTTAATTGCCCAGTACATGGCTTCATCACGAGTTTTTTTAGTAACAAGATGAATAACTCGTGATTTCCTCTTTCGACCTCTTCCTTGACGTTGAATAGAACGTACAATGGAAGGTACAGAGTCATAAAAAACAACTAAATCGCAATTTCCTACATCTAATCCCTCTTCACCTACAGATGTGCTTAATAGGATTTTCAGATTCCCATGCTTGAATTCATCTATGACTTTGAGCTGCTCTTTTTGGGTTAAACCTTTATCATCTTTTGAGCTAGAATGACCTACAAATATACCTGTTTCAATATTTGCTTTAAGCAATTCTTTATGGAGAAAACGTATAGTATCCCGAAAATTACTGAATATAATTGTCTTAGAATTGGGTAGAGAGTGAATTAGGTTTATTTCATTTATCAAATGTTTTAATTTAGGATGAATAGATAGATCCTTCTTAATTGTATTTTCAAGTGAAAGGATCTGAGGATCCTCTAAAAAAAGACGTAATGCTTTGGAACTTGATTTCCGTCTCCATTTCTGAATGGTATTAAGCGCTTGAGGGAACCCTTGACTTTCAACAAGCTCCCTTAAATGTTGAATTCGTATTAAATTAGAACTAGAAATTAAGAGTTCCCCATAAGATGAATCCTGTTTAGTTAGTTGAACTACTTGTTGATGGATACCCAATGCCTCTCTTTTTCCCAAATATTTCGTACCTAAAGTTCCTGGTAAACCATCATTAAGATTTTTAATCAATTCATCTTGATATTCTTGTAGAAGTTCAATAACAGAGGCATATTGGGTTGGGAGTTCAATCCATACTACTTTAGGAGTATGAGTTGAGATATATTTCTTTACATCTAAATCGGAACTATCAGTAACCGAAACCCTTGTGATTCTAAGATTTTCACAGACTTCAAGAATTTTCTCTGGATTATTACCAGGAGTGGCAGTAAATCCTATAATACGGCTTTTAGTTTGCTTGACAATTCCTACATAAGCGTAATCACCTGTAGCCCTATGTACTTCATCAATACACAATAAACTTACCTTAGAAAAAACAAATCGGTCGTAAGTAAGATCATTATCAATAGTTTGTGGTGTAGCAACAATTATTTTCGCAGATGGATAATTTTCTTTTCGTTTAGAAGGAGGAATCTCCCCCGAAATTTCAAGAACCATTTCGGAGCTAAGATTACCAATGAATTGTAATAACATTTCTTTAATCTGATGAACGAGTGGACGAGTAGGTGTTAGGATTAGAATTTGATTTTTCGGTTCAAGTTTAAGTTGATATGCCGCTAGGTATGCCATGATAACAGTTTTTCCAAGACCTGTTGGAAGAACCACCAATGTATTTCCTGAATGGGAAACACATTCTGAAAATATTACCTGTTGGTACACACGAGGCTCAGTATTTGTTAATATGCTATCCAAATATAGACGACTTCCGAAAAGGGTCGATAGAAACCGTTTATCCAAGTTTTTTCCAGAAAATAATAAACTTTATTTCTTTAATATTCAACAAAATAAATTAATCAAAAATACTCTTAAATAGGCATTGAAAATTTAAGAAGTTAAAATAATTTGAAATAATAGAAATTAAGATAAAGTGGAAAAAATGACTGAACAGGTAGAAACTCAAAAAGAAATCCCAACACGAACCGTAGTTGAAAGAAAAATCACTCTTGATTTATGGAAAACAAGATTGCATGATGAGATTATTGGAATAAAACAAAAAGAAGAATATATGGCAAAATCTAGACAATTTAATAGAGATTTAGAACTTTTCGGGGAAGTAAAAGAAAAAATTAAGGGAAATGACGAAACAATAGGTTATGTAGGTTATCGTAAAGGTCTTTGGGATGAAGAGGAAGAGAAGCTTGAACGTAGACTAGTTGTTAAACTCTTTTCAAAGTCCATGTATTATCAAGGTACGATTGAAGAAATGGTAGGACGAGAATTTACACGATCATTATCAGCTCAGAAAGATTTTCCTGCATTTTCATGTCTTATCGATGGGTATGATTACGTAATAACTATTAATAAAATCCGTGGAGGCTTGGTAAATCCAGAGTGGTTTGTATTTCGTCTTGAAGAGGACGATGGGTTTATTCCAATTATTTTAAAACATAAAATGGGCCCTGGTATCGATTACAGAGTGGTAAGCGGAATAGGAACAGATCAGTTCGGTTTAATTAATGGAAAAAAATGGGATGTCGGAGGCAGGTACGATATATCACTTAAAGCAGATGATTCTCTTGTGAATAATGTTATGATTCGAACACTAATTCTATTTGCCGCCACTCTAAAGTTCCATAAGGATATTTATAAGAAAATCAAGAAGGGAACAAAATTGATGAAAAAAGGAGAATGGAAACCAAAAATTTCAAATGAAGAACTGCTTCTTCGAAGAAATCCCAGAGCTATCTTAAGGAAATAGCAAAAAAAATTGGAGTCCTCACCTATTGATTCCTGATGAAAGTAATATTGAATTTTGAATCGAACGTTTGAAGTTTATGATTCAAGAACAACTCTACAAAAAATTAAAAAAATATCTAACTTGATAGAAATCCTTTCGGACTTCGTGTTCACATTCTTTATTGTGGTTGACGCTTCAATCCCACGGAGTTAACTACGATTTAGAGTGATAGATGAAAAATTAAAAGAATTTGAAGATTTTTTGTTTAGTGCTTCTGTTAAAGAACTGACTGAATTATCTGAATTGCCACATGCTACAAAAAATTCACTCACAACTGGAGCTATTTAATAAAGTTTAAGGATTACTTAAACTAGTAGAAATCTTGTTCTTCCTTTTGAAAAATTAAATTAGTTTTTCACAATTTCAAGCGTTAAAAAAAAAGTTTCTCTAGTTTAGAGACCATTCACAAAATAATAGAAAGGAAAACCGCATTTTAACTTCTGAAATATGTTTTATTCATGATTAAAGGCATTATACTGTTTAAAATCCCTCTCTAAATTATGAAATTTATTATGATCTATATTTAGGAAACTTAAAATCCTCTAAAAGATCATCCAAAGACCAATCTCTGAGGATAGTATAGATTTGATTATAGAGATATCTTTTCGAGTAATTTACTAATGAACCTACTAAGTCAGGTATGATTTCAACGTCTTCTAACACTAATGACCCCGTCAGGTGTTATTATCGATAGGTACTTCTTAAAGCTAACGAAACGTGCATAGATGGCATATATGGCCTTAGCTTTTAGTCTGATAAGTGGAAAAAAAGTTTTTAAAAATGCAAGAATTTAAATTTTTAGTCACTACTTTCTTTAAAGCAAAATTTAGGCAATTTAAATCAGGGAGGTGGCTAGAATCTTTCTATTAAATACCGAAAATTAGAAAATAATACGACAAAAAAATGAAAAACTAATAACAGGAGATTTAAACAGAACTTTCATTAAAAAAAAACCTAAAATTGTTTATATTGAATCTGAAAATTAACTAGAATGTTATCTGGTACATCTACCTACTTCCATAAACGTATTACTCAATTACCACAATTGATCTAAAAGAACTTTTAATAAATACCGTTGAACGAGATACCAGTAGCCATGTCTGGCATGATTTTGACATTTTGAAGACAAAATCTATATAGCCCAGTTAAAGCTTTGGCATGATGCTATAGCAGAATTTTATAAATAAATTTATAAAAAAATGAGCTGTTAAATTCCCTGCTAATTAAAATGATTTTTTTTTATCAGGTAGCTACCTCGGTACTCAGTGTCTTATCGGAGTATGCAAGTATTGGCAATTCTTGGGAAGATTGTATTAATAGGCGATGGATTAGTAGGGAAAACAACTCTAAGAGATCGGTATCTAGGTAGAAAGTTCGTAAGTGAATATTTACCAACTCTTGGGTCGGATTTTGCAAGTAAAAATGTATTAATCAAAACGAATTTGGGGTGGAAGGAGATAACATTTCAGATCTGGGATCTAGCAGGACAACCTTCCTTTAAACAGATACGAACCATGTATTATAGGCAAGCAGCAGGTGCTCTAGTGATTTTTGATGTCACTCTGGAAGAAAGTTTATATAATCTAAAGAAGTGGTTAGAAGAACTATCCAAGAACGTTTTAAGGCCAAAAGTAGCCCTCATTATTCTAGGGAATAAAATTGATATTCGCTCAGATGTAAGTATTTCTGCTGAAACTGCTAAAAAGTTTATTGCTGAAGATATTGCACCAAAATTCAGTTATCTAGACGATGATATTATCTATTTGGAAACTTCTGCAAAAACAGGGGAAAATGTGGATAAAGCGTTTCATATTTTAGGTGAAAAAATCCTGAAAATTAGCCACACGGGCCGCTAGTAATCTGATGAAGTATTTTCCAGATCATTCTAGTAATAACTGTAAAAGAATTTAGGGTGATTAAATAGATTAGAGTGAAAAATATAGTGGCATGTAAGAATGCTTTGTTTTACAGAACTCCTTACCTCTCTCTTCGCCCCCTCTCATGACACGACAGCTAGGAATGGCCAGGAAATATGAAAATAATACTGGCCATCTCCTCACTTCCCATGATTTTTCAGCTTTAAAATCTGCAGATTAATCAAGTTATTTCCACATATCATTCGCAATTTTATTGGATTCAAGAAATCTAAATAATAACTCTGACTCAAAAGTTAGTTTAGCCTATGTCTTTCTATAAAAATTTATGGAAAACTTGAATAATTTATCAGATAAAAAATATAGACGTGCCGAATAAGTATCAGGAACATTTTTTCTAAAATTACTTAAAAACAGATAAAGACTTATTAATAATTTTTAAAAATTTTATAGACGTGTCTATTTTTAATTAAGATGTCTTAAAATTATTATTTTAAATTTATTATAAATAGACATGACTAAATTAATAATATTCTAGAATAAATTCGAACAGGTGTCTGATTCTATTTTTTCTAAGTTAATAATAATGATTAATTTCTATATACCCACAATAAAACCCTCACAAGGAAATAGTTCAAATAAATCGCTTACAGAAACTAAATTGGTTATCTTTATGAATATAACAAAAAACTAGATTGTGTACGGTTAGCTATTGTCAAAAATATAATTGAAATTCACGAAGAATCTATATTGATTTAGAGTGAATCTGAAGAAGGACTATCATTTTATTTGGAGGTTCCTTTGGAAGACGTGAATGTTTCTTATCTTATAACTATTTATTTGGTGACTTCAAATACGGACAGATTCCCTAGAATGCCTTTTATACTTGACAAGACATTTATACCAAGTTAGAGTGTGGAATAGGATTAAATTCCTGTTTGCGAATCGCATATTACAAATTGGGGAATATTGTTGTGAAAAAGTCCCAGAGAATGATATTAATTCTCTTATTGGCAACCTTATCGATCAACATCATAATAATATCAGAATTAATTGATTTTAAAGATATTATTGGTTCAGATCCGAAAGTAAAAGCGTTAGGAAGATCTATTCAAACAAGATTTAGGGAGGGAGTAATTAATTATGTCCCAGATAACATAAAACCACCCCCTTTGAATACAAATGAGATGTTATCAAGTACTCAGTCTTCTATTAGTTTAAATTCTAAATGGGCTGATGTAAGATTTGAATTTCGAAAAACAATTATTATTCACTCGTCACAGGTAAAGGAAAATTTAACATCCTTTCCTGTCTTGTTAGATTTGTATGATAGTGATTTAAAAAATGTAGCTCAAGCAAATGGGAATGACATAATTTTCATGGATTGTTTCGGTAATAAATTAGATCACGAAATTGAGCATTTTGATCGTGATTATAATTCAACCCATTCTCATTTGGTTTCATGGGTTAAATTGAATCTCTCAAGCACATATGAGACTGTCTTTTCAATGTATTATGGAAATCCTTATGTTGACACCCAGGAAACTTCTGAAAATGTTTGGGATGAAAATTTTATTGGTGTCTGGCATTTTTCAGAGAAATCAGGGATACGTTACGATTCCACCAGAAATCACCATGATGGTGGCCCCCAAAATTTTGATAATGATGAAGCAACAATTGGTCAAATAAATGGGGCTGATCAATTCGATGCCGTAAATGACTATATAGATACTTATAAATATCCTTTTGAACTAGGCTTGGATGGGAAAAATCCAAAAACGATTAGTATGTGGGTTAACACAAAGGATTTCAATGAAGGAGGGATTTTTGAATTTGGACAATATGCTTCTATGAAATATCTAGCTATTAGAGCTAGTTCATCACCTAATGTTTGGAGTATAGATTGGGGAGGATTTAGCCATGATTTTAACATTATATCTCTCAATCAATGGGTGTACTTTGTTATAACTTATGAAGAACCGATAATTAACATCTATGGGAAAAGTACTGGAACTAAGATTCTTGAAACTCAAATTAGTAAATCAATCAATCTTAATATTGGCGATAAAGTAACTTTAAAGTTTGGGATGGCTAGTGATAATTTTTTCAATGGTACTATTGACGAAGTGCGTGTCTCAAATGTTGCACGTTCTGTCGCATGGATTAAAGCTGAGTTTTCTAATCAACGTGATCCTTCTAGCTTCTATTCGATCGGGGTTCAAGAAATGGACAAAATCCCTCCTCAAATTAATGATTTAGGAGTTGAAGACAAGGGAGAAGGTACGCCTATATTCTATGCCAATGTAACGGATGACTTATCTCCAATTAAAAACGTATTAATAGAAATAAACGGTTCTGTATATGATATGAAGCAAGATATAAGTGGATTGTGGATCTATCAATGTCCATGGGTGAACTTTGGTGAGTATTGTGAGTACCAAGTTGTAAATGCTTCAGATGCACATGACAATTGGTTAGTTTCGAAGAGTAAGATGATGTCCTATATATTTAATAAAGATACACTCCCTCCTGATGTTCTTCAATGGGAATATATTCTTGATACTCACTCTTTCGAGGCAAATGTAACAGACTACTGGGGAGAAATAGATACTGTTATAGTGAATGTTACAACCTATAACATCGCTGCTACAATGGTTCCCATCGCGATTGCTAGTAACAAGGTTTTTATTTATAAGAATGATACTCTCGAAATCCCTAATGGTCCAATGAAATTTCTTATATTTGTTAATGACACGAGTGGCAATAAATATTACTCCCCTCTACATTCAGGTTATGTATTAATAAATCATGCTCCCATTGTGAAGAATATTACCTTAAATCCCTTAAAATTGTATAGCAGTTCTATAATTGAACTTTCTTACGATTATTATGACGAAGACAGCCATGCAGAGGCAGGAACCGAAATCAGGTGGTATAAAAATAATGGAACAGGATTTTTACTCCAAAATGATTATAATGATGAAAGAATGATCCCCTCCTTTGCTCTTGTAAAAAATGATAAATGGTATGTCACAGTAAGGCCAAAAGATGGGGATTTATTTGGTGAAACATTAAATTCTTCCGAATTAATTGGTCCAGTGGTAGTACTTAATAGCCCTCCAGAGATAATTATTCTTGAAGATGAGCATCCTGAATTTATTATTGAAGATCAAGATTTAATCCTTGAAAAGAGTTATTATCGTTTTACTGATAACGATGGTGATAGCGATCAGTCAATTATATTGTGGTATAAAAACGGTGTTTTAGAATCAGAGTTTACTAATCAAACAAAAATCGACGCAAATGTTACTCAACCAGCTGAAAGATGGTATTATGTTATTAGGCCATATGACGGATTAGATCAAGGGATGGATCAAAAATCTCCAATTATAGTCATAGAAAGTAGACCAAGGATTAATTCATATACCATTATCCCTATAAATGATATAGAAGGGCATTATTCTTTGGAGATCAACACAACCGATCCACGAAACGAAATCAAATATGTTCAATATCTGATCATCTACAATAAAAGTAATCCACCTATAACAGACATTGTAGCTTCTCCTAAAGATGGTACAGAAGATATCTGGATGTTTGAGTTTCACTTAACTGATTACACTTATCTGGACAAGAAAATTATGGTAAAAATTGAAGTGTTCACCGAGTTATTAGATTATTCAGAAAAGGAAACAATTACGCAATCATTAACGTTTAACTTCATTGCTAAAGATACTGCTCCTCCACGTGTTAAGAACGCTTTTTTTGTAGTTGATGATAAATTACAACCATCTAGTATAAATTTTTATGCTGAAGTTGAAGAATATGG
>JBHLKP010000136.1:0-1659 GCA_048886525.1 Candidatus Hodarchaeota archaeon | reverse complement strand
CTTCTTCCATTATTTCATTTCTCATCATTTTAACGATTATTACCGCAGTTATAGCTATAAGTCTTGTTTTTCTTATTTATATTATAAAAAGTAACCAAAAATCCGAATTAATAGGCATTAACAAAGACTTGGTTATGGAAAGAGCCCGAGAAGTTAATAATATTGAACTATTAGGTATACTTAATAAACATACACTCGGGATTGTAATAGCATCGTTTGATGAAAATATGGGAGCAACTCCAATTATAGTTACTCCTAAATCATTAGAAAAAGAGTCAAACGTCTTATATAATATTGTATTTCGTTCTTTTAGCAATTGTGAATTTGCAGCTGATCTAAGAAACATAAATCAGGCCACGTTCAATTTCACTCCCTCTGAAAATACCCTAGTTAGGGTTCTTGCCTATAGTTTTGCGTTAGATCGTCCTCAGTTTCGTGGAGGACAGGAAAATATCGCATTGAGTATCTTGGTTTATCCTAAGTACTTTTCAATTGTCGATCAATTCACAGATAGAATTATAGAACGAATTAAAATGATTCATGGACTCTTAAACTCAAGTCCAGAAGATAAAAGTACAATTACACTAAAAATAATTGGACTTCGTGAAACTATATCTAGAATAATTGTATCATATTCAAAACTTTACGAAACATGATTTCTTTAGAAAAAGTTTCAAATATAGGGAGGCAAACAAGATTTTTTTAGACCTCTAAACATTTGAACTACTCATTCTGACATCTTTAAAATACTAGAAGGAAATTGGGTTAACACCTCCTCAGGTTGATAAATAGGGGAAATATTACTTACGCTTCTTCAACCATCTTTTTCTCACCTCTTGGATTTTATTCCAAGAGGCACGACATTGGCCATTCGGATGAATATAGAATATACCCCCATTTGGATCACGAATACTTGTACAAGTTTTGGTATATATTGGATCTCCACATCTGTCACATCTTATTTCTTTCGGGGTAATCACAATAGTTTTTTGGTGTTCATGTTGTATATGAAATTGTTGAAGGGGGTACTCTATTGGAGTTAAGGCAGAATGTTCTGTGGATTCTTGATTCACTGATTCACTTCTGTCATCATGATTAACATCAATTTCCTTTGTTAATTCTCCAAACTGCCGTGTCTCTTCAATATCTGTTTCTTCAGTTGTGATGGTAACAATAGTCTTCCCATGTGTTTTTTTCACATGAGAATCTTTTTGATGAATCCCATTAACTTGAAAACTTTGAGCATCTTCGAATAAATGCTGTTTAATTGTTGTACTTTTTTCAAGATATTTGTTATCAAAATTATTTATTGATTCAATGATCTGCTTCGGGATAATCGGATCTGTTAGATCGTTGTATTTTTGTGAGATAATTGGACAAGTTAGCGGATGACATTGGGTTTCGCTATTCCAATATGAACACCTTTGTTTAACCCGATACACACAATCTAAACTTATTTTATTAAATTCTTTCATTTTACTTCTTTAGTTTATTATATAACCGTTAAAGAATCTTTTACTAAACACAAAGGTATTGGAGATTCTTTTCTCTTGGATATGTCTCAATAGGTAAGCTTAAATGTTTTGAATATGAATTCTCTCCAATATTTCCTCATGATTTTTCCATTTAAGATGAATAAGATTATTATTGCATTCCTTT
>JBHLKP010000135.1:0-10277 GCA_048886525.1 Candidatus Hodarchaeota archaeon | reverse complement strand
TGATCTATCACGATGCATATCATTTGGGTCAAATTAATACCATAAGAAATCTCTATAATATTGCGAATAAAAGAAAATCTGGTTAAAATTTAAAAAATATGTCCTTGTATATTTCCGTACAGCTCAATAATCGTCTTAACTTCGTAAAAGGCTGGATTGGTAAGTGGAATTAAGTCATTTTTTTCGGATTTTAATTAAAGAAATGAAGGTGCCTCAAGAACATCTAACAGTCTCAAAAAATGCTATCAAGCTGTAGTGAGGATTATTAAAGGAATTATAATCATTCATAGTTATTTAGAAAAGAAATCCATAAAATAAAAGGAGTAAAAAAAGTAAGTAAGGATCCATCAGAAAATTGGCTCTGAAATACTGGGTTGAAACCGTTGAGAAGATCCATCGATGCAAGCTTTCGGTATCTATCAAATCAATATATGAAGAGGGAAATATTGAAAATCATCATCTGAGCTAGAAGATCGTTTGAAAAGATGAAAAATTCGATCTGGAGTTAAGAGGAAAGAGGTGTCAATGCCTGTTTTAGATAGAATGTCGTCTATAACTGGATTAATATTAGAAAAATCTCTATAGAATTTATTTCAGTAGTGGTACTGGTTTAGATATGAGAATTATATATAAGAATATTCTAAAAATAGAACAACACTTGGAATGTTACCTTAGTAAAAATAATAACTACTCAAAAGTAATAAAGTGATGATTTTATGAATAATCAATTGAGAAGGAAGGGAAAAATGAGAGTAGAAAATGTTTTTTTAATCATTTTAATAATTTTATGCTACACTGGATCAGGAATGATATCCAGTAAAGGAGAGATGTCTTCAAATGATTGGGCTTTCTCTGAAGGTGATGAGATTTACTATTCAAGGACAGAAATGGGAAATATTTCAGAAACCAATGAAAATGCAACACTAGACATGAACATTTGGAAGAAAGAAGACACTGACTGGGGAACAGAACGAATATGGCTAGAGGGATCAGCGATTGATGAAGTTAGAATGGTCTGGTCTATGAAAAATATGTCAACTCGTCCTGAAAGGGATTATTTCTGTCTTGATAGTATCGGGGGATCAGTAAATTCAGCCATTAATACATCACTATTCGATCCTTCTACTTATGAGAAATTTAACCCATATCATGCAATAGCTAAATTTGATCCAGCATTTTATATAATTCCAATAAATTCAGAACGATTTGACTGGGATTCTAAACTTAATTATGCAAATACAACAGAAACATGGAATACTTCAGTGTTCATCAATGAAACAATTGACTACACCATAGAAAATTACTCCTCCCCAGCCATAAAGATATCTGCGATCGAAGAAAAGATTCAAATTTTTGAAGATATTAATACATCAACATATAGTACATTTAAAACAAAAAATTGCCAATATTTCTGGTATTCGAACCAATTGGGGATTCTATTACAGTTCAGTCAACACTATGAATTCTGGTCAAACATAAGCTTCCAGAATCATGAAATAATTGAATATGAGTATTTTTTGCTAATGCTTCAACTGCATCAATGTTCAAAAGAGAAATATCTTGATCCGATTACAACTACTTCTACCCCGTTGTTCATTACATCTATATTCCTAACTATCAGTGTGTTATGTTATAAGAAAAAAGGTAGAAGAACATGAAATATAAAGTTATCAAAATTGCTATACTAGTCCAAAAACATAGAAGTGATAAAATCTTTATTTGAGCTAATTAGATGGATTAAATCTTTATCAAAATCTTAAAACGCTTTTTTCATGATTTTTTGTGAAAATCCATTCCTAAAATGATTAGTCAATTTTTTTCTATTCGTTCATGTTACTAAGTTCAGCAGAGGTGAATGATCCTAGAATGAACTTTAAAATAATATCATTCATTTTCTCTCAATTTATTCTAGGAGTAATTCACTTTTTTAGTTTGATAGCTTATTCTCTTCTCCTCTTGAATTCATTGTCCATTAATAATCCCCATAGATAAGTAATTATTAGAATGGAGTGGCTATAATGAATTTTTTCATCAAGCAGAAAAGAAGATCCATTAATATGATGGCTGGATTATAGTCCCTAGGAACCTAGTCATTAAGTCGTGAAAGTGATGATAGAAAAAAGTTAATATAAATAATTAAGGAGGTAAGAAAATACAAAAGGCTGGATTAGTACCTTTTTTATTGCTTTACTAATATAGACACTTATTTTTAAAAGCCTCAAATTAATTGATTAATCGTACATCATAAACACGATAGAGAACAGTTTTCACAAGTGAAAGTTGATGTAAAATAAGAATTAAATTTGGTCATGGAAATTTTAACGAACGACCTCTGATACGAGGTTACTTCAATGAGAATAAGTAATTTCAAATTAGAACGATATTTTGCCAAGTATGAGTTTCAAGCTCCTTATATCTTATGTGCATCCGATTGTGAGACATTTAATGTCCAAGAACTCCTCAATCTCGAAGAAACTGCCACTAAAAAACTAAAAAATCTAAAATTAGGATATACAGAATATTTAGGGCATCCAGATCTGCGAAAAGAAATTTCAAAAATTTACTATAACAATGAAATGTACAATGTCATTGTTTTTTCAGGAGCAGAAGAAGCAATCTTCATTTTTATGAACTCTATTTTAGAGAGAGAAGACCATATAATTGTTCAATATCCTGCATATCAATCTCTCTATGAAATAGCACATTCAATCGGATGCGAAATAACAAAATGGGTAATGAACCCTCTTGATAATTGGACTCTAGATATTAATTTTCTAGAGGAGAGCATCCAAAAGAATACCAAAGCGATAATAATAAATTTTCCACATAATCCGACTGGAACTCTGATCTCAGAACGAGAATTCATGACGTTAATTCGTATAGCGCGAGATTATGATATTTACCTATTCTCAGATGAAGTTTATCGTTTTTTAGAGCATAATCAATCTAAACGATTACCATCTGCAGCTGATTTATATGATAAAGCGATATCCTTAGGAGTTATTTCAAAATCTTTTGGTTTGGCAGGGCTACGTATTGGTTGGATTGTCACAGAAGATAAAATCTTATTTAATAGAATAGCTGCTCTTAAAGATTATACAACTATATGTAATAGTGCTTTAAGCGAATTTTTTGCTATTTTGGCTCTAAAACATAAAGAATCTATTCTACAAAGAAACATTGAGATAGTTTTATCAAATCTAGAAATATTACAAGAATTTTTTGAGAAGAATAATAATACATTCAATTGGAATGCACCTTCTGCAAGTACAGTAGCTTTTCCTAGATTAAAGAAGAATGTCTCTGCAGAGAAATTCTGTCAAGAATTGCTTAATCAGCAGGGAGTATTGTTATTGCCTAGTAGTAAATTCGATTTTGGAGATAGCCATTTCAGAATCGGATATGGACGAAAAAACATCCTAGAACCACTAAAAAGACTAGAAATATTTGCGAAAAATTACTAAAGTTATTTTTGACTAAGATCGTCTGACGAAAAAAGACTGAAATATCTCGACTTGTATTTCGAAGCGGTAGGATTTCTTTTAGAACAGTATGGGGAACTCTTTGGAATGAAGATATTGATGCAGTAAAAGAGGAAAAGGTCTATAAATTATCAAATGGCTTTGCGAATGTATTTGAAAGATAAACATGAAAGCTAAATAAAAGTAGACTTAAGATTAAGATGAGAGGGAGTTCAAACCAAATTTGATAGAGGGGTCCAAGTAAGAAGAAGATAAGGTGAAACCCTAGAAACGTGACACGAGGTATTATAGGTGCTGTGACCGTGTCATAAACCTCATTGGTGAAAAAATCCTTTTTTTGATATTTCCAAGCAATAATTGGAATTAATATTCCAATTATCATGACTAAAATCGCTAAATACAATGTATTAAAATATATAGCCTGATCCCATTCGGAATAGAAGCCAAGACCGAGTAATAAAATAGCTGTCCCTCTTATCATCTCTAGAGAAAAATATAACGGAATACAGCTTAAAAATGGAGCAATTCCAAAGAAACAAGCCCCAATTTTTTTTGAGTTTGCCCAAAGACCCCTACCGTAACGCACAAAGTTTGAAAATATGAAAACAACCATCTACCATCCGTAAAAATTTCCATAGGGGACTCCAAAGAAACTCACTTCGTCCACTGAAGTTGTTAATGGAACAAACCACGTCCAGAATCCCCCATCAAGACGAATGGCTATAGCATCCATTGAAAGGTCTATTGTTAAAGCAAGGGTGGCATCCATGAATGGTCTTACGTGATTGGAGAGGGTTTTACTATCTGAAATTATCATTGATGAATAGATGATCAGTCCCCACGCTAAACCTATGCTTAATGGTATGTTCTGTGGAGGGATTCCGATTTGAAGAAGAAAAAGAACATTATAATGATACGTCTCAAAAAAAAGTACATTACAGAATTCCAATGTTACACCAAAAATACTCGCTCCTCCGAGAGTAACCAGATCAAGCCAGCTTTTCCTTAAAAAAAGGATTATAAAAACTCCTGCGGATGTAATAGTAACAAAAACTTCAAATACAAGGATGGCAAGCGGAATATACATTAATTTTGACTCTTAATAAAAATTATTAAACTCTTTGCAGAACCTTTTTATTTCTAATGTTGTGCAAAATTTGTTTAGATTACGAAAGTATATACTCTGGAATATACAAAGTGATAAAACAGGTAGGTACATTGATTTAAGAAAATTTAACCATGATAGACAATTATACATAATGCCTTAACATAACTTTAATAATAATAATAAATGACTGAAAAAGGCTGTGAAAAATTTCAAAGAACCTTTAAATGAGAATATTACAGAGAAAATTCTGATATTAAGGCTAAAAACTTTATTTAAAGATGAAAAAATTTTCATGACCGTCTTATTCATATGGTTTATTCTAGTTTACTTAGCTTTGCCTTGCTTTGGATCAATTATTCAAGATCAAAATCTTCTATTAGTTTTGATGATAATTTTTCCCTTTGTGTATCTAATCATTCCTTTAGGTGTAATTAAAATCATTTCGAATCAATTTTCAGAAAATGAGACATCATTAGACACTCTTTGGAAGGGTGAATCGCCTGAACAGGAACAAAAATACATTATTTATCATGTTGGTTTTATTTGGGCTATTTATTTTTTTATTGCTCAATTTGGTGGTCCATTAATGTTAATTATGCTTCTGATAGGAATAATTGTCTTTACTGCTGGATTAAGAAGAGGATGGTTACTGACAACTGGTAGGGATATTGAGCGATTTCGTGATTATTTTAAACGATTAGATAAAAACCAAATCCTGCTCCTCCTTTTTATGTTTGTAGGATTAGCGGGGGGAATGACATATTTTGGATACATAATAATTTTTGCTTATATTGCAGCTATTATAGTACATGACCGAATAAAGCCTTCGCAACTTGGAGCTCGATCATACAAGATTATTTTTCTGATACCAGTTCTTCTAGTAATGGTTCTTCCAAATTTTGTTCTTAATTACCTATTTTGGATGAGTGGAAATATCGAATTATTAGGAGGAGATAACTACACAATATTCCAAGCACTGTATATGTATTTAGTTGTAGGGTTTGGTGAAGAGATTTCTTTTAGGAGTGTGTTTCAAACATTTTTGGAAAGAAGGTATGGTAATCAACGTGGGATTTTACTTGCTTCCGCTCTATTTGCTATTTGTCATATTCCATCTCATTTTTTAGGAATGGCCATGTTATTTGGATCCGATTTAATTTTAGTTCTAGCGTTAGGTTCTATAAGTATTCTGCTTGTTTTTTATTCATCAATGATATCAGGATACGTTTGGTATCGGACACGTAACCTCTGGGTTATTTCAGGCGCTCATATGTTAGAAAATTCCTCCTCTACAATTATCTATAGGTTATTTACCTAGTGAATTATCTCATTCTAATCCAGCAATAATCCCAGAAATTTAAGTAAGTGAATACTTGAACATCAACCGAATGAACGCTATATTCTCGAACGTCGGCCATGGCTGGATTAATCCAATATACACTTGTTTGACTCTTAATTTGTTTCTCTAACAAATACAAATTTAATTTGGGGTTCTTTTAAAGATTAAAAAGTCTTAATGTGAATAAATGATTTAGCTTATTCAGTAGATATATCTTCTTTATTAGCAGGAGTAGAAAAAACGGCTGGATATTTCCTTTTAATGTAAAAATAATATGTAAAAATCATGATAATCGGTAAACCAAAAACAACACTAATTTGTACAAAAAAATCACCTTGAAGAAGAACAACTACAATGAATGAACTCACCAACATATAAACAACAAAGAAAAAGAAAAGAAGCCTTCTTTTTAAGGAAAGGAATTCAAAATGTGTTTGGGTATATTCTATCTTTTATATAGATAGTAATAATGAGAACAATCTAATTAATAAATTATCATACCAAGGAATAAGTAGCGATTTATTACATGTTGGGCAAGTTTCCGAGCTTTCTTTTATTTTTTGCCCACAAAAAAGGCATTTGGGATGTTTAATCTCTTCTTGACCGTCATTAGATCCTGAAACTGGTGGGAGGATGAATCCACATTGTGTACAATGGCTATTAGTATATTTATTGGTAAACATGCATTCTGGGCACATTTTTGGCTCTATAAGAATCACGCTCCGAAGAATCAAATCAATAACTGTGTAAAAAATTAATACGAATTTATTGTATGATTACTTTAAATGGATCAACATTAATTATAACTATTTTTATAATCAAAATTATCCAATTCTAAGAGAAGAAGCGTTCCTGATGCATGATGATCAGTAATCCTTACTCCAATGTGTTTTTCATGGGTTATACCTTGCTCTTTCTTAGAAAAGAAAGCCTGACTAATTAACCTGGGTTTTGTGAATTTTTTTTGTAATTTACGAATTTGATCCATGTGGCCCCTCGCCTTGTGACTTTGGATCCATTTTTTTAACCGTTTAGCCATAGTAAAATCTCGATTCACAGCTTTTAAAGAAAGTTGGTAAGCTTTATCCTTCAAATAAAGATCAATCAGCTTTTCAAATTCTCTACCATGAGTCTCAAAAATTGTTATTCCAACATTTGATAAAGAATATTTAACATTATTATTTGTATAATCGCTCCTAACTAAGCCAAGTCCCTTAAGATAGCTTAATCTCCAATGTAATTCATGGTTTTTGATATTCAACCTATTTTTTAGTGATTTTTCGCTTACAGAGTTCTTGAATAAAATATGCAATATCTGGAATGTAGGACGATCAAGTATAGCAACAACTTTTTTTGAAAACACCTTCAATACAATCTCAACTATTAATTGTTCCCGACTTTGGTTGATATCTTCATTCAATTTTTGAATTGTTTCATTTCGGTCAATTATCTCCAAATTCTTTTTTGATAATTCCGAGTTATATTTTTTGTAAAGTAAGCCTCCCAATAAATCAAAAAATTGAATGAAGTCTTTTTCTCGTGATTTCCTTTTAATTAATAATTCCAAATCAAGATGTAATTTCTCATAAATTTCATCAGATTCACTAATTCCCATTTTGTTTAGAATTTCTTCTAATGTCACTCTTTCTGGTTTTCTAACACGATCTAAAACCCTTCCAAGGAATTTCCAGAACATTGGTATCCCCCGTTAATTTTAAGAGTTTTTAAGATTATGAGGTTATCTAGTGAATGTATCCTCTTTTCGCGATATTATTTGAGAAAATTCTTTAAAATTAACTTAAAATTTATTCAGAAGCAAAGGTTAGATAATAATTTGACTGTAAATTATATTGCTATTCATTCTCTAGACATTTATTAGGGTGATAAATCCTTAGTGTTTTTGTATTAGGAATTAGTATTCTGTTAAAAATCATGGACTTAGTAGTCGAATTCAGATTTATTTCATTTTTTCTTTGATCTATATACAAGAAGGACAAAAATAACGTTAATCAGAAGAAAATAACACTGAATAGAGCTAGTTTGGGAGGTTGTAGGTGAAGAGCTAGCAGTTCTAAGTTTGGTTGTACTAGAAGTAGTTGAAGTCTCAGTTATCAAAGTAGTAGTCTCTATTGAATTTATAATCTCTAAAAATTTTGCCTCAAAAGCAGACCGATCTGCATCAATTGCAGCCTGAGCATTAATTGGTTCTCCTTTAATAGACACAGTTTCACCTTCATGATTTTCTTCGTCAAGGACAACTTCTAAATGAAAATCTTGTATTGTTACTACTTCAATATCGGTGAGCGCAACTGCTGTTAGAATGTCCCAAAAGTATAGTCCCGGGGTTAGCACCTGATGAACAATATCAGCTTCAGGGGTTAGTTTTACCTGTCCTAGATTTTCTTGAAATTCTTCAGTGATCGGAACCTTATTTGTAGCATCTAAGGGAATAAGCAAGATGGGAATGTCAGAAGTGAGGATTGTATGTACTGCATGTGGGTCAATATAGAAATTCCATTCAGCTTCATAATTAGGAATATCTGATTCAATTCCCACGTTACCAGGTACATTTAATGCACCACCCATAATATCTAATAATTCAATCTTGCCAATAATTGACGGATTAGATTGAATCGCCAGCGCAACGTTAGTAAGTGGACCTAATGCAACAATTGTGATATTTTCAGGGGATGAATTAACTATTGAAACAATTAATTCTGAAGCATTAAGGTTAGAAACTTTATTTTCAGTAGGCGGTAAGTCTAAACCATAAAAATTGTAACTCCCTTGTCTCCAAGGATTGGGAAAAGTGTGATTTGTAAGTATTGGTGTTTCCTTTCCTGCTGCAACAGGGATGTCTTCATAACCCAAATAACTCAGTAGTTTTATAAAATTAGTAGCACCCTCTTCTACATAACTTACGCCACATGAGAGAGTTAATGCACGAACAGATACTCTTGGGTGTTTAAGAAGATACAAAATTGCATAAACATCATCTGGAGCACCATCGGAATCAATAATTACCGAAATTGTTTCCAGCTCTTGATTAGAAAGTCCTGTTGATACAATAAGAATATTTAGAAGGATGCAGACAAAAACTAACGATAATTGAAATGTTTCATTTAATTTCCTCCACATTAGAATAAACTCCACATTAAGAAGATTTAATCACTTTATTAAATTAACGCAGATTTCTATAGATATGTATAAACATTCGTAAATGGCTGGATTAACACCAAAATTGAGAATGTAATAACCAATAGAAGAAAGAATACCGTCAAAGGTTGAACTAACACCAACAATTCATCAGCATTACAAAACAGGTCATTCAGAAGGCTTAATGGCAATTAGTTTGGATTAATTAGTAGCAAAAATTTTAGCAATAGCGCAAATTCAAGCCTTCTTCCACCTTAAAAGAAAGCAGTAGATCAAATTAATGATTATAAGTGAATAAACAATTCCAACAAAGGTAAATTTGATTATAGGGACAAAGGGCAAAATAGACAAAATGAACCGAGGGTATGAATCAGGAAATGCTATTAAAATCAACGTTAATGTGTTTTCCAGCGCATCAGCTCCTCTAGATAAGAAGACTGTAATAAATCCAACAAATGGAAGTATTATGGTGCCATTTTCTTTTATTTTTTTCCCTAATAATGCAAATATTGCGGTATTTCCTATCAATCCCGAAATAAGAAAAATATAATCACCTAGGTATTGTAAATATATCATTGGTTTTACTTCTTGCCATTCACTGAGAATAATTACTACTTCTTCTGAAGTAGTAGTCTGTTGAAGATCTGATGTTGAATAACCAGTTTCAGATATAACAGTGGAGGTGGGAATAAAAATAAACAGAATAATTAAGAAAAAAACTGTATAAGCAATAACTACTAAACCTAATATTTGTTTAGTTGGCTGATCGGTCATTCTTAAGTAAAAACCTTTCATATTTCACGCATTAAAAGAATCTATTAAATAGATTAAGAAACCTTAAGTATATAATAAAGGGCCCCAAGGATAGGGATTTTTTAATTCGTTGGCTAACGGGTTCATTTAGTATCCCTAATTTTCCACTACTTACAACGTTTTCAAATCCTGTTCAGGAGATTATCATAAATATTATCTTTTACAGTTAAATTGGCCATCTTACTTGATCGTTAAAGACTAATGCAAAATTTGGAGATTCAATTAAAGAAATAATTTAGTAATTTAAGTCAACTAAAGAAAAGTTCATCTAAAATTTAAGTGATTTATCTCAGGTCGTAAAAGGCGGTTTAGATTACAAAAGTATCCTCTATTGCATTATTTCATTTTATATCGTAAAATGCCATATTAACACTATTAT
>JBHLKP010000134.1:0-10324 GCA_048886525.1 Candidatus Hodarchaeota archaeon | reverse complement strand
ATTATCAAGCTCGCTTCTAGGCTATTATTTTAAGAAAAGCCTTGATAATCCAATTCCCTTCATTTCATGTACTATCTATGCATTTCATGGACTCTTTAATCTTAGATCTCTTTATAAATAGTTCTCATGAATTATTAGCTGCCTTAAAAGACATTCTTTTTTGATAAAGGAAGCCCTACTTTTTTGTCAAGAGTAATTAAGGACTTACTTAAAAATGGGAAATATCTTAGAAGTGATAAACCTTAGCAAATCTTACGGTTCTAAAAATACCAAGGTGGAAATTCTTAAAGATCTCCGACTATCTATTCTAATTTTCCCTGTATATACATTTTTAAAAAATTTTTTAACCAGCGTTTAATGTAAAATTATTGTACTATCAATAAAAGAAATAAGTCTCCAAACATCAACATATCATTTTATATACCTGAAACGAACACCATAAAGGGATCTATCTAGAGGAAAGCGAGAAGTACTAATGGAATCAACACTATACTGGCTCCTACATTCAGACCAGTCACCATTGTTATACCTGAATCCTTAACTTTTTCCTTTCCATATTTCCGTTTAACAAAAAATCTTGTAATTCCTCCAAGTGTAAGCGGAAACGCCATATGTGGTGGGAAAATAAAACCAAAGACTAATCCCAATCCTAGATTTGGACCGATAATAATACCAAAAAGCAGTCCACCTAATAATTCAAAATAATTAATTACCACACCAATATCTCTAGCTGCAAAAGCAGTTAAAAGGATTTTATTAAATGGAAATGCAGGAGCAGGAAATTCAGGTGTTCCTATTCCTAGAGTGAACCAAAGGATTAGCGCAAAGAAAGGAATAGTAACAACTGCGGAGAAATAACCAGTAAAATAAGCAACAAGCATGCTTTTTTTGTCTATGTTCGTCATAAGTGCAAGTTTTGAATAACTTATAATTTGCACTCCTTCTTGTGTTTCAGGAATAGGACTCGCTATGTAAGGTAAATAAGATACCTGATTTGAAGCGAAGTAAATTGGTAGTTGATTAAAAATGAAGGGTGGAATTGTCGCACTTGCACTCTTAGCTATTCCTGTAATAGCAATAGTTAGTATTATCATTGTTCCAAACCCCATGATCCAAGATAGTAACAGTATTGTAACAATAAGGTTATTTTTGTAAATATTTAATCCATAAGCATAAACTACACATAGTAAGAATAATATTGAATATCCGAGGAAGAATTTAGTCTTTATTAGAGAGTATAGGGTTAAGATAATCTTTGTAATAACATTTTTCTGCCTAGAAGGTGTTTCTTTTTCTATTAATAATTCTCTATCGTGAGAATTCTCTTCTTTAATTTCTTTTTCTTCTGAATCTGGGATGGAATTACTTTTTTTTTCATCCTCTTCTTTTGTTGTATTCTTATTCAACAATTTTTTGACTAATTGATGAACAATACTTCCTAACAAAATAGCTCCTAACAAAGCTCCTATCAGGAAAGAGATATAAACATCCTGAAGTCCATGAACGAATACAGAGAAAAAATCCGTTTCTTGTTCGAAATTGCCTAAAAAGAGAGGACCAAATACAGGACCGTAAAAGATAATTGCACCTATTGTGGCACATAATGTTATTTTATAATTATCTATAATGAATCCAGAAGAAAATAAGGTAACACCTACGACGCCTAAAGAAATTCCGAGAATCCAACCATTTTCAGGTTGACTGAAGTCAAGAATACTATAACCTACAAACGTTGTAATGGCACTAAACAAGAATCCTACAACTGCGCATTTGAGAAAGAGAGGAATTTTGTCAGTTCTTTCGGTCATAACAGAAATAGTTTCTACGTTCTGTATTTGAGTGGGAAAAGGATATTCTTCATCATTATGAATGAATTTATCAGATATTTTAAGAGCAAAAATTATTCCCATGAGTCCTGGAATTACCATGAGAAACCAATGTGTTATTAAAGGGGGAATCCAAGCAGGATTGAAAATATCACGATTTTCAATTATTTCAACCGATGGTAATAACCAAAACGGAACATTCAATACAACAGCTGGATCGGGATTTTGAACAAGCCATATTAAGAACAAAATACTTATACTGGCTTCAGCAGCCATTGAAGCTCCGAAAGCAATTAAGATCAATGACAAATTAGCTTTACTATCATATTTTTTACAACTTAAAATTAATTTTCCGATTAATAAAGCAAAAATTGATCCTATACCAACCGAAATAAACCCCATGGTGATAGAAAGATAAAGATTGATGAAATTAAAGAATAATCCTAAAGGGATACTTATACTAAGTACCCATCGAATATTGTATTTTGAATTAGGGTTATTCTCAGCAGTTATTACGTTCATGAAGTGGACTCCATTTTATATGTCATTCTGATCGGTTTAGGTAGGAACGGTTTCATTTCCTCAAAAAAGACCTCAGTTTTTTCAGTTTTTTCCCATTCCGCGCGTTTAATGCCATGTTTTTTCGCTTCTCTGGTAAGGAAGCTGATGAATGATGGATAAGATTCTTTCGCTTCAGGAAGCACGGCATTGGCTATGATTACCGCCGAATCAGGGGTCATTTTTGTCCAGTAAGCGTTACCTATTCCCATTATTTCACCATCCCTAATTAAAACCGCGGGTAAGTAATTCTGCAAACGAAATTTTTTCTTTTTTACTTTATTGAGGGATTTCTTGAACTCTTTAGATAAATTCTCCATATCAGGAACTTCTTTCATCAAGTGGTCCAGTTTTTTAAGATCATCTTTCACGGCGATCCTTGCTGAATAACCAGCAGGGAAATCTTTTGTCTCAAGAGGTATATCGAAGGCAAATTCATGTACCGATGATTTTTCTTGGAAACGGAATTTTCGATAAAGGTGAAGTGCCACTTCATTTCTCTTATCCACCTCAATGTGGATTTTCTTGTCCCCATAATCATCCATAACTTTTTTCAGCACGAGGGTGCCTATCCCCCTTCCTTGGTATTCAGATCTCGTGAAGAAATTACCCATGTGATATTCATCCTTTTTCTTGTCATAAAATATGGTGAATCCAGCAATGATCTCTTTACCGTCAAATTTTACAACAATATCTTTTACATTCCGAGTTAGGATCTTGAATGGAAGTCCAAGCATCAGTCTGTTAAACTGACAAAACCTTTTTAGGAAAGAGAAGTTAAAACCTTTCTCTTTCTCGCTAAACTCCCTCGTAGACTCAAAAGCATATTCATAAAAAGCCATTCTTTCCTTTTCCTTGATTGATCTGAAAAAGTACTGACTCTCATCATTGTTCTCTGCTTTTATATTCATATCTTGAACAGTTCTTGCCATTCCAATCACTTTTTCACTAAAATTCGATCATCAAATATATTCTATGAAACTTAGAATTATCAAAATATTTTTATCCTCTAGATTTATAAGGATTATTATACTGGAAGGTTCAGATAGAAAATTACTTCATACTGTAACCTAGATGGTGAAACATGAAGGAAAAAAGCACTACTGGCCTGTCAAATGGCAGAAATAACTTGGATGAAATAATAAAACAGAAATTGAGGAAATATTTCAAGGTCGAGACAAAATATAGAATCGTGGAAGCTTTACGGATGTACGGTTCTTTAAACATCAAGTTATTATCAAAATTACTTGGTAAGACTGAAAGCACGATATTCCATCACATTACAAGTTTTTTAACTGAACCAGAAAAGCCGAGGATCATTGAAATCGATCAAGAGAAAACGGAAACATCTCGTGGCAAGTATTACAAGTTATCAGAAGCAGTCCAGAATCATTATGAAAAGGTTAGTTTTAGTAAAGCAATCGATAATGAAATCCCCGATATATTCGAGAAATGGAGCAAAATCCCTGATTCTGATATAACAGGAATGATTATCGAACAGCTTAAAAATCGGCCCAATCTCGGAAATATTACTGAAAGTACTAGAAGAGCATTATCCTATCATCATACTATTGAAAATTTTATTCTCAACAATTTTTCAGCTACCGAGAAAGCAATTAAAGAAGGTTATGTCCCGGTAAAAGAGAAAGGCATTCCATTTGGAGCTTATTCGCTCCTGAGCATAGCGATAGATGTTTTTTCCCCTAAACAGATGATCAGAATAAGTAAGGCCCTTACTGATTTCATGGGCGAGATGTACAGTATCAAGGATGAGATAAAAAAAGAAATAGATGAACAAGATATTGATCCAGAAGATATTGTTACCGAGCACTATTATGTTTTCGGTGGAACGATCAATGAATTCAAATTCAAGAAAAAGGAATAATCAGCGGTACATTTGGACAGAATGATTTGAAGCTGTTCCGAGAAGCGTTGTTTTAGTGAACAAATAATGTTTTCAGGCCCGCTCTAGGTTCTCTGTTATCAACTTGTCCCATGCTAGAGAATCACGAGTTAGGTTATTTAAACGGTGCATGCTCTAACTGTATATACCTCGTTATATACTTTACATAACTTAACCTACGTTCTATGATTAAAGAGGGTTATGTTAAAAGCATAGATATCATTTCATATTGATTCTAGAGTGTTAGAATCCCAAGAATCCACTTTGGAGTGTGCATTAAGATATATTAAGAAATTTCTTTAAAAATATTTAATATTAGTAAGAGCGAAAGATATTCAAGCTTTCGAAAATTCTCTGTTTTAAACTGAATCTAAAAGGGCGATTTGATCCGGTGTTAGTACCAGAAATTAAGCAGCTCATACAAGAAGGAAAATATGACCAAGCTATGTCCATAATTGATGGTCTAAGTGAAGAAGATGAGTTAAATGGATTGATAATGCGTATTCGTCTGCTTCAAAAACAGGGAAAGTTAAAAGAAGCAGGAGACATATCCGAAGCAGCAATCACTAAGAGTCAGGATGATGGTTCGAAACTCCAGCAATTGGTGGCACAGATATATTTTGGTTATCTTCAAACAGAGCTGTTTCAGTTGGAAGATTTAGCAAATGCGATTGAAAATGGAGAAAAACTGTTAAATAAACTTACACAAGAGAAATTGTTTGATCTGGAAGAATATGAAGGATCGATCGCATTTTTACGAGGGAATTTACACTTTGAGAGAGGAGAAACTGAAGAAGCAATAGAAAATTTGGAAAAGAGCTTACTTATCAAACAAGGGCTTGAAAATTTCCATGATGTTGCTGAGAGCTTAATACAGTTAGGATGGGTTCACCTTACCGTAACTGGAAAGCAAAACTTGGCTCATGATTATTTTGAGCGAAGCCTAGCCATTAGTGAAAAAATTGGGAATAAAACATTAATTGCTCATAGTTATAATGTCTTAGGGGTTTACAATTCGGAAACGGGTGACCAAGATAAAGCGTTAACTTATTATGAGAAAAGTAGTGCCCTCTATCAGAGTATGGATAACAAGATTCGACTAAGTACCATCTACAATAATATTGCAGTTGTTTATCAAGGAAAAGAAAAATATGATTTGGCTTTAGATTATTATCAGAAATTTTTGAAGACCAATGAAGAGCTTGGACGAGATTATCAAATCGCAATGGCCTACGGTAACATAGGCTGGGTTTATGGACTTAAAGGCGACATGAAGCAAATGTTAGATTATAATCAGCGTGCTCTTAGCTTACATGAAAAAATAGGAAACGTTCAAGGTATAACTTTTGCAACAACAAGCATTGCAGAGGCTTATTTGGTTTGCGGGGAGCTTAGTAGGGCATTGAAGTGGAATACGAAAGTAAAAGAGCTCTCAGAAGTAATGAAAAGCGAGATAGGAATTGCTTCTGCACTTCTAAGGTTTTCAAAAATTTATACTCTTCAAGGGGAGACGAGTCTCGCCCTCGAGAATGCAAATCAGAGTTTTTTGATTTTTGATAAGCTAGATATTCAGATTGGTATCCTTAATTGTAAAGTACAGTTAGGTATTGTCAATAAACTGCTTGGGAATTATTTAAATGCCCTTGAATACTTGGAGAGCGGGAATGTGCTATATAAAAAGATAATTATTGGTGGTTGGACTGCACTTTGGGGGAGCTACATTATCTTTCATATTATTCTTATACTTCAAGACCTAAATGATATTGATTCTGCGCGTGAATATCTCTCAAAACTCAAGAAAATAGAGACAGGTAGCAAGAGTAAGTACGTTAAACAACGAAGTCGATTTTCTGAAGCGATCATTCGTAAAATGAGCAAGAGAGGAATTGAAAAACTTCAAGCTCAGCAGATTTTTAGAGAAATTATTGCAGATGACGTGCTTGACCACAGTATAACTGTTCTATCAATGTTAAATCTGTGTGAATTACTTATCTTAGAAATTTTAATTTCTGATACAGCAGAAGAGCTTTTTGAAGAAGTCACTGAGCTCTCCTATAAGCTAAAAAGTATTGCAGAAGAACAAAATTCTTCTATGCTTATTGTTATGTCTCTTCTCTTACAAACAAAGCTAGCATTAGTCCAAGGAGAATTTGAGGAAGCGAATGATCATATAAGTTCTGCAAAGCAAATAGCAACCGAAAAAAAACTTTCAAATCTTCTATTAAAGGTTAAATATGAACAGGAGAAAGTTCAATCCGAATTAGACAAATGGAATGAACTTGTGACACGAAAAGCATCAATTAAAGAACGAATTGAGCAGGCCCGCGTAGTAGATTACTTGAACGAAGCAAAGAAAATTCAAGAATCATGGGTTCAACCGACTATTGATATGATGAATCAGTAGAATCCATTATCAAAGATGAAAGTTTAGAAGATCTAGAAAACCTGCCATCACCAGAAAAAATCGCTGCAGACATTGTGGATAATCTACAGGCAGCTTTAGACGAATTTTCAGCTATTTATGATGAACTAACTTCTGAGGATAATTAGTCAATGAATTATTATTCTTTAGAAGTTTGGAATATCGGAATATACGGAGGTTCGTCTGGACGACCAACGTGAATTTAAATGAGAATTCTAGCTAAGAATCAAATATTTCGAAACTTTTCACATCCTTTTCTAGTGCTAACCAACGATATCCTTTATGAGGTTTTTTTGTTGGTATATAAGAGGTTATTCTTAGCTACGCCAAATACTGTTATATAAAATTAATAAAGAAATTATAGCAAAATAGTTTCGGTTGGTTGATTAAAATGATCAAAATTTTGTATCAGATTTTATGAAGCATTCCTTTTGTTGCTATTCTCGTTGAAGCATTAATTTTCATTCCTTCAGGAACAATCAACTGGGTGGAAAGATAACATAAAAAAGTATGACTGAAAGGGGATGCTGGTTAAAGTTAAGGAGATTCTTACTTCCTAATCACGATTGATTTTCATGTTAATTCCTTTTTTTATAGTTTCTTCACTCAATTTCTTGAATTTTTGATTGTTTATGCTAATAATCATTTATCTTAATAGTATTCCATGCTATCTCGCAAGCTTCAGTTATATAATTTTCATCCATGTAAATCATCCCATCAAAATGGAAATTTAGTAAAGTAATGATTGGGACAAAAGCGAAAGAAGCTAGAAGTGGAATTGGGAGATCTTTGATAATGTGTTCTTTTATACCCCGTTGGAAAAGATTATTGACATAATTATATAATTCAAAATCTTCTAGTTTGATATTTTCCATCATTGGAGTCTGTTCGAATTTTTCACGGTAAATGAGGTAATCGGGGTGGTGAAGATTATATGAGAAGGAATTAATCCAGATAGATTTGAAAATTTGTTCTATATCCATCTTTTCTTGTATTCCTTTTAATGCACCATTACTCATGTCAGTTCTTATTTTTGTATATAACTTAGTGAAGAGATCCTCTTTGTTCTTGAAATGGATATAAATTGTAGCTGGAGAGAGATTGGCTTGTTTAGCAATCTTTGACATTGAAATACCAACAAATCCTAACTCTTTTACCAATTCAAGCGAAGTGTTGACAATGGCATTATATTTAGTTTGATCTTTAGGCCTCATTCTATACGAAAATCTCCTTTAGTTAAATTCATGAGGATTAGTCAGAAATAAAAACATATATAAGTGAACGTTCATTCACTTAAAAATGAATCTGCTTGGTGAATGAATGCTCATTCACTTAAAAAGGTGAAAGAAATGAGTTGGAAAAAATTTGAAAAAATCAGTAATGAGAATTTAAAAGACTCGGGAAAACTCCTGATGAAACGTTTGATATATATTAGCCTACCGCTAATGTTGATCACAGGTACTCTCGTGATACTACTACTGGAATTATCTGGATATCCTGGTACATTGGATGATACTCAACTAGGATTTAGTGCAGAAATAATTAAAACACATTTTGCCATGATGAAATCTGAAGATATAGTATTCTTTATTTTAGGAAATCTCGTAGATTATGCTTTCATGATTGCTTATGGTTGCTTTTTCTATAGTAGTGCGAGACATCTTTCATGGGGATACCACCAAGGAAGTTTACCTTTTAAAGTAGGTAAGATATTTGCAGGAATTGGAGTCTTAATTACTATCTGTGATGCAATAGAAAATGCATTCCTCCTTTCGATGACCACTAATCCTGTGGGTTTTCCAAGCTGGCTTGCTATAGCACATTCGACATTTGCACTTTTCAAATTCATTCTTATGTATCTGATTATAGGTTGGTTAATTCTCTCATTCGTTTTAAACAAGATTCCCTCAACATCAAAGAGGATAAACGGTAAAGTTCCAACAGATCTTATGAAATGAAGAATTCATGCTATTCCATAGAAAAAATGAAATTCAATGAAAATTGGTGAATAATGATGAATACAACTATTTCTCCCCTGATTAAAATCATTACATTTAGAGGTGTAAATTGCTACCTTATAAAAACTTCAGTTGGGTATATTTTGGTTGACACTGGTTTTTCTAATCAACGTATCAATATTGAAAAAGCCCTCGATGGGGCTGGTGTCCAACCTGGGAATTTAACATTAATCTTATTGACTCACGGAGATTTTGACCATACAGGTAATGGTGCACATTTCCGTGAAAAATATCAAAGCAAAATAGCGATGCATAAGGAAGATTTAGGAATGGTTGAAAATGGAGATCTCTTCTATTCAAGAAAAAGTAGTAATATAATTATTAGAAAAGTTGCTAAAATGATACTACCATTATTAAGGATGAACTTGAAGAAAAGTGATCATTTTATTCCAGATATATATCTCGAAGATGGGGATGATCTTTCTGAGTATGGATTTAATGCTAAAGTTGTTCATGTCCCTGGACACTCCATGGGTTCTATTGGTTTTCTTACAACGGAGGGTGATCTGTTTATCGGTGACTTACTCGAAAATAACGAAAAACGAGGACCAAGTAAGGGTTCTCTAATCGATAATTCTGTGGATTTTGATGCTAGTATCGATAAACTGATAAATCTATCATTAAATAGTGTGTATCCTGGTCATGGTAACTCATTCCAGATGGAAAACTTCAGAAAAAAATATACATAACTCGATATCATCAAATGTCGAATTTTATCCTTTATTTTTTTTCAGATCAATAAATTTTATGATATTTGGTGTAATCAAGAATTTCTTCTATAGATAGCTATAATAATCAAAATAGCAAAAAAGAGACTCCATCGATCGGGATATGACCAAAAAAAAACTCATGTCCTATTCTAATGAACTAGTCTATGATGATATCTAATGTCATTATATCTTAATTTAATTGGATTTTTTTGCAGAAATATCAATTTGAAAAGAAATTTGTTTCCCAAAATCAAAGATTTTAGGAATATACGGAGGTTTGTGTGTAATACCAACGTGTAATGTTGTGTGTTTCAAAATTTCAAGTATATCATTTTCAAAACCAACATGTATTGGTTTCCGAATTAAGATAATGGAATAGATCATCAATATAGAGTCATTTAAAATCTACTCGAAATCACCTTCTAATTTCTAATTACTGGAGGGACTTCTTAACCTATCAAGCCAAAAAGCAGCTCCAGATAATATAAGATAGAGGAATACAAGGATTAATGATGCACCGAATATGTTAATCCCAGTTATGGGGTGTGGAGTAACTAGTATAAAATTTACCAGTAAAAGAACAACCATAAATATAATCATTCCATATTTGCTTCTAACGTCGTTTCCTGATGGGGTTACTTGATTATAGATTAAAAATCCTCCTAACAAGAAAACCGCCTCAATCAAAATTGAAAGTAGGTAATAATTCCATAATCCCAATCCGATTTTAAAATCAATACCAGGAATTATCAATAAATCGGGTGTATGAACAATAAAATCCAATACGTAGTGAGAAAAGACAGCAATGCTCATCAGTAGAGATGTTTGGGATTTTTCTGCCTGTGATTTCGAGGAAGCTCTAAGAAAACCAAATCGAACTATGAAAT